>JBEDUI010000289.1:0-53689 GCA_040414495.1 Mycobacteriales bacterium
CCGACCGTCACCGCCGGGCTCAGGCGTGCACGAGCGGAGTGTCCACGAGATTCTCGGCGAGGAACCACGCCTGCATCTCACCGGTACGGATCACGCCGGAGACGAGCAGGTCGTTGGTGCCGTCGTCACCGAGCTCGGCCGTCCGCTTCGCGGCATCGTGCGCGTCGTCAAGGATTAGCTCGTGCGCCTCGAGCAGCCGGGACAGCATCGCGGGCACCTCCTCGACGCCGTCCGGCGGGCGCGGTACCCGGGTGATCTCGCCGATGTGCCGCGGATCGCCGATCGCCACACCGCCGAGGGTCTGTACGCGTTCGGCGACGGTGTCGATCAGCGCCAACTGCTGCCCTGCGTGCTTGTCGAGCAACAGGTGCAGCTGGTAGAACGTCGGGCCGCGCATGAGCCAGTGGTGTTTCTTGTAGAGCGCGTACAGGATCTGCATGTCGGCAAGGAGCCGGTTCAGCCGCTGGCAGGAGTACATCCGCGCGTCCCGCGACAGGCCCAACGGGAACTGGCGCACGGTGCCGAACTTTTGGATCTCCACACCATGCTGGTGCAGCCATGGCTGGCTCGACGCGGACACTCTCTGCTCGCTCACCGCGGATGCATTGTTTTTCGCAGGGCTCATTGACTTCCTCTCTCTCGCTGTCACACCGGAGCCACTCCCCGGTTTCGGTATCCCGCACTCGAAAAGCGACAAGCCGACGAAGGGTGCTCACCGTTCTCGAGGTGTTAGTGATCGCGTCCCGGCCAATCCTTACGAGCTGCCCCGCGTGCCGGCGACGCGACCGAGCCACGCCGAGACTGGGATGCATCACCCAAACGCGATAGCATCCCTAGCCATGAATTCCCAACAGCATCTGGCGGCCCGCTGATGGCCGTGGTCACGCGGGGCTTCGGCGGGCACCGCGGCCGTAGCAATGACCAACTCCCGCCAGGACAGTACGAGACCCGCGACTTTCCCGTACTTTCCGCCGGGCCAACACCACAGATTGCCCAGGACCATTGGCAATTCACGATCACGACGGAGACAGGCCAGCAGCACGCCTGGACGTGGCCGCAATTTATGGCGCTGCCTCAGCAGAAATCCACCGTAGATATTCACTGCGTCACGAAATGGTCGAAGTTCGGCACATCATGGCGCGGAGTGGCAATAGACACCTTGCTGGACGGCATCACGACCTCGGCAAAGTTCGCGATGGCTCATAGTTACGGCGGATACACGACCAACCTTCCGCTCGCGGACCTCCGCGACGGGAAGGCATGGATCGTGCACGAGTACGACGGTCGTCCTCTGCCGGCCGAGCATGGCGGCCCAGCTAGGCTGCTCGTGCCTCACCTGTATTTCTGGAAGTCGGCGAAATGGGTGAACGGGCTCACGCTGATGACCGACGACCGTCCGGGATTCTGGGAAGGGTTCGGCTACCACAGCTACGGTGACCCATGGCGTGAGCAGCGCTACGACGGTGACTGATGCCAGACGACCCGCGCGGCTAGCCTGGCAATCGGTGACGCTGACCAGCACCCATAGCGAGACCGCTGCCGCACGTACTTTGACCTTCACCGCGCCAGACTGGCAGGGGCATCTGGCTGGACAGCACGTCGACGTTCGGCTCACCGCACCCGACGGTTACAGCGCTCAACGCAGTTACTCCATCGCCTCTGCGAGCCAAGCCGGACAACTGGATCTCACCGTGCAACGGGTCGATGACGGCGAGGTCTCCGCCTATCTCGTCGACGACATGTGCCTCGGCGATCAGCTCGAACTTCGCGGCCCTATCGGCGGTTGGTTCGCCTGGCGTCCCGACGAGCCGGACGCGGTCCTGTTAGTCGCCGGGGGCTCCGGCGTCGCACCGCTGATGGCCATGATCCGCGAACGTGACCGCCGTTGTGTCGACGTCCCCTTCCGGTTGGTGTATTCGGTCCGCACTCCGCGGGATGTCTTCTACGCCGACGAACTGGCCGCTCGCGCCACGGCTGAAGGCGGCCTGGAAGTCAGCCTGATCTACACCCGCGCAGCGTCCGCCGCTTCGACCCGGCCGGTCGGTCGAATACAGGCGACGGATCTCACCGACAGCACATGGAGCAAGAACCGGCCGATCCGCAGCTTCGTCTGCGGCCCAACCAGCTTCGTCGAAGCCGCGGCGACGCTACTGGAAAAGACTGGCCAGCGACCCGACACGATCCGCACCGAACGCTTTGGCCCAACCGGAGGAACCTGACATGAGCCCAGTGCCACCCACTGTGCCGGACGCCGGCGTGAACTTTGATTACGGTCGCGCACTCGACGGCCACGCCGCCGCCGGCGCATTCGCCGACGCCCTCGGCCGTGACGTCGACAGCGCCGACATCATCTGCGAAAGCTGCGCTGACAGTTCATTATTCGCGCAGAAACGCGCCTACCTCGACGGACCTGGAATCACACTGCGATGCCCCCGCTGCGGCCAAATCCTCGCCCGCCTCACCACCACCCCGCACGGCACCTGGCTCAGCCTTACCGGCTCCGTCTCCTGGCATCTGAGGGCTTAAGTCGATTGACCGTATTTCTCAGCCGCTTCAATCAGAGGCCTGGCGACGTCGAGAATCTCGACAAGTTGGTCATCAACGCGGCCACGGCGCACCCAGAGCAAGAGTTGGTCGTTCTCAAACCGCCATTCGGCATGAATATCCACCTCGGCGCATCGGGACGCGTTCTCGTTGGTCACCACGGCTTGTCCAAAGTCGACATTGTCACCCACGAGCGTGAACAACTTGGACCAGCGGTCATGATCGATGTCGATGATCGGCCCTGGCAGTTCGTCGTCATGCCAGTCGAACCACTCCGTACGTACCGCGGCGAGCGTTGGGACGGGATGATCGAGATCCACTACGCACACCAGAAATCGGTTCAGCCCATCACGTTGGTAACCGTTATCTTCAACCGTGTCGCTGATCAACACGTAGTGATATTCGAACGCTGTGATTGATCGGCCATGCAACGCCCCGTGGACGACATTGCGGGCACGGCGCCAGCTTCCAACACCAAACGGGTAGAAACCCCATTGTTGGACCAGCTCGCGACGGCTGTAATCGTGTTCGAGTCCATGCCGACGGGCAAAATCAATGGCATGGGCATGATCATCGCGAAACGACTGATCTGCACTTAAGCGTCGAACCATACTTTGCTTCCTTCTCAACGCACGACGAGCCTCCAACAATCGCCCCAACATACCGACAGCATGGAACGCCTGTCCTCAGGATCGAGCATGAGTGCAATCGTCAAATGCCTATCGCTGGGTGGTGCCAGCAAGGCACCACCCAGCCAGGGACGACGGCCGCTAGTTGCGGCCGGCCATCACACCCCCGTCGACATCCCAGATCGCACCTGTGACCCAACTGGTCTCGGGCGACAGCAGGAAGCTGACGGTCGATGCGATGTCTCGGGCCGTACCAACCCTGCCCACCGGGTGGAAAGCATCGAAGCCGGCCAGGGTCTCGTCGATCTGGTCCTTCGGGATGAACCCTTCATAAAGTGGAGTCTTCACGACCGCAGGTGCGACGGTATTGACGCGAATCTTGTGTGGCGCGAGTTCAATGGCAAGGTTCTTGGTCAGCGCGTGCACGCCGGCTTTGGCAACCGAGTACCCCGACGACGGCGTAGCCGCAATCGCCTGATGAGCCCACATGCTGCCGATGTTCACGATCGCACCACCCTCACCGCGAGACACCATGCCCTGCACGACCGTCTGCGTGAGGAAAAAGATGGCACGGGTGAGTTCCAGGTACGAATCATAGAAATTGCCGTCGTATTCCAGAAACGGCTTCGGGATGAAAAAGCCCGCTGCATTGACAAGCAGCGTGGCGTCAGCGTGATCGGCAGCCAACTGCTCCTGCACCTTGCTGACGTCGGCCCGGTCGGCAAGGTCTGCCGTGATGCCCCAGGCCGAACCGTTCTTGCTCAGCTCGGCGACTGTCTCATCGACGCGCATTTGGTTGCGACCTACTACTACGACACTGCCGCCACCAGCGATCACGTCGGCCGCGGTCTCCTTACCCATACCGCTGCTACCACCGACGGCGATGAGCTTCTGTCCTTCGAACCGTCCTGCCATGTCTCTTCCTCTCTGCGTTTCGCTATTTATAGGCTGTCGAGCAACCGCAGTGCTGCCAGCTCATACATGCCTTCGATTTCTCCGTACTCCACTGCGTAGTGCGGCTTGTGGAGAAACTTCTTACGTCAAGCTGCGCACGGCGGGCCGCCCACGCGTCTCACGCGAGGAACCCTTGGGCCAGCAGGTGACTGCGCAAACACTGCCGAGCTCTGAAAACCGTCTGATACACCGTATTGGCGTTAAGTCCTATCTGGCGGCCGGCAACGGCCGCGGGTAGACCGCGGGTCAGAACCATGAAGAAAACCGCGCGTTGGTGAGCGCTGAACCAGGTATTAACCACAATCAGGACAGCGTCGGCCAGATCTCGCGCCTCTATCTCATGGTCCGGATTCGACTGCTCGTCTACGAGTCCCGCGCAGTGTTCGGGCAGCAATGGCAGGGCCCTGTGCGCAGCCACGTGCTGACGGAGTTTGGCCGTCACCTCGAACGCGACGAAACGAGTCGCCCAGGTCGTGAACTTGCTGTCTCCCCGAAATTCTCTCGCTCTGCGCATGACCGACAACAGAGCGTCGGAGGCTGCCTGATACGCAATATCATCCAGATCAGTACCTCCAACACGCGCCGCGCTCGAGCGTTGCCTGAGCTCGAATTTCGCGGCACGAAGCAAGATTGCGTACAGGTCGCTGCAGGTGCGTTCGCGGCGAGGTCCGCGATCGGTGAGTCCGTCCACCCAATGCTGATCCTCGGCATTCAACGGTCCCGTCAGGCCATCCGGCCAAGTCCCCGATCGCATCTGCGACTGCGATGTTTCACCAAAGAAGGGCGCCAGTGTCATGACGCAGGCGGTCCATCTGCCACTGGGTTATGCCCCCGTCAACGATCCACCCCAGTACCGATCTGGCTCATGCCGTTGCTCCCTTGCCGACTGGGTGAGACGACCCAGAACATAACGGCGACGGATCTGGGTTGTCAAACCCAGTGTGGGTATGGGCACGGACACAGCCGCGATACGATCGGCTGATTGTCCAGACTGCTCCTGAGCGAACAGGCTTTGATCAATTCCGGGTTCGATATCTCGACGAAACTCGCCTCCTCCACCGCGGCCGAGGCGCTGGCCGGTATTCGCCGATACCATCAACGCGGCCCGCTGAGTTTGCTGACAGCGACCAAGTCGATCGAGATAAGTCACGTCGCCGTACTTCGCCAGTTCCTAACAGAACAAGACTCCGACATCTGAACGATGACCCTCGTCCCGTTCATAGCCATTTGTTACGGCGAAGGAGTCAATAAAGTCCCACACGTTGCCACGATCTGGGAGCATTGACCCATTCTGCCGCTTGGCGGCTTGTGGCCACGGGGCTTCGCTAGCTGAAGAGATGCGGCGGATTCTCACCTACGTTTTGCGGTGCTCCTCCGCCCGGCTCTGTGGCGTACGAGCTGATGTAGTCCAAAACGCCATCGAGCGCTTCACGCAGCGGGGTGATATCACGCTTGATCTGCGACATAAGAGCGCCGCCCTGATGGGCTGCGACGAGTGCCGTGGTGAGTTTGTCGACCGGCGTATCTGGCCGCAACACACCGCGAGAACGCATGCTCCTCAACCCAGTACGCACAACTTGTGCCCAACGGTCGAATCCCACGGCCAGCGCAGCTCGGCTCTGGTCGTCCGCGGCGCCGATCTGCCCAGCAAGCCCACCGAGGCGGCAACCAATAACGAAATCAAGCGCCTTCTGCATGTCGATGTGCCTGTCGGCCCAGTGGCGTAAGGCTTCAAAGGTGTCCAAAGCGGTGGTGCCGGCTTGAGTGTTGAACTCGATGACACGCTCGGTTTGCCAGACGATAACAGCGTGGACGAGTGTGCGCTTGTCGTGAAAGTAGTGCGTCATCTGAGAGCCACTGACGCCGGCGGCCCGCCGCACCTGGTCAATGCTCGTTGCGGCGATGCCTTGTTCGCACATCAACGCCGCGGCGGACGCTACGATGCGAGCCCGCGTCTGTTGACCGCGGGCAGTGAGCGCGGCCGGCTCGTCGCGTCCTTGCTCCGCGGGCGTCATCTCGGCGCGCCCAAGACGCCGCCCCTGCGCAGAAGACTCATCGGGCTATCCGCTCGAACCTTAAATCAGCGAAGTTCACTAACGCTCCCCTCAAATTGTCGGGCAGAAACTAGCGGGCCCTCCAGCCAGGACATTTGGCCAATATAATGGGTTACACATCCCATTATCGCGGCAGACGAGCAACGAGGTAGTCGAATCGACCGCCGGACGCCGCCTCGAATCGACCCGTTCGTCGCTATGAGCGCGTGCCGAGGCGCAGACCGGGTGTAGAACACGGAGTCATGCGTCGCTCGCCACGTCGTGGGTGCACTTGACCGATCAACCGGCCGACTCCGTACAGCAACACACTCGCCACGCACCTCGTACCACAAGAGCGACTCAACCAGACTCGGCCTTGTCCAGCATCACAATGGGCTGCGTTCTTGAGACGACCGCTACTATTTTGGGTAGAAGCAACCCATCCCGATCGCCGCAACGTGCAACCTAGTAGGCCAACTGATATGTCATCGACCTCCGCAGCAGCCGTCCAGGAACCCGAATCCGCTGCAGGAGCCCCACTCACCCGCAAGGGCCAGGCGACCCGATCCCGGATCGTGCAAACGGCCGCCGACCTCATCTTCGAGCGGGGCGTGGCCGGCACAAGCATCGACGACGTCCGCCGAGCGGCCAAGGTGAGTGGATCACAGATGACCCACTACTTCGAAGACAAACGCAGTCTCATACAAGCGGTCATCTCCTACCAACTCGATGCGGTCCTCGACTTTCACGCACAGCCACAGTTAGGCAAGCTTGACAGCTTCGAGGCGCTCCAGCTTTGGGCAGACCTCAACGTCGAGAAGGTGCTGGGCCAGAAGCTCCAGGGCGGCTGTTCATTCGGTTCGCTGGCCGGCCAACTCGCCGAATCAGACCCCAGCATGCGCGCCGACCTTGCCACCGGATACAGCCAATGGGCACGTGTCATCCGTGCCGGCCTCGCCGCGATGCGTCGACGCGGCGAACTACGGGCCGACGCGAAACCTGACATGCTCACCTCAGTGCTCCTGGCAGCGCACCAAGGCGGTTCACTGCTCAGCCAGACCAAGCGCGACATCACTCCACTCCGCGACGCACTCAATGCCGCCCTCGACTACGTCTACTCGTACGCATCTGAGGAAACCAAGCCCGCACGACCACCGCGACGCTCGGGCTCTGCCGGCGCGCGCCGCGGGCACAACGCCAAGAAAGCCCCACGCTCGGCCCGCTAACCACCCGCGTCTATACCGGATCAGCCCTGGCTGTCCGCGCTAACGGCACCGTGACAACCGGTACAAGCGCATTAGCCGACCGCGACCTGAGATTCGTCGAAAGCAACATAACCACTGAAATCCGCGCCGACCCGCTGTATCGCCGACCACAGTGGGTGTGGATAACTCCAGGCAACATCGCGATGGACCCCGTCGGCGGTGGCGACATCGTAATACTGCGCCGCACCTTTCCACGGGCACGTGTACGGCGTCGGGCTGTGTTTGAGCACAGCCTGAACAAGAGCCGTCGGGGGAAAATTAATAGTTACCTTCCATCCGTATCAGCTTATCCTCGCTCGCTTCGGCGACCACGATTCCATTGATGATGGCTTTCACGTTTCAGCTCCTCCAGACAAGGGCCAGCTCATAATCCTGTGTCGCCGCTGATCGCGATTCTTACGACCACGCTCTATTCGGATACTCCTCGATGACTCGACTCTCGAACAATGGCACGCCGCCAAGCCACGGCGGCAGGTATTGATGAACAGACCATTTCCATAGTGACGACTGCAACACGCGCTCGGATTGTGAACTTATCCATGAAAAGCGCCAGGTTGCACAGGTGCCGGGCACAAGCTCGGATGCTGCCGCGGATCAGCATCCGAGATCGGCGTAATCTGGGCGATACCATGCCGCTGCCTCACGGCCTGATGCGGCTTCGATCTGGAGCGGTGGGCGTGTGCTGATTTCAATGACTGCTGCGGCGGGCATGGCCCTGACCGCGTTGGGGATGGTGCTTACTCCTGGGCCGAACATGATGTATCTGGTGTCGCGCAGCATCAGTCAAGGGCGGGCTGCCGGGCTGATT
Source organism: Mycobacteriales bacterium (assembly GCA_040414495.1). GTDB lineage: Bacteria > Actinomycetota > Actinomycetes > Mycobacteriales > QHCD01 > DATAVB01. The sequence goes on from JBEDUI010000289.1 coordinate 8,234, forward strand.
TCGCTGGCTGGCACTGGGGTCGGCTTTGTCGTGTACATGACGATGGCCAACGTCGGTCTGGCGGTCGTGTTCGTCGCGGTGCCGTGGCTATTCATCGGGTTCAAGGGGGCGGGTGCGGCCTATCTGGCGTACTTGGCGTGGCAGGCACTCAAACCTGGTGGTCGTGGCCTGTTCGAGACGCGCCAATTGGAGCGAGACCCGTCGGCGAAGCTGTTCCGGATGGGTTTGGTCACCAACCTGCTGAATCCGAAGGCCGCGATCATGTACCTGGCGCTGATCCCGCAGTTCATCGATCCGCACCGTGGCCACACCGCGGCGCAGGGGGTCATCCTCGGTGGCATGCAGATCGTGGTGAGCCTGACGGTGAACGCGTTGATTGTCATGGCGGCCGGCGTGATCGCCGGTTTCATCAAGCGCCGGCCAACCTGGGCAACGTGGCAGCGCAGGATTACCGGGACCATGCTGGGCGCAGTTGCCATCCTGCTCGCGCGTGAGGTGCCGGCGAAGGCTCGGGTATAGGCATGGCGTGGCACCAATCTTGCCGACAACGGGGTGCGAATGGGAAGAATCCCAGGCAGGTCGCTCTCGCGGGCATCGCGGATGACCACCATGCGCATACATTAAATCGACATCACACGAATCCGTTTACGTACATGCAGTTGGTGCACAACCCGCGCGGGGCCAGTGTTCGACATTATTCGTGAATCAGCCGGCGGGGGAGAATTTTGCCTGTCTCAGTGATGGAACCGCAAAACGGATAACCCCTCGGGGGTGACGCGCTGAGCGAACACGGCCTTTCCGGGCCAGGTACGCCGGCGCATTATGTGCGCATTACCCGAGCCGCCAGTTCGCTGAGTTCATCGACCTGCGCCGGTAGACCGGTGAGGCCGTCGACAACGTCGGCGTCGATGGTTTCGGGATTCATCCAGGCAGGCTCTGGGTCGTCTTCGGGCGGAATGTCATGGAGTGCGATCCTGATGCGCTCAGTAAGACCCGACAGCCGTTGCGTGATCTGCCAGATGAACAGATCCTCAGGACGGCAGGTGATAGTCCCGCCGGATTCCCGATACGCATTGATGAGCTCTCGCATCCGGCCAGGGTCGCCACAACCGAAGGCGCTGACCGCTCGCCCCAATTCGGCGCTGGCGGTCGTTGATCCGGCGCCATCCCAGTCAATCAACACAAGACCATGTGCGGTATCCAGGACATTCCAGGGGCCGAAGTCGAGGTGAGAAACGATATTGTCGGTCGCGGTCTGATGGACCTGACGTACGTATTGCGTGACAGCAAGTGTGCGATCGAGTTCGGATTTGGCTATTGCCGCCCACTTCTTGCCTTTATCGGCCGCGGCGTCGATCCAGTATTCCCACCTCTCGCGAGGATAGACACCCAGCCAGCGCCACTCGGGTACGAATCCGCTTTCCAACGGGTACAGGGTGTGCAAACGCGCGAGAGTCTCGCCAAACCAGCTGATCCCAACCTCGCCCGCATCTACCGTCGTGTGTTCCAGCCATTCATGCGCGCGCCACACACCCAGTCCCTCAACCCGCGCTGCCCAGCCGAACACCGGATCGAGCGGCATGACCGGCACTGCTGTAGCGATCCCCGCCTGTCGCGCGCGGCGTTCCAACTCCATTGCGACCTCGTACTGCGATCGCCACGGAGGATCTTCCGCGCTCCAGAGTCTCTTGACCAGAAACGAACCGCGCACGGTATCGAGCCTCGACGACTCGTACGCAGCAACCTGAATCCGTTGCAGCCCTCTCACAGGACGCGGCAAACCGAACGCGGACGCCACCAACCCGGCTACTCGATCCATGCCGCAGCAAACTACTCGCGTCCCAGGAAGCCACCCGCCCGGACTACGCGGCACCCTCCGTACCCGGCCATCCACTGACCAAGCGGAAGCTTCGACAGCACCGTACCGAACGGAAATAGTTGCCTGCGCAAGCAGGTTTATGAGTGTGAATCGGTGGCCGACCCGCCGACCGGAGAAAGGGGACAGCATGCCATTCGAGATCGGCATCATGACGTTCGGGGAACTCACGCAGGACCCGGTCAGCGGGGCCTTCCCGTCCCCGCGGCAGCGCGTCCGCGAGACGATTGAGCAGGCGCAAGTCGCCGACCAGGCAGGCCTGGACGTATTCGGCGTCGGCGAGCACCACCGCTCTGACTTTGTCGGATCAGCCCCGACCATCCTGTTAGCAGCCGCCGCGGAGAAGACCGAGAACATCAAGCTGACCTCATCGGTCACCGTGCTCAGCTCGGAAGATCCCGTACGCGTATGGGAACAGTTCGCCACGATCGACCTGCTGTCCGCAGGTCGCGCCGAGATCATCGCCGGCCGCGGCTCCTACACCGAATCCTTCCCGCTGTTCGGGTACGACCTGAAGGACTACGCGGACCTGTTCCGCGAAAAGCTCGACCTGCTGCTCAAGATCCGCGACCAGAACCCACTGACCTGGCAGGGCCAGTTCCGCGCATCCCTGATCGACGCCGACATCGCGCCCCGCGCCGACGGCGAGACCATCCCGATCTGGATCGGGGTCGGCGGATCGCCCGCGTCGGCAATCAGCACCGGCCGCCTCGGCCTGCCCATGGCACTGGCCCTGCTGCTTGGACCGATGACCTTCCACCAGCAGACCGTCGAGCTCTACCGCGCGGCCGCGGCGGAGACCGGACACGCCGCGAACGCTCTGCCGATCAGCATCAACACGCACGGCTACGTCGGGCGCACCAGCCAGGGCGCGCGGGACATCATGTACCCCTACTTCGCCAAGGGCATGATGGAGAACAACCACCAGCGCGGCGTTGGCTTCCGGATCCCCCGTGCCGCATTCGACGCACAGTCATCGCCCGCCGCCGGTCTGCTGGTCGGCAGCCCGCAGGAGATCATCGAAAAGCTGCTCACCTACCACGAGCTGTACGGGCTCAACCGCGCCATCATCCAGATGGGGTTCGGCGGGGTGCCGCAGAAGGAGCACCTCGAGGCGATCGAACTGCTCGGTACCGAGGTGGCCCCCGTCGTGCGCCGCGAGGTCGCACTGCGTGAGAAGAGCGTGGCGGCATGACCGTCCTCTCGCAGGCATCCCACGCGGATCCGGTTACGCACGTGCTGGACCCGCGCCTGCGCGTCGTCGTCGTCAACGGCAGCCCCAACGAGCCGTCCAAGACAATGGGACTCGTCGAGGTTGTCCTGGACACCCTGAAAGGCATGCTCCCTATCGAGGTGTCTCGGGTTGACGTGTACCGCTTGGGCCAGGGGTTCACCGGTGCGGTCGAGCGCGACGACGTCACGCCCGAGGTCGAAGACTCGCTCCGGCTCGCCGAGGGGGCAGATCTGCTCATCGCCGCCGCGCCGGTGTTCCGCGGTTCGTATCCCGGGATGTTCAAGCACTTCTTCGATCTTGTCGACCAATACGCGCTCGCGAACAAGCTCGTCCTCCTTGCCGCGACAGGCGGAGGCGACCACCACGCGCTCGTCCTGGAGCACGCCTTGCGGCCACTGTTCGCTTTCTTCCAGGCGTTGACGATCCCGGTCGCGTTCTTCGCATCCGCCGGAGACTTTGACGGTACGACACTGCTCAACCCCCGCGTCTACGGACGTATCGAGGTCGGACTCACTGACGTTGTCGACCTTCTCCGAGCTCGCGCGACGGGCCCGGCCGGCAACGCCGGGCAATAGCCACCTGCGGGCAAACCCACTGGCCCTCTCGCCGTGCAGGCAGACACATCGATTGGTTCTCCAGATGACCTGCCGATACCGTGCTGCTCATGGCGACCGGCGGGCTGCGAGAGCTTGAAGACCAAGCGTGGCGGGGGTTCCTGGTCACGCACGATCGGATCTGGCGTCAGATCGAGGCCGGGCTCGCTCCGCTAAACGTGAGCATGGCCGAGTACAGCGTGCTGGCGCTCCTGGGCGAGGCCGGTCGGAACGGCATGCGGATGTCAGACCTCGCCCAGCAGCGCCTGATGTCCAGTGGCGGCTTCACCCGGCTCGCCGACCGGCTCGAGCAGCGCGGACTGATCGAGCGGCGACGGAGCGCCGAGGACGGTCGTGGCTTCACGGCGGTCCTGACCAAAGACGGCAGGGCACTGCTGCGCAAGGCGTGGCGCCAGCAGCACAGCGACCTACGCAAGCTCTTCTTCGACCGGCTCGACGATGAGCACCTGCGCAGCCTCGCCGAAGTCTGGGCGCGGCTCAATCCAGACGACCGAGGCGTGCTGAATCAGGAGGATCCCACCGGTCCGCCGTGAGGTCAGGCTTTGGTGTAGGCGCGAATCTCGACGCTGTACGGTTCTGTTGTCAGGGTGGTCGTGCTGCTGTCGAATTCTTCTTCCTGCACGCTCACCTGCGGTGGCTGGCCGAGGCGGTTGACCGCGTTCAGGTTCGTTCCGGTCAGTCGCCACAGTCGTCCGCTTTTGCTTGGCGTGAAGCCGGTAAGGCTGAGGCCGACGCTTTGAGTATCGGCCGTCAGATTGATTGCCGACACCGTGAGAGTCCGGCCGTCGGGGGTCAGTGCCGCCGACATGTCAAGCGGGTAGGTCGGGCTGCCGGCGTTGACACTCGGCTGATCGCCGCCGGCGGGCCATATGGGTGCGGGCACCGGCGAATTGCCGCTGACTTCGACCGGTATGGAGCCGAAGTGCTTTCTGTACAGCAGGAACAGCAATCCCGTTTCACTGTAGATCGAGTCGGTGCGGTTATACGAAAGCCAGCCGGTCCCCATTGTGTATGCGGCCATGGTGAACAGGTCGCTGTTCCGGAACATTTCCTGGAGCATCATCGCCTTGGCCAGCACCCCGCGTAGACCGGTCAGGTTGGGCGCGCTGAATCCTGTCGCATTTTGATAACCCCATTCGCCCAGGGCTACCTTGACCTTGTCGCGGTCGATGGGAAAGTCCTTCCGATACAGATCCCAGGCCTCTCGAAGCGCATGAAGCTGGTTCGCTCCCCGGCCAGCGGAATCCCGCAGCGACTCGTCAACGACGACGCGATGGCCTTGCTGGAGATCGAAGCGTTGCGGAACGCCATAACCGTGCTCATCGACTATGTCGATGTTGCCCCAACAATTCTGCATCAGTCGGTAGTCCCAGTCGGTGTCCGATCCGTGCTCCACTACCACTGGCTCCGGCTGAACGACCTTACGAGTACTAGGATCGATGTAGAACGGCTCGCGTTGAAACGTCATCACTGTGAACGCGGCACCGCTTGCGATGATGGAAATGGTGGGATCAACCTTCTTCATCGCCGCGGCGAAGAGGTTGTGTTTGATCACGTAGTGCGGTGGGGACATGTAGCCCTTCTGCCAGAAACCGAACATTTCATTTCCGACACCCCAGTACTTGACCTGATAGGGCTCGCGGTGCCCATTGGCGGCCCGCACACGACCCCAGGTCGTATCGGCGGCACCGTTGACGTATTCGACGAGTTCCGCGGCCGAGCGCGCCTCGCCGAAGCCGCTGTTCACACATACGTACGGCTCAGCGCCCAGCAAATCGCACATCGTCAGGAATTCGTCGGTGCCGACGTCATTGGGCTGCGGGAAATTCCATTCGGGGTCGAATACGGGCGGACGCTGGTCAGGATCTCCGATCGCGTTCTTCCAGTCGTGGGCTGAGACGAAGTTCCCACCGGGGAACCGCCAGAATCCGGACTCCATCTCCCGAAGCAAGCCTATGGTGTCTTTCCGGAACCCCTTGATGTTGTCGGCGGGCATCAACGATACCGCTCCGACCTTGACAGTGCCCGAGCCAGTTCCAGCAATCCGCAAAACCCCACTCGTAGTGGCAGCCTTACAGGAAAACCGCAGCGGCACCGTAGCCCACTGGGGTTTGATTGGTACGACAACGCGCTGTTCCTGCCCGGTACCCCAGGAGAGGGTGACGGCGATGTTCGCACCTGGTTGTCCGGTGACAACAATCCGCCCGACGTAATCCTTCGCGGCCAGGCTCAGGCCGGATTGCTCAATACCGCGCAGTTGCGAACGATCAAGGGAGATAGCTGGTGACCATTCGCCGACGTACGGCGCCGTGGTGTCCATCGTGACCGCACTCGCCGGACCTACGGGCACCCATTTCTGCGCCGGCTGCGTCTGCGGTTCAACGGCGCTGAAAAACTTTCGGTCGGACAGGACTTCCGCCCACACGCTGCCGTAGACCGTGTTGCCGATGTGTTCGAAGAAAGCGCCATAGATATTCTTCGAAATCGGGTCACGCGTTTTGCTGACATCGATAGCGGCGCTGATGCCGGGAGACGCCGCATCAGCCGCCCTTGCAGGGAATGTCGCTGCCAGGCCGGTCACCACGGCGCCCTGGAGGACGACTCGCCGGGTGATTCCGCCGTTCTTGCGGTGGCTGCTTTCCATGGCATTCGCAACCTTTCTTTTGTTTGGGCGCACCTCTGCTCTCCAACAGGGCGCTGCCCGTTGGCCCGATCGGCTCGATTGCGTAACTACCCCTCGCTGAGCGCTTTGTCCTTTCTTGAATGTCACCGGTCCTACCCGTCAGGCGTCCCTGCGCAGGCGTCGACAAACAAAACAGCTCTATCCGCGCGGGATGAAATTCTTTTCCGCGTGATGCGGCGTTTTAGAGATGTGGTGATGTTGTGACAGAACTTGGTGGTGGTGCCGTGGAGCCGCGGACGACCAACTCGGTAGGCAGGAGCACCTGGCGCGGACCGTCCCAGGTGCCGGTGACCAACGACGTGAGCATGCGTGCGGCCTCGTATCCGAGCCCGTACATCGACTGGTCGATCGTTGTCAGTGCCGGATCGGCCAGCGCCGACTCGGCAATGTTGTCGAATCCGACGACCGACAAATCTGCCGGAACGCTGAGCCCGAGTGCCCTCGCGACTTCCAGGACTTTCAGCGCCATGGCGTCGCTAGCAGCGAAAATCGCCGTTGGCCGATCGGGCGATTCAAGCAACGCGTGCGCCGGCGCGATCGCCGCTTCGGCGTGGAAATCACCTTTGCCGATGAGCGCCGGGTCGACGCCTATGCCGGCATTGGTCAATGCCTGTCGATATCCTTCCTCGCGGGACCATGCCGCTGCGAGGGTGGACCGGCCTCCAATGAATCCGATACGTCGATGACCGAGACCCAATAGGTGATTAAGTGCGGCAACCGCCCCAGAGAAATTATCTGCGGTAACCGACGGAAACTCCGAATCCCGCACCGGGTCGATAGCAACCAGCGGGGTATGGCTGTCCACCTCACTCCACGGCGTGACCACAATGCATCCGTCGGTCAGAGTGCCGGAAAGACGCGTCAAATGCCGCTGTTCCCACCCGTCCGAGCCTGTACCGTAGACATCGCTGTTGGCGTAGATGATCAAGTCAAAGCCGGATCCACGCAGTGCGCTCATCACACCTTTGAGCACCTCGGCGGTGTATGACTCGAAGCTGTGGGTCACCAGACCGAATACGTTCGTACGGCTTCGGCGGAGACTGGCGGCGACCAGACTCGACTCGTAACCGAGCTGCGCGATGGCCTCGCGGACCTGCCCGACGGTGCTGGCGCTGACTCCGTAATGGCCATTGACGACCCGAGACACGGTCGCGGTTGACACGCCCGCGACTCGCGCGACATCGCTCATCCTCACCGGGTCTCTGACCTTTGCCATGTCAGCTCCCTCGAGGAGGAACACGCATCGATTACGTTTGCAGCCTCTGAAAACGTAATCGATAACGATTACATTGGTCAATGGGCAGGTGCATATCTGCTTGATTGTTTGGTCATGGGATCCCGCTGACGGCTATCCGGAGTCCTGCCGACCTTGGCCGGGTCGGTCGCAGCGGCTCTTCCGCCTATATCTGCGAGGCTGATTCGTCGCCGGGGAACAGCGCTCCTCTGTGTGCGCGGCAGGCGATTCGTCGTCCAACTTGATGATTCTGGCCAGCCTGGGTCGTCGATGGTGCTCATCGTCGCCCGGTGTTGCGACTCGTTGGGATCCATACTGGGTCAGGCCGCAGCTCATGTTCCGGATTGTGGCTGCATGTTGGTCTCCGGTGCTGGTTCGAAGAAGCAAGGTAGTGGCTCAAGCGCTGCGATGCTGGCCGGCGGAAACTCTGGCGAAGGGTCACCGGGACCCTTCCCGGTAACCCGTAGGTACCGGTCGATGAAGCGTTGAGTTCTGCTGAGGACAGTGGCGCATTGGCCGGCTGTGATCTGGCCGTGGCTGAGGGCATCACTTAGCTCGTCGAGGTCCAGGATCTCGTAGCGATCAGCGCCGGGTGGTATGAGCAAGTCAATGTAGAGGTCGTGGACCACAAATCCAGCCTCGGTCAGTTCGATCTCAATCAGGTCGATGTACCACCAGCCTTCTATCGGGCCCTCGAACACCACGGGCCTGGTCAGCTGGATGCCCTGGTCGAGCAAGAGGTAGCTGCGATCGATAGTGGGCCGTCCAGGCACCTGATACTGGGGCAGGATCCGCACGTCGTAGACGGCTACCTCTCCGATCCGCCGACCCGGGCACCATTGACCGGAGCGGTGGAAGACCCAGATGTTCTCCATGGGTGGCGTGGCGGTCACCTTCTGACTCTCCCATGACCCACGGTCCTGGCGGGGGCGGCCGAGCCAGAGTCAAAGAGCGGCAGGGTTTGCTCGGTACCCCGGCTCGCCTATCACCTGTGAGACGGCGGCAGCGGCGCAAGCCCGCGCGGAACGGAGGCCGCTCACCGATGGACTCAGGCGACGTACTGATAGTCGCTCGGACGCCAGGCCAACAGCGAAAATATCTGGATCGCCGCGGAATGCTCGACAGTCTGCGGGCGAATAGTCGGGTCAGGAGCTCCGCCTCCGGAGGCTTGGAATGAGAACAGTCCGGTCGCCGCATCGCGGTTGCGGGACCAGATGAGATCCGCGTACTGGGCGATGACCTCTCGGTGGGTTGGATTGTGCCGCACCGAATCGAGCAGTAGCAGGTTTGCGAACAGGATCGCGTTGAAGACAGCCGGTTGGTCGTAATACCGGCCGTTTTCGCTCCAGTACGAGAGTGCTCCGTCCGCGTCGGCCAGCGCCAGGTCCAGGTAGCTGGCATTACCGGTGGCGCGATGGAGCAACGTTGCCGCGCCGATCATCGATCCGGAGTTGTAACTCCACAGTGTCTTGTCGACTGTCCCACTGAAATCAACCGAGTTGTAGTAGAGCCCCGCCGACCGCTGCATATTCGTGCGCACCCACTCGTAGCTGCGCCGCGCCCAGTCAAGATATTGCGGTTCGCCGGTGATCTCGTAGAGGTGCGCCGCTAATTCCGCGGCGAGGCTGGTGACATTGGTGGCCTTGATCGTGTTGGACGAAGCATCGACCCAGTGCATCCCGCCGAGCGGCTGATGAGCAGGGTCGTCGTCCCAGGCAGTAATGACGAAATCAAAGATCTGCCTGGCCTTGTCCAGCAGGTCGCGCTGCCGGGACAGTTGGTATTCGCGGACGAATTCCAACCCGATGACGGTGTTGTCGTCATAGTACGGATCACCGGCGGAGCCGTAGGGTGCAGGTGGATAAGAGTCATACGCTCCGCGCGAGGCATCCCAGTAATGGCTCAGCGCAGTAAAGCGTCGGGCGATGTCGGCGGAATAGGCGCCGTGCGTCGGGGGCATTTGGTTGACGTCGATGGTCGCCGCAGTAGCCTCACGCAGCGACCATACAAAGGAATAGGCGTTGTCGCCGGATTGCTTCGGATAGGCCTCCAGATACATGTTGTTGTCGGCGACGCCGAGGTAGAGATAGCGCTGCATCGCCGCGTAACTGTCCTGTGCTCGCTGTGCCCAGACATCGGGCTTCGCCGTAGCGACAGCGGGGAGCGCGGTGGCCGCGCTGAGGCCCAGAACACCCGCACCCAACGTAAAAGCGCGGCGGGAAAGCTGACGTTCCATGAGCCGTCTCCTTGTTGAAACCAACGGGACTGTTAGTTCAGGCTCCTGAATTCACTTCGTATCAGGAGACGGTTGGCTGCATATAAAAAACCAGCATGAAGGCGATGGCTATCTGCGACCAGCAGTCTCGAGAGATTCCTTCAGGGGCTCCAAGGGAGGGCCTCGGGGAAGTAACCGTCGTGCAGATGAATCACAGAATGACGCATTCCTCCCGCATGGAAGGTATCGTTACCAGACCGATTCCGCAATGCTTCTGGGACATCGATATTGGAGCGCGCCGGTTCAACCGACGGATTTCCTCGTCCAACGTAAAAGGGAGGCGCCAGGCCGACAGGTCAATCTGACGGAACCGTAACGCAATACTGGCGCCGGAATCGGCCAGGTCGATCGATGGTCGCAGAAATGATGGGGCCGAAATCCCCCGCGCAAGGCCTTGCCGGATTGCGGTGGTAACGATACCTTCGTCCGAGCACAACGACAGTCGGCGTGTTCTCGACGTGGTGGATCGCCGAACTCGCCGAGATTAAGCCGCGGATTCCCCGGCTCCGCCGCCGGTATCGGGGTGCACCTCCGCGACACGCTTCGTCCTGACGCTCTCCTATCGCATTCATTGAAGGGACCCAACCATCGTGGGTGACTCGGCGTACATTTCCCGACGCGGCTTTCTGTACGGTGTCGCACTGGCCGCCGGCTCGGCGGCTCTCGCCAGTTGCTCGAGCAGCGGCGGTTCGACCAAGAGTGCCGGTGGGACAGCAAATGGCTCGGGGACAGGCAAAGCCGGCTCGGCCACTGAACCATTGCCAATTCCGGCGAGCTTCAGCGAAGCTCCGGCGCTCAAGGGCAAAGGCCTGCCGGCAGTCAAGGACCGGTTGCCGGAGAATCCGTTGGTGCTGCCGCACAACTGGGTCGAACGCGGGAAGTACGGCGGGACCCTCAACCTCGGCGTGCTCAGCGCCACCGGCATGGCCTCCGCCTCCGCCAGCCGCGAGTTCTATTACGGGATGTCCCCCACCAGGTGGCTCAATGACGGATTGGACATCGGCCCGGGACTGGCGGACCACTGGTCGTCCAACCAGGACGCTTCGGAGTGGACGATTCACTTCCGCAAAGGCCTCAAATGGTCAGATGGACATCCGTTCACAGTGGACGACATCATCTTCTGGTACGAGGACATCGCCAAGCCGGGGCACAATGCCCAGACGCCACCACCGGACACGCTGTCGGCCAAGGGCACTCCGTGCACAATGACCAAGGTCGACGACTCGACCCTGAAAATGACCTACGACGCGCCGCAACCGCTGGTGCCGGACTACCTGGCTGCCTGGGTCAAGGGCAACATCGGACAGAACGGTCCGGTGTGGATGTATCCGAAGCACTACATGAAGCAGTTCCACCCCAAGTACAACAAGAGCGTACCCAAGGACTGGGACTCGGTCGCCGGACTGTGGGAACAAAAGGGTGACTGGCTGCGCAACCCGGACTGTCCCACGATGACCGGTTACCGGTGCAAGTCATTCGACAACAACAAAGGCGCCGTGCTGGAACGCAATCCCTATTACTACGTCGTGACGAAGGATGGCGATCAGCTGCCCTACATCGACAACGTCAACATCACCTTGTACCAAACGGCTGAGGTTGCGAAGCTGACCGTACAGCAGGGCAAGGTCGACTTCTGCCACGGGCCGTTCAACCAGATCACATTGTCGGACGTCTCGACGCTCAACAGCTTCAAGGACAAGGCCAACTTCAAGGTCATCCTGTGGGACAGCGGTTCGGGCACCGGGGAGATGTTCATGCTCAACCTGGACTACCCGGAGAAGAAATACCGGGATCTGTTCAACGACAAGCGCTTCCGCAAGGCGATATCGCACGCCTCGGATCGCAAGACCGTGAACAAGACACTGTATTTCGAGACCGGGGAGATCACGACTGGCACGATGAGCGCCAAAGCGCTGGAGTACCACGTCAAGCCCAATGGGCCGAGCATGTACAAGTCCTGGCGGGACTCGGCCAAGGACTACGACGTGAAGAAGGCCAAGGCGTTGTTCGCCGAGCTCGGCCTCAAGGACGTCAATAACGATGGCTATCTGGAATTTCCGGACGGATCCAAGCTCACCGTCGAGCTGCCATATTCAGCCGATGCGTCGAAGACCGCGCAGGCCGCCGACGACCAACTCGTGTCGGATATGAAGAAGGCGGGACTGCGGATGGTTCGGCGACCGGTGCCGCCACAGTCCTTCGGGGACCAGTGGACATCCGGACAACTCATGGCGCGCACGAATTGGGACCTCGGCGACGGACCGAACTTCCTCGTATATCCCCAACAGGTTGTTCCGCTCGACAATTCGAGATGGGCACCGCTGCAGGGCAATTGGTATGCACAGGCCGGGACCGGCAAGACCAAGACCGAACTCAGTGTTGATCCGTGGAAGCGGCATCCGCCTCGTCGTGAGCCGGAGGCCGACAGCCCGATCGCGGAACTGGTGAAGATCTACAACCAGACCAAGTTGGAGCCAGACGAGACGAAGCGGCATCAGCTGGTGTGGAAGATCATCAAGATCCACATCGATGAAGGGCCTTTCTTTATGGGGTCCACATCGAACTATCCGCAGGTGGTGACGTCCCACGTGGACTTGAGGAACGTGCCGGAGACCGAAGACCTGGCCCAACACGGCTTCGTCAATCCCTGGGTTGTGCCGGCGCCCGCGGTTTACGATCCCGAATGCTGGTTCTGGACCAACCCGGACCAGCACACGTGACGTTTCTCAGGCCAGAGAAGGGATCCCGCCGGCATGACCAGCAGCGACACCGTGCAGGAAGAGGCCGTGAGCAGGGTCCATCTCGTGTTCAAGACACATTTGGACGTTGGCTTCACCGATCTCGGTAAGGCAGTTCTGCAGCGATATCTGTCGGATTATATTCCTGCCGCGATCCGGGTGGCCCAGAGTAGCACCGACGAGGCGAGGTTTGTCTGGACCACCGGCTCGTGGCTGATCTGGGAGTTTTTAGAGCACGGCTCGACTGCGGAGCGGCGTTCCATGGAAGAAGCAATCGAGGCGGGCTCCGTGGTCTGGCATGCGTTGCCCTTCACGATGCACAGCGAATTGCTCGACGCCGACCTACTGCGGGACGGTCTGCGAATGTCCCGCCAACTCGACGACCGGTTCGGCCGCCGTACGGTCGCGGCGAAGATGACCGATGTGCCTGGTCATACCCGCGGCATTGTCGGGCCGCTGGCCGACGCCGGCGTGGAGTTTCTGCACATCGGCGTCAACCCGGCGTCTTCGCTGCCGAAGGTGCCGCCGGCATTCCGCTGGCGCGAGCCGGCCGGCCGCGAGCTCAGCGTCATCTATCAGGAACATTACGGTGATTTCTCAGTCCTTCCGGGCAGTCCGGTCGCCTTGGCCTTCGCCCACACCGGAGACAATCACGGGCCGCAGAGCGGCGAGCAGGTTGTGCAGGCGTACGAGCGCATCACGCAGCTCGCGCCAGGCGCGCAGATCATCGGTTCGTCGTTGAACGCCTTCGCCGAAGACATCCGCCCGTGGATCAAGGAACTTCCGGTTGTGACGGATGAAATCGGCGACACCTGGATCCACGGTGTCGGATCCGATCCGCAACTGGTCGCCCGTTACCGCGCATTGCTCCGACTCAACGCTGAATGGAAACGGGAGGCAGCGCCGGATGTTCCGTCGGCGTTCACCGAAAACCTCCTGCTAGTGGCCGAACACACCTGGGGACTCGACCACAAGTCCACCCTGCGCGACCTCAATCGCGGCTACGACCGGGAGGAGTTCGCGCGTCTACGCGGCGATGCGGACTATCAGCGGATGGAGATTTCGTGGCGGGAAAAGCGGGAACTCGTCGACGACGCCGTTGCGGCGCTCGACGCCGATCCCTCGCGCGCCGGCCAGGCCCGGCAGGCGTTGCACGATCTCGTACCCACCAAGGAGACCCCGGCTGCCGCCGCGTTGAGCGGTGGGTGGGCCGCAGATCCGCTCGGCCTGTCCGCGGACGGCGTGCAGGTGCGCATCGACGGTGCCGTCGGCGATCTGGTCGAGTTGCGCGATGAGGAGCGCAGCTGGGCGTCGGAGAATTGCCGGCTGGCGAGTCTTGGTTACGAGATCTTCTCTGCCGCGGACTACGGCGAATTCTACCGCGCCTACAACCGCGACACCGACCGCAACGGGTGGTGGGCGATACGGGACTTCACCAAGCCTGGCCTGGACGCGTTGGGGATGGACCACACCGCCTGGCTGCCCCAGGTCGACGATGTGCAGCTCACCTCGTCGCTCTCGCGCCGAGTCCTGCTGCGATTCCCGGACGAGGCGGTGAATCGGTTCGGCTGCCCAGAATTGTTCACTGTGGACTATCGGCTGACCGGCCGGACGCTGGGAATCGATGTGCAGTGGTTCGACAAGCCAGCCACCCGTTATCCGGAGGCACTCTGGCTGTCCTTCCAGCCGCAGTTGCCGGCGGCAGGCGTGAATTCCTGGTGGCTGGACAAACTCGGCCAGCGCGTGTCCACCCTCGAGGTCGTGCCACACGGCGGCCGGCATCTGCACGCGGTAAATGAGGGATTCGGTTACGACACAGCGTTCCAGGTCGACACGCTGGACGCGTGCCTCGTCTGCCCCGGCCGTCGGGAGCTTGTGCATTTCTCCGACGAGCAACCAGCAGCCGAGGACGGCATGCACGTGAATCTGTATAACAACACCTGGGGCACCAACTTTCCCGGCTGGTCCCAGGGCGACGCGCTGTTCCGCTTCGCGATCCGTCTCTGAGGCGCCTCAGAGCACAGCGCGTATCAACAGGAGAGTGACCGGTGCAGCCACGTCCGTACGATCCCGAACCACGGTATTCCGTCCCGGCCGTCACTGTCCTATATGGATGGAAGGAGGCTGTTGCGACACTGCCGGCCGGGCCGCTCATCCTGGCCGTGGACGGGCCGCCTTCACTTGACTGGAAGAGCACCCTGGACCAGCTGCGGGCCGCGTTGCCGCAATGCACGGCCAGCGTCGACGTTCGCGACCACTACGTAGAGTGGGAGACCTTCACCGCCCGGACCGCCTCGGCCGAATTGGCCGACGACCCAGACTTCGCCCAGCTCGCTACCGCCGGGTTGCGGGAATTGTTCGACGCAATCCCGACGGTGCGGCCCCCGAGCGACGGCGTCGCAGTGGTTTTCGGGCCTGGTGCGGCGCTGTTGAACCACGACGTTCTCTGGTACGCAGACCTTCCAAAGCGGTTCGCCGAGGATGCCGTAACGGCCGGATCGGGATGCAACCTCGGTGCCCGTGACGGGATGGTGGCCACCACCCAGCGGCTGTTTTACATCGACTGGCCGATGCTCGACCGGCACCGCGATGGCCTGCTGGATCGGATAGATCGCTGGGTGGACTGCCGGCCCGATCGGGTCACGTCGATCGATGGGGCGATGCTGCGGGTCGCGGCCGGTACGTTGGCGCACCGTCCATTCCGGACCCGCCCGACATTCAACACAACGCCGTGGGGCGGGCACTGGGGGCAGCGGAAGCTCGGCATGAACTCGGACGCGCCCAACACCGCATTGGGTTATGAATTAATAGCACCGGAGAGCGGAGTGCTGATCGGCCCGCGGCCGGAGTGCGACGTGGAAATACCGTTCGCCCTTATCGTCGCACTCTATCCCGACCAGGTGCTCGGATCAGGCGTGCGCCTGATGTTTGGCGGATCGTTCCCGGTGCGGTTCGATTACCTCGATACGATCGGCGGAGACAGCCTGTCGGTGCACTGTCATCCGCAGTCCGACTACATGCGGCGGGTTTTCGGGTGGCCGTACACCCAGCACGAAACCTATTACGTCATGGAGACGACGGGCGACCGGTCGATATATCTCGGACTGCGGGCCGACGCGGACATCGATACGTTCTCGGCGCAGGCATACGCCGCTGATCGCGACGGTGTGCCGTTCGCGATCGAAGATCACGTGCAGACCTTTCCGGCCGATCGACACCAACTGTTTCTCATCCCGGCAGGTACACCGCACGGCAGCGGCGAAGGCAACGTCGTGCTCGAGGTCAGCGCGACGCCGTATCTCTACTCCCTGCGGTTTTACGACTGGTTGCGACGCGGGCTCGATGGGACGCAACGTCCGGTCCACATTGGACATGCTTTTGCGAACCTCAATGTCGAACGGCGTGGGGCGGAAATCGCCCGCGACCTGATTCAGCAACCGCGTTTGCTGCGGAAAGGACCGACGTGGTGCGAGGAGTTGCTGGGCGCGCTGCCAGAAATGTTTTTCCAGGTGCGGCGGCTGGTGCTCGACGGTGCTGACCACATCGAGGAAAACACCGCGGGCGGATTCCACGTACTCACCGTGGTAGAAGGCGGCGGTGTCCTGATCCGAAGCGACCGCGGAGACGAACACGTGCTCTCCTACGCCGAGACGATGGTGGTGCCGGCCGCGGTTGGCGTGTACAGGCTGAGCCGGATCGGGAGCGAGCGGGTTCGGTTGATCAAGGCACTCGTCCCGTGACCGCGATTCCGGCGCTCGAACTCGGCGGTACGCACGCGAGCGCAGCCCTGATCGACATTGGCACTGGACAACCGCGCATTGTGGACGGTCGCCTCCACCGGCTGGCGCTGGATTCGCAGGCTTCCGCGGCATGCGTGCTCGACGTAGTGGTCGAATGCGCCGCACTTCTGGGCGTCGAGGAATCGGCGCGGTGGGCGATTGCGGTTCCCGGACCCTTTGACTACGACACCGGCATTGCACGCCATCACGGTGTCGGGAAATTCGATTCACTAGCCGGTGTCGATGTCGGGGCAGTATTGCGCGGCCGGATTACGCCACGACCGGACGCGGTCCGCTTTCTCAACGACGCGCACGCCTTCACCGTGGGTGAGTGGCATACCGGCGCGGGGACCGGACGGGAACGCATGGTCGGACTGACCTTGGGTACCGGCGTGGGGTCCGGATTCCTATGCGATGGCGCGATTGTCGACAGTGGACCGACGGTTCCGCCAGAGGGGCGTATCGACCTGACGTTCATCGACGGGCGGCCGCTGGAGGAAGTCGTATCCCGACGAGCGGTGCTACGGGAATTCGGCAACATCGACGGCATCGACGTGCGAGATATCGCGGACCAGGCACGCATCGGTCGTCCGACCGCAATCAGTCTATTCCGTACCGTGTTCCACCAACTCGGCGCCGCGGTCGGCCCGTGGCTGGACCGCTTCCGGGCCGAAGCGGTGGTCGTGGGGGGATCGATGGTCGGAGCATGGGATCTGATCGCCGGGCCGTTCACCGCAGGGCTCGGCACGACCGCGGATCGGGTCAAGGTCAATACCGCCACGCTCGGCGATTCCGCCGCCCTCATCGGTGCCGCCGCTCACTTGTACGCCGGTTAGTTGAGCACAATGGAGATCCCCGACCGGACAGGTGTCAGCATCGTGCAGACCAATTCGCAGTCGCCCACCATGCGGGATGTCGCCGCGTATGCCGGACTCAGCCCGATGACAGTGTCCCGAACCCTGCGCGGCGACTCGGCCGTCTCGGCGGACAACCGGCAGAAGGTGCTGGACGCCGTCAACGCGCTCGGGTACCGGCGTAATGAGACGGCGCGCAGCCTGCGCAGCGGGCGATCGCACGGCATTATCGGACTCGTAGTTACTAATCTGGCGAATCCCTTCTATTCCCAGCTCGCCCTCGGGGTCGAGCAGTTCGCGGCCCGGCACGGTCAGCACGTCCTCATCGGCAACACCGCCGAGAATCTCGACCGCGAACGGGAACTGCTGGCGGATTTCTCCTCCCGTCGGATCGATGGCGCGGTGGTGGTGCCGGCCAGCGATGATCACCGGCATCTGCGCGCCTCACAGGCGCAGGGCATGCCCGTGGTGTTGGCCGGCGCGCCGCCCCGCCGGTCCTCTTTGGACTGTGTCCTGGTCGACGACTTCGGTGGGGCGCGTCAGCTCACCAGCCAATTGATCGAGGTCGGCCATCGGCGTATCGCCTTCCTCGGATTACCGACCCATCTATGGACCGGGACCGAGCGGTTGCGCGGATTCACCGCCGCGATGGATGCCGCCAAACTCAAGACAGCAGCCGAACTCGTCGACCATCACATTCCCGATATCGCCACAGCGCAGCAGGTGGCGGGCGAACTGCTTGAACTGAAAACTCCGCCGACCGCCATTGTCGGCGCAAACAACCGCAACACCATAGGTGCTTACCGAGCGATCCGGCAGCACGCGGCCACCACAGCCCTCGTCGGTTTCGACGATTTCGAATTCGCCGACCTACTGGACCAACCGCTGACCGTGGCGGCGTACGACCCGACCGAACTCGGTTCAATGGCCGCCTCGCTTCTGCACGATCGTGTGCAGGCGACCGCGCCCCGCCGTGCGCGCGCGATCTCCATTCCGGTGCACCTCAAGCATTATCGTGCGTAACCCGTCGATGACCGTGCCGGAGCGCGGTGAGATCGTCGACGATTTCGCGTTCGGCAGCCCGCTGGAGAATCGCGTCGATGTCCATAAGTTCGACCTGTCCGATATGGAACAACACCGGACACGACTCCGGCAGCGGCAACTCATCGACCGGGCGCATAGCGATCCCGCTCCACCTTTGATAATTTCTGCACTCTGGCGATGGAATTTACAGAATCCATCGGCGAAACTCCTACCCGACCCTGGCAATCTGCCCTCGCCGCCCCGTCCCAGCGCTACGAACCGGCCAGCACCATTTCACACGGACGCGTACAGTCGCTGCCATGCAGGATCTCGGTGCACCCGTCGCCTACACGGGAATTGCCGACGGCACGCCCGTGCTCGACCGGAATGGCGAGCGGATAGGCGTTGCCGAGCATGTCATGGCGGACCTGGAGCTCGACATATTTCACGGTCTGATCATCCACACAACGCCGCTGCCGGGCCGGCATATGTACGCAGACGCCGACCAGATAGCCGATCTGTACGAGCGCGGAGTGGTGCTCTCCGTTGAACGAGACGAATTACATGAGCTGACTCAGGAATCCCGACAGATAGCCCGCCGAAGCGACGAGACACCGTTGGAGGCTCGAATCCGGCGCGCATGGGACTGGATCGCGGCGCGCCGCTGAGCAAAGCTGCGGCATACACCTCGACAAGCGCACGTTGAGTACATAGCACACATCCCGACTCACTGAGCGCCGTACCACAAGGACCTGTTCTGCCAGGTCCGCCCTGGCAGGCCGCTTCGACACCGCAGGCCGATGTGCCGCTTTGACGTATCGGCGACTCTGCAAAGGGAATGAGGAGGTGTCATGAGTAGCGCGACTGTTCGCCCCGAACTGACCGGGGACTACGACATCGACGTAGAGCATTCCCACATCGGTTTCGTTGCCCGCCACGCGATGGTCACCAAGGTGCGTGGTGCGTTCACCAAATTCGAAGGAGTACTACACATCGACGGCTCCGAGCCGACCAGGTCCAGCGGCGAGATCGCGGTCGATGCCACCAGCATTGATACCGGGTCGCAGCAACGGGACGAACACCTGCGGAGTAACGACTTCTTCGACATGTCACAGTATCCACAGATCACGTTCCGGAGCACATCTGTGTTGGCTCGCGGCGACGATAAATACACGGTCACCGGCGATCTCACGGTCAAGGGAGCCACCCGGTCGATCGATATCGACGTCGAGTACACCGGATCCGCGGTCGATCCCTTTGGCAATACGCGGATCGGCTTGGAAGCCTCGGGCAGCCTCTCCCGCAAAGACTGGGGAATTACCTGGAACGCACCACTGGAGACCGGCGGCGTCCTGATCGGCGACCGCGTGTCACTCGAAATCGACATCTCCGCCGTCAAGCGCACGCCGGGCGCCTAGTCAAGAGGCTGTCAGACACAAGTTCGGAGTGATCCGGCCAAAAATGGAAAGGGTCCGTTAGTCAAGCCCAACCAGGCGGGTGTGAAAAAGGCCCGCTTAGTTGTCGTGGTGCAACAGACCCGTTCCAATCGGGCCTCCCGCTCGATCAGGTAGAGCGTCTGCAGCCACGCTCGCGCCGCCCAACTCAGGTGATGCAGCCGGCGATCGCGCGACGTGGATAGGACCTGCGGTGGCCGGATGGCGCAGCGCCGGCTGTCCCGGTCTCCTGACACAACTCGGGCAACACCTAATGCCGGAATGGAGAACTCACTGTCAGCGTCGTGTCAGAACTCGGCGTCGCGCTCCAGATGTTGATGGACGAGTCGGACCGCCATTGACCCCTCACCAACCGCCGAGGCGAGCCGCTTCACCGATCCGCTACGGACATCGCCGACCGCGTACACCCCCGGCGCGCTGGTCTCCAGCAGAGACGGCCGCTGCTCATCTGCCCGCACCTCGCGGGATGCCGTTGGTGTCCGCTCCCCGGTCAGCACGAAACCGTGGCCATCCAATGCCACTTGGTCGCCTAACCATTGCGTGTTCGGCTCCGCGCCGATGAAAACAAACAATGCACCAGCCGGTACCGTGCGCCGTTCCCTGGTAAGGCGGTCCTCTACGACACACGCCTTGAGGGCACGCTCGCCGATCAGCCCGCGCACTTCGGTTTTCAGCATTACCTCGACCCGCCGATTCCCGTCGATCCGGTCGACGAGATAGCGCGACATCGACTCGGTCAGGTTGTCGCCGCGGACGATCAGGCGCACGGTGCGGGCCGTCTTTGCAAGGACCAAGGCCGCCTGGCCGGCCGAATTGCCGCCGCCTACCACAGCCACCTCGATATCCGCACAGTTGCGGACCTCGATCTTCGTCGCTGCGTAATAGACATTGCCACTCTCAAAACGTTCCAATTCAGGAATATCGAGCCGCCGATAACGGGCGCCGGTCGCGATAATGACTGCGCGGGACGGGACGACAGTGCTATCGCGCAGCCGTATGCCATAGTGGTCGTCGATGCGCTCGAGTGCCATCGCTTCACCAAGTATGGAGATCCGCGCACCGAATTTCTGTGCCTGCAGGACAGCACGTTCGGCCAGGTCGGCGCCGGAAATTCCAGAGGGGAATCCCAGGTAGTTCTCGATCCGATCCGAGGAGGCCGCCTGCCCACCAGTTGCCGCAGCGTCCAAAACGACGGTACGCAGACCTTCCGACGCACCATAGACGGCGGCGGCCAGGCCGGCTGGACCGGCGCCGATGACCACCAGATCATTCACCGCCTCGCCGGCCGGTACCGGATCGGTCAACCCGATCAGGGTGGCAAGTTGCCCGAGGTCTGGATTGCGCAGCACCTCCCGGCCACGCCATATAACGATCGGCAACTCCTTCGGGGTTACGTCAAGTTGGCGCAGTATGGCCTCGGCCTGTTCATCCTGCTCAACGTCGATAAACCTGTGCGGCAGCCGATTGCGAGCTGCAAAGTCCTGCAGCCGGTGGGTGTCCGGAGAAAACCGGGAACCGATGATGCGGAATCCGGCACCGTGCCCGATCAGCAACGACCGGCGTACAAGGTACGCCCGCAGGATGAGATCGCCGACGATCTGGTCTTCGACAACCAGCGCGTGTAGCCGGTCTACCGGCACGGCGAGGACTTCACCGTCCTCGAGTATCACTCCGCTGATAAAGGAGACCTGGCGGCTCAGGAGATTCAGTTCGCCGAGAAATCGATGGTGCCCGTGCACGCTGATGACCCTCTGGTCGCCGTCGACATCCTGCACGACAGCGACCTTCCCGCTGAGAATGACGAAGAAATCCCCGCATCGGTCGCCCTCGCGGAATAGCACGTCGCCGGCCCGCACCGGTCGCCGGGTCCCTTGCGTCGCGAGTTTCTCGACCTGCTGTTCGGAGAACCGTGGATAGGCGCCATAGACATCGGGTGTCTCGGTAACAGGTGCGGGCGGAGAAATGGTCACGGCTCTCCCCGATGCGTCAGAACAGCGCTTCGTCGATGTAGCACCAGCGCCAGTTCTCACCTGGCTCGAGCGACCGGACAATCGGATGCCCGACGGCGTAAGCGTGCTGGCGGGCATGACGCATCGGCGAGGAGTCACAGCAGCCGACACGCCCGCATATGAGGCACAGTCGCAAGTGGACCCACGAGGTGCCGATCCGCAGACAGTCCTCGCATCCGCCCGGTGTCCGCGGTGTCACCGGTCTGATCAACGCGGCGTGCGGATCGCTCTGGAGCGGCCCGGTCATGACGAGCCGCCGGCGGTGGCAAGCGAATCCTTCACCCAGCGCCGTAGCGTATCCACCGGCGCCGCCCCGGCCTGCCGCGAGACCACCTCTCCGTTGCGTAGCAGAAGCAGTGTCGGTACGGCCTGGACCGAGAAGCGCCGGGCGAGGTGCCGCGCTTCGTCCACATTGACCTTGACCAGTTTCAACGTCCCGGCATTCTCCCGGGCCACCGTCTCCAGAGCCGGACTGACCATGCGGCAGGGTCCGCACCATGGCGCCCACATGTCGACGAGCACGATCAGGTCGGCGTGCTCCGCGACATCGGCGAAGGTGTCGTCGCCGGCGTTCACGATCCAGGGCAACGCAGAGTGGCAGTTACCGCAGCGTGGTGTGCCGCTCGACGCGACCGGAATCCGATTCCACCGTCCACAGTGCTCACACTGGACCGTGGTCGTTTCAGTGGTTGCGGGACTGCCCGTTGCCGGAGTCATGCCGCAGCCGCCGTCGACGCGGTTTGCACGACGATCTGATCGTCTCGGACGTCCACTGTGATCGTTGAACCGTCGGGCACCGCGTCGCGCAACAGCGCCCGGCCGATCTGGGTCTCCACCTCCCGAGCGATGAACCGGCGCAGTGGACGGGCACCGAATATCGGATCGAAACCGCGGTTGGCGATGAATCGCCGCGCCTGCTCGGTGACGATCAGGGCGATGCGGCGGTCCGCCAGTCTAGCCCGCAGGTCGTCCAGCATCAGCTCGACAATTCGCTCGATCTCGTCCTGCACAAGTGGCTTGAACAGAATGACCTCATCGACTCGGTTGAGGAATTCCGGCCGGAAGTGCCGCCGTAGTTCGGCAGTCACGCGGTCCCGGGCATCGGGCTTGATCTCACCAATGGAGCTGACGCCTTCCATGAGGAATTCGGAGCCGATGTTCGAGGTCATGATGATCAAGGTATTGCGGAAATCGACCGTACGTCCCTGGGAATCGGTGAGCCGACCGTCATCGAGCACCTGCAGCAGCGTATTGAAGACATCGCTGTGCGCCTTCTCGATCTCGTCCAGCAGCACCACGGAGTACGGCTTGCGTCGGACCGCCTCGGTCAGCTGGCCGCCCTCTTCATAACCGACATATCCCGGCGGTGCGCCGATCAGGCGGCTGACCGTGTGTCGTTCCTGATACTCCCCCATGTCGATACGGACCATGTTCTGGTCGGAGTCGAACAATGTGGCCGCGAGAGTCTTCGCCAATTCGGTTTTCCCGACCCCGGTAGGGCCGAGGAAGATAAACGAGCCGATCGGCCGGCGCGGGTCCTTGATGCCCGAGCGCGCCCGGATAATGGCGTCGGTAACCAGTTGCACCGCCTCGTCCTGTCCGATCACCCGTTGGTGCAGGGTTTCATCGAGTCGCAGGACCTTCTCCCGTTCGCCCTCGTGCAGCCGGCTGACCGGAATTCCGGTCCAGGACGAGACGATCTCGGCGATCTCTTCCTCGGTGACCACCTCGCGCAACAGACGATTGCCGCCCTGTTTGGAATTGAGCTGCTCCTCCTCGGCCTGCAGCCGGCGCTCCAACTCGGCGATCTCGCCGTACCGCAGCTGCGCGGCACGGTTTAAATCATAATTCCGCTCGGCCTCCTCGGCCTCGTGGCGCAGGCGTTCCAGTTGGCTTCGCAGCTCCTGGACCTTGCGAATTCCTTGTCGTTCGGCCTCCCACTGAGCCCGTTTGGCGTCGGTCTCGGCGCGCAGATCAGCGAGTTCACGGCGCAGCTCGTCGAGCCGGTTCTTGCTGGCCGCATCGGATTCCTTCGCCAGCGCCGCCTCTTCGATCTCGAGCCGCATCACATGCCTGGTGAGGCTATCCAACTCGGCGGGCATCGAGTCGATTTCGGTACGCAGCCGGGCGCACCCCTCATCGACCAGGTCAATCGCCTTGTCCGGTAGGAAACGATCCGAAATGTAGCGATGACTCAATACCGCGGCGGCGACCAGCGCGTTGTCCTGGATGCGGACCCCGTGGAAAATCTCGAGCCGCTCCCGCAGGCCACGCAGAATGGAGATCGTGTCTTCCACGCTCGGCTCGTCCACCATGACCGGCTGGAATCGGCGTTCCAGCGCGGCGTCGTTTTCGATGCGTTTGCGATATTCGTCGAGTGTGGTGGCACCGATCATATGCAGCTCGCCACGAGCCAGCATCGGCTTCAGCATATTGCCGGCGTCCATGCTGCCCTCGGCGGCGCCGGCTCCCACGACGGTGTGCAATTCGTCGATGAACAGCAGAATCCGACCCTCGGCCGCGGTCACCTCAGACAGCACGGCCTTGAGCCGTTCCTCGAATTCACCACGATATTTCGCACCGGCGACGAGCGAGCCCATATCGAGAGCGAAGATGGTCTTGTCCCGCAAGCCTTCGGGCACGTCGCCGCTGACGATCCGCTGCGCGAGGCCTTCGACGATCGCGGTCTTGCCGACGCCGGGATCTCCGATCAATACCGGGTTGTTCTTCCTTTTCCGGGACAGGATCTGCACCACGCGGCGGATTTCGGCGTCCCGACCGATGACCGGGTCCAGCTTGCCGGCGCGCGCATCCTCGACCAGGTCCCGTCCATATTTCGCCAACGCCTCGTAGGCCGCCTCTGGCGTCGCAGAGGTCACCCGCTGATGCCCGCGGATCGCGGTGAGGGCCTGCAACAGAGCATCCCGGTTGGCGCCAGCTTCGGCGAGCAGGCGACCCGCCGCGGTAGCCGTACCCTCCTCGGCCAACGCAATAAGCAGGTGTTCGACAGAGACGTACTCATCCTTGAGCCGGCGCGCTTCGCGGTCCGCGGCAACGAGCAGGCGGGCGAGCCGTTGAGTGAGGAACACCTGATCGGGTTTGGGTGCCGCGCCGGTCATCTTCGGCCGGCGGGCCAGCTCGGCGTCGACCGCGGCACGCAATCCATCGACGTCGGCGCCGGTCTCGCTGATCACTCGGGTGGCGAGGCTGTCCGGGACGTCGAGCAGCGCGATCAGAAGATGTTCCCCGTCGACCTCGGTCTGACCGTTTCGTACCGCCACGGCCTGGGCGTTCTGTAGCGCTTCCTGGGACTTTTGGGTCAGTCGGTTCATATCCATGGCGGTGTGCTCCCAGCTCGGGCTTCGAGTCGGCTAATGCGTTCGAGCAGGTCGAGGACCAGGCCGATCGCGGCGTAGTTGAGGGCCAGTCCTTCGTGCAATCGCTGGATCTGACCAGCGACAAGGACCTGATCGGGGCCGAACCACAGCTCGCCACTGTGGACCCGCGATGGCGAGAGAAGGCCCAGGGCGATGTAACGCCGCACCAAGTCCGGGTGGAGACCGGTGCGGTAGCAGAAGGTGTGCATCGGCACGCCGGGCCGTCGGACCAGGGCGGTTCCCACGGTCATGCCGACCTCCTCGGGTCGAACGTGGAGACGCTGGCCAGTTCCTTGAACAGCTCCCGTTCCTTGCGGGTCAGCTTCGGTGGCAGCATTACCCGGACCTCCGCGTAAAGGTCGCCGGGCTTGCCGCGGGGGTTGGGCATCCCTTCCCCGGCCAATCGCAGCCGGCGGCCGCTCGATGAGCCGGGCGGGACCTTGACCTTGACCTCTCCACCGGGCGTGGCGAGTGGAACGCTCGCGCCTAGCGCCGCCTCCCACGGAGTCACCAGCGCCGGCACATGGATATCGCGCCCCTGCAGCCGGTAGCGCGGGTGCGGGGCGATCCGCACGATGAGGTAAAGGTCGCCGGCGGGTCCGCGGCCGCTGCCCTGTCCGCCCTGCCCGGCGAGCCGGATCCGTTGGCCGTCGGTTACCCCGGCCGGAATATTCACCTCGAAACTGCGCCCGCCCAGCGTGATCTGGCGGCGACCGCCCCGATACGCCTCGTCGATGCTCAGCGTCAGTTCGGCTTCCTGATCGGCGCCGCGGATCGGCCCACGGGCGCCCCGGCCGCCGAAGAGGTCACCGAATAGGTCGTCGAAGTCGATGCCGAGATCCCCTTCAGCTTCGCGATCGACGTACACGCGTGCTCCCCCGCCGCCCGGGCCGGTCCGGAATCCCCCGCCGCGATTCGCGCCGACGTAGCTGCCTGCAGCGACATCGTCAGGAATCTGCCGGAAATCCGGTCCGAAGCGGTCGTACCGTGCTCGTGTCTCCGGATCGGCGAGTACGTGATAGGCCTCGTTGATCTCCTTGAAGCGTTCCTCGGCGGCAGGATCCTTGTTCACGTCCGGGTGGTTGCGGCGGGCCAGCGTACGGAAGGCACGCTGCAGCTCATCGGCACTCGCATCCCGGCTGACGCCGAGCACCTGGTAGTAGTCACGCGCCATCGCGGCTCACTCCGGCGGCCTGGCAACCGTCACCGCGGCGGGCCGCAGTTGCCGGTTGCCAATTCCGTAGCCGGGACGCAGCACCTGGACCACCACGTCGGGCGGGACTTGGTCGTCTCTCACGACTCCCACGACTTCATGCCGATTGGGATCGAACGGCACGCCGTCATCTTCCTGGCGTGGATATCCCATGCTGGCAAGTAGTTCGACCGCCTGAGCACGCACCGCCCGTACACCATCGATGATTGACTTCGGATCGGCATCGGCGTGGCTCAGCGCCAGATCGAGGTTGTCGATGATCGGCAACCAGGAACTGACCACGCGGGCCCGTTCCGCGGAACGCACCTCCTCCAGCTCGCGTTCGTGACGCTTGCGGGTGTTCTCCAGGTCGGCGGTGGCCCGTTTGCAACGGTCCTCCCACTCGGCGGCACGCTGTTGCGCCTGAGCCAGCGCCTCCGCGCTAGCCGGCGCGCCACGGGTGGTCTGCGGCTCGTCGGTGGCCCGGGTCTCGTCCGAGGTGGCGGCGTCCAGCTGGTCGTCGTGTTCGTTCCGCATGGCCCGATCTTCAGGTCCGGTTGAACTCAGCGTCGATCACGTCATCGTCAGAGGGTTGTTGCTCAGCGCTCCCGTCGCGGGCGTTGTCGGCCCCGGCATTGGCGGCCGACCGTGACATCAGAGCCTGATAGATCTGCTCCAGTTCGCCGCGCAGCGAGCGGACCTGATCCAGCGGGGCCTCGTTCTGCACTGCTTCGTGGGCTTGTGACACGAGCATCTCGGCCCGTGCCTTCTCGTGTGTGGGCGCACTGTCGCCCAGCTCGGCAAGACGGCGTTCGACCTGGTAGGCGACGGAGTCGAGTTCGTTGCGGGCGTCGACCTGCTCGCGCAGCTGCTGATCTGCACCGCGGTTGCGTTCAGCCTCGGCCACCATCCGCTCGATCTCGGACCGGTCCAGGTTCGAGCTCTCGCTGATCGTGATGCTCTGGCGCGCGTCGGTGTCTTTGTCCCGCGCGGTGACGTTGAGAATGCCGTTGGCGTCGATGTCGAACGTGACCTCGATCTGCGGCTCGCCGCGGGGTGCCGGGCGGATGTTCTCCAACCGGAACCGTCCCAGTACTCGGTTGTCCGTCGAGCGCTCACGTTCACCTTGCAGCACCACTATGTCCACCGCCGACTGGTTGTCCTCCGCGGTGGAGAACACCTCGGTGCGGCGGGCCGGAATGGTGGTGTTGCGCTCGATGATCGGCGTCATGACACCGCCACGTGTCTCTACCCCGAGCGAGAGCGGTGTGACGTCGAGGAGGAGCACGTCGGAGACGTCGCCGGAGAGTACGCCGGCCTGCACGGCCGCGCCCAGCGCCACGACCTCGTCCGGATTGACACCCATGTTCGGGTCCTTGCCGCCGGTGAGCCGGCGCACCAGCGCCTGCACCGCGGGGATCCGGGTCGAGCCGCCGACCAGGAGCACCTCGTCGATGTCGGCGTCGGTGATCTTTGCGTCAGACATGGCCTGTTTGACCGGCTGCAGGCAGCGTTCCACCAGGTCCGCGGTCAGTTGGTCGAACGTCGAGCGGCGCACCGTCGTGGTCAGATGCTTGGGACCGTTGGCGTCGGCGGTGATGAACGGCAGGTTGACCTGCGTCTGGCTCACGGCCGACAGCTCGACCTTGGCTTTCTCCGCCGCCTCGAACAGGCGCTGCAACGCCTGCGGATCCTTGCGCAGGTCGATGTGTTCCTGCTGCTGGAATTCGTCGGCGAGGTGATCGACCAACCGGCGGTCGAAGTCGTCGCCACCGAGATGGGAGTCGCCGGCGGTGGAGCGGACCTCCACGACGCCGTCGCCGACGTCGAGAATACTGACGTCAAAGGTGCCGCCGCCCAGATCGAAGACGAGCACCGTTTCGTGACCCCGTTTGTCCAGCCCGTATGCCAGCGCCGCGGCGGTCGGCTCGTTGATAATGCGCAGGACTTCCAGGCCGGCGATCTTGCCGGCATCCCGGGTCGCCGTCCGCTGCGCGTCGTTGAAGTACGCCGGCACGGTGATCACTGCTTTGGTGACCCGCTCGCCCAGCGACTTGGAGGCGTCCTCGGCGAGCTTGCTCAGGACCAGAGCGCTGATCTCCTCCGGTGCGTACAGCTTGCCTCGGACGTCGAATCTGGCCGCGCCGTCCGGTCCGCTCGCCACGTCGAAGGTAACCGCCTTTGCTTCTTCGGTTACCTCGTCGAATCGGCGACCAATAAATCTTTTGGCCGAATAGATAGTGCCCTTTGGATTCAGGATCGCCTGGCGCCGCGCCAGTTGCCCGACCAGGCGCTCCCCCGATTCGGTGAAGGCGACAACCGAGGGCGTGGTACGGGCGCCCTCGGCGTTATTGATCACCCTCGGTTCGCCACCCTCCCAGACGGCGATCACCGAGTTTGTCGTGCCGAGATCAATACCGACGGTCTTAGCCATGCTGCTCCTTTCCCGCATTCACCCACGACGCCGTCGGCACATTCGGTTCGCCAAAAGTCGAGCGAACCGGTTGCGGACGGCCATCGAGGGTGACCATTTCGAACAATTCCTGCGCACTCCTACGATGACTACCGAAGTCGGACGGGGGGCTTTTATGCCTGCTGCGGCTGCTTGTCCGCGGCGTTGGCCGTCGAGCCCTCGTTCTCGATCACGCGACTGTCCTTTTTGGCAGATCCAATGGGGATACGCCGCGGTTTGCTCTTCTCGGCCACCGGAATGGTCAGCGTAAGCACCCCTCGGGCGAACTCCGCCGACATCTTGCTCACGTCGAGGTTGTCGCCAAGGAAAAGTTGTCTGGTGAACTCGCCGTATAGCCGCTCATCCACAATCACCTCGTCACGCTCGGTGCGTGATGACTGCCGGGTTGCCCTGATGTTGACCACATTCTGTTCTACCGTGAGGTTCACGTCCTCAGGCTCCACACCGGGCAGGTCGAGCGAGACAACAAACTCATCACCGCGCCGATAGGCCTCCATTGGCATCGTTCGCGGCAGGCGAGTGCCTGACGCTAACTGTTCGGTCATACGGTCCAGCTCGCGGAATGGGTCGAAACGCATTAATGCCATTATCTGCCCCCTTCTTTCGCCTTACGGGTAATGGAGCTAGTTCGGGACGGCTCCGCCGCAACATCTTTGTCGCCCGCTCCGTCGTCACCGCGATCCCCACCTGCGGGGACCTGCGACGAATCAGTCGCAGCGCCGGCCTGTCGCGCAGTCCATCCCGTGACCAGAGTGGCAAAACGCAATCCGTCGCGCGTGCGCCTGCCGGGATGAACTGCCCCAGACCATTTGCTCCTTCAGGCCAGGGAATCTCCACCTGGTTGCGGGTCCAGTGAAGTGGACTACGGTCGGAAGCCTCGGCTCTGACGCCTTGCGCGTGACAGGACTAGTCTCAAGAGGTGGTCCCCGTGCAAAACGCTGTACCCGCACGGCTGCAAACAGAAAATGACGCAGCGTGTCGGCAGGTCTCGCACCTTCTCGGCCTTTTAGATCTCTTTGTTAAGATGCTGAATGCGGGAGATCAGCCGGCAATTCTCCGCCTCGCCGCCGACTCCGTTTCCAATCTGGGGCCGGTGCACGCGGAAGCGGCGTACCTCGACGGCGAAGACGGTCTCGTAGGGCAATTGACACCGCGTCCAGCCATTGAACGGCAGGTAAACGCGCTCAATGGCGCACCCGGATCGATTACCAGCCGCAAACACCCGTGGACGTGGGCATACCCACTCAACGACAAGGGTCTCACCTACGGTTATCTCGTGCTCGGCGCCGGCCGCGCCCCATCACCTGGCACAATGCTCCTGCTCGATGTCCTACTGCGACAGACATCTGCCGCTCTGGCCAATGCATCGCGGCATGACGGAGCGCGGCGCACCGCCAATGATGGGCGGGCACACAACAGCAAGCATGCGCTGACCAACGATGAGCTCGGCAGAAAAGTGGCTGACCTGGAGATGCAAGCCAACGCGTACAAGGTGTTGAGCTCGGTATCCGCCTCGGGTGGCGGTGCGAACGGCTTGGCGGTGGCACTCTATGAATTGACTGGGCGGGCGGCGGCCGTTGAGGATCGATTTGGCAACCTGCTGGCCTGGTCTGGCCCCGACCAGCCCAAGCCCTATCCGAAGCCAGATGATCAGCAACGTGGTGAGCTCCTTCGCCGGGCCGCCAGCGAACGCCGACCGATCCGACACGGGAATCGTCTCATCGCCCTGGTGCAGCCGAAGAATGAAATCCTCGGGCTCGTTGCGATAGTGCAACATCAGCATACTTTCGATCACGACGACTCCTTTGTGTTGCAATACGCGGCAACGTTGCTCGCCATGGAGATGGCCCACCGCCGCAGTCTCGCCGAAGTCGAATTACGCCTGCGGCGCGAATTGGTCGAGGATGTCCTCAGTGACCAGGCTGACGACAGCACGTATGCCCGTGCGGCAGCGATCGGTTACGACTTGCATCAGCCACATCACGTGGTCGCCATAAGCTGGCAGCAACCGGCCGGCCGTACCGAACTCAGCGATGCAGTGGCAGCTGCGGCGAAAGTCCTGGACCTCGTCCCCCTCCAGGCCCGGCGCAGCAAGGCGGTCGTACTTCTGGTTCCTGCCCGCGTGGCCGGCGAAGAGCTCTATCACGCGGTGAGCCAAGAGATCGGACCCGCCGGCGCGATCGGCGTCGGTGGCCGGTGCAGTGAGTTGGGTGACTTTCCGCGTTCCCTGCGGCAAAGCCTCAAGGCATTGGAAATCCGCCGGACCTCACAGCAACCGTACGGTGTCACCGCGTTCGACCAACTAGGTCTGTACCGAATCCTGGGCACTGGCCGAGGCAGCGAGGACGTCTCGGAATTCGTTCAGCAGTGGATCGGCCAGCTCGTCGACTACGACCGCCGACGGCACACCAGCCTGGTCGAAACCCTGTCCCAGTACTTGGAATGCGGCGGAAACTACGATCACGCTGCACAAGCGCTACTGATCCACCGCAGCACGCTTCGATACCGGCTCCGCCGGATCCGCGAGGTAAGCGGCCTGGATCTGACCGATGTGGACTGTCGGTTGAACCTCCACGTCGCGACCCGCGCCTGGCGCGTACTTGACGACATGGTCTGACGCAGCGCGCACAGCCGTCTGCGCTGCGGGGCCGAGGCATTCACGGCACTTTGCCTTGCCGGGGCCATGCATGGCGTGCCGCTGGGCAGCAGAATCATTGCGCGATACCGACGGCAACCAACGATCGACAGGACGATGGTGCCATGACCGAATCGGGCAATGCACTTTCGGTGGTCCACAAGGATCACGGGTGCACATGCGGCCCGGAGTCGCGTACGACCCAGCGCAATCATGCGGATCGACGTTCCACGAGCGATCAGGCCCCGACTGCGGCGGAGTCGACAATGCCAATCTCGATCACGTCGACGCGATCTACAGATGACACGAGACTCATCGAGGTTGTCGGCGAGGTCGACATATTGACGGCTCCCGCCATCAGGGACGCCGTCTATGCGCAATTGCATACCGGGCACCCGGAGTCACTGATTCTCGACCTGTCCGCGGTGACCTTCTTCGGCATCACCGGATTGCGTCTGCTGCCTGATGTCCGGGAAGTCACGTCGCAGTACGGCGCCAGATTGCGCATCGCGCGGATTTCACCGCCAGTATTCAAGGTTGTCAATCTCGCCGGCCTTGCGCCGCTCTTCGATGTGGCCGATCCCCGCGTTATGCAGCCGGCTCAGGCGAATGAAGGAGTCCCTATGCCGCAATTCGATCCCGACCCCATCTCGCTGCACAACCCAATGGGTCGGGAATCTGAGGCGATCCCGGGGTGCAGCCACGGGACGACCGAGGTCGACAAGCCCCATTGGCACCTACTCGGGCCATATTTCCGTCCATTGCACGAACAACTTGACGCACTCTCGGACGCGGCGGTGTGGGCCGGTGTCGCCGTCGACTCCGACGGATTCCAGCAACTGTTTGCCAGCCCTCAGAACGGCGATCCCGGACTGACCATTACCTGCATGCAACGGGGAAGCGAGTACGCCGCTGTTTCCATCGT
Source organism: Mycobacteriales bacterium (assembly GCA_040414495.1). Taxonomy (GTDB): domain Bacteria; phylum Actinomycetota; class Actinomycetes; order Mycobacteriales; family QHCD01; genus DATAVB01. Next base: position 40,609 of record JBEDUI010000289.1, read on the forward strand.
TGGCGACGTTGGTCTAAATGCGATCCAGCGGTTGCAGCGCTACGTCCGTGTCCTGCTCGAGGACGGCGTTCGCACGTTGGTGATCGACCTGTCGGGGCTGAGCCGGTGCGACCGCCGGCTGGCTCCGCTTCTCGCGCGCCTCCAGCGGATTCTGCGCGCAAAACAGGGGGTCCTACAGGTGGCCCGGGTCCCGTACGAACTGCGTAGTGTGCTCACCACCACTGACTTGCCCGACGCCTTCGCTGCCTGCGGAGCTGACATGGACATCCGTGGTCCGAGCCACGCGGAAATCTAGAGCCAGTCCTTACGCTGGAACACGATGAACAATGCCGCGGAAATTGTCACGACCAAGCCTATCGCGACCCAGAAACCGGTCCAGCTCCCCGCCGGCGGGACCAGCCTTGTGTTCATGCCGTAGAAGCCGCAGACAATCGTCGGCACCGCAAGGATGGCGGCCCAGCCGGTGAGTTTCTTCATGATCTGGTTCAGGCGATCGCCGCGCAGTGTCGCGTCGGTGGTGATGATCGTGGCCTCCAACTCACGCGCTGCCTCAGCGAGGTCCGCCGCCCGAACGGCATGATCATGGACATCGCGAAGATAGGGCTCAAGACCGGCGTCACCCACAAATGGCGCCCTTCGCCGAGGAGGCATCAACGTCTCGATGATGTCCGGCATCGGCGTCGTACGGCGGCGCAGCCGCCCGATCGATTTTCTCGCCTGGAAACCCCGGTACTGCGCCTCCGAAGTTGGTGTCGACGTCTCGAAAATAGCGTCGGCCAACTCGTCCAGCGCATCCTCCAGATCCAAGGCTGCGGTCGTTTGACTATCCACCACGACGTCGAGCAAGCCCCAGACAAAGAAAAGTGGCCCCGTCTTTGCCAAATCCGCGGCGGCATCCCAGCGGTCGACCAGCGTGGCGACGGGAAAATGAACATCCTTCCGCACAGTGACCATCCAACTCGCGGCGACGACGGAGGTCACCTCAGCCTCGAGCAGCCGCCCGGTACGGTCGTCCAGAACGGTCGCGTACAGGGTGAGCACCGCAACGTCACGGTAATACTCGAGTTTGGCACGCTCTCCGGTGCTGTGCGCATCCTCAATGGCGAGCGCATGAATTCCGAGCACATTGGTCAGCAGCCGCCATTCCGCGGCCGTGGCCTGCCAGACATCCAGCCAGACAAAACAATCCCGGTCTGCCACTACCTCCGAAAGGCGTTCATAAGGGATATTCTCCGCATCGAGAATACCCCCGCGATAAGTACGGGAACCGATCATGACGCGCACCTACCCGATATCACGGGTTATTCGACAGAGCTTGTCCACGGCGGCGGCGATCGCGCAGGATCCGGAACAACCGCAACGGAAACAACCCGACCAGCGGCGCTCGGCGCCCCAGCGATGCGGCATCCTCCCGGTCCAGGGCGCGCGCATATCGTGCCGCGTCCTCGCCAGTCGGATAGATCTTCAAGCCGCTGGCACCACAGTCCCGTGCGCATTGCCAGCGCATCACATTGCCATCAGCGGCGAACCGGAAGCGGTGGCCAAATACGGTGCACCGAAACATCTCGAACCTCCAACCCCGCGTCTAACAGTGGCACCTGCATCAAGTTTCCTCAAACAAAGGCAGTCATTCCATGACGGTCAGCCAGCTACGCGAAATTAGAACCCAGATTCCCGCCCAGCTCGACCGCCTGCCGTGGTCGACATTTCACTGGAAGGTGGTGGCCGGACTCGGGACCGTCTGGATCCTCGACGGCCTCGAGGTTACCATCGTCGGCGCCGTCGCCTCCCGCCTCACCGAATCCGACAGCGGAATTCACCTCACCACAGCCGATATCGGCAGTGCCGCCGCCACATATGTGGCCGGAGCATGCTTCGGCGCGCTGTTCTTCGGTCAACTGACCGACCGATTCGGCCGCCGCAAGCTGTTTATGGTCACGCTCGGACTCTATATTCTCGCAACCGTCGCAACGGCGTTCTCCGTCGCACCTTGGTATTTCTTCCTGGTACGGTTCCTCACCGGCACTGGCATCGGCGGTGAGTACGCAGCGATCAACTCCGCGATCGACGAATTAATACCGGCACGCAATCGAGGCCAGGTCGATATCGCCATCAACGGAAGCTACTGGGTCGGCGCGGCCGCTGGCAGTGTGGCGGCGCTGGTCTTCCTCGACACGTCGATCCTCGCCCCCAATGTCGGGTGGCGCCTCGCATTCGGCGTAGGCGCCGTACTGGGACTGGCGATCATGCTCGTCCGGCGAAATGTGCCGGAGAGTCCACGGTGGTTATTCATCCACGGCCGGGAGGAGGAGGCCGAACGTATCGTCGACCAGATAGAAGCCCAGGTACAAGCCGAGACCGGGCGTACTCTGCCCGAGCCCACCTCGAGCATCACGGTGCGGCAACGAGCCGCGATTCCATTCCGGGAGATCGCGCGAGTCGCTGTCGAACGCTATCCGCGACGCGCCGTGCTCGGGCTTGCACTCTTTGTCGGCCAGGCATTCCTCTACAACGCTGTGACTTTTGATCTCGGCACCATTCTCAACACGTTCTTCGGCGTGTCATCGAGCTCCGTGCCATATTTCATGGTGATCTTCGCGCTCGGTAATTTTCTCGGACCGCTGCTCCTCGGCCGGTTGTTCGACACGGTCGGGCGCAAGCCGATGATCGCTGGTACCTACTTCGTTTCGGCCGGACTGGTCGTCCTGCTCGGCGGTCTCTTCGCGGCCAATGTGCTCACCTCCGCATCATTTATTGCTCTGGTCGCGGTGGCATTCTTTGTAGCGTCGGCGGGCGCCAGTTCGGCCTATCTGACCGTCAGCGAGGTATTCCCAATGGAGACCCGGGCATTGGCTATCGCATTGTTCTTCGCGATCGGCACCGCTGTCGGCGGCATCACCGGCCCAGCACTGTTCGGGCAGTTCGTCCACAGTGGGCGGACGATACTCATTGCCTCCGGATTCTTCATCGGAGCGGCGGCAATGGTCCTCGGCGGTCTCGCCGAACTCGCTTTCGGGGTGCGCGCCGAGCAGCAGTCGCTGGAGAACATCGCCCGGCCGCTCACCGCCGCCGAGGCCGATGCCGATGCGGAACACCGCCCGCTGCCGGTGCAGCCCAGCCGGTCTCGTGCGGACGAACAGCGCGAGCGGCGAATACGCGAGCGGCGCGCGGCCTACCGCCGGCGCGAGGCGACCGGCGCCCGGCGCTTCCGCCCTGGCCTGGGCAGCACCTTCTACTCTCCGGGTATGGTCGGGAACTGCGGAACAACGAGTCGATTCCAGGCATTCTCGGAAGAGAGCCTCGATGACGAGATGACGGCCATCGGCCGGGCGCTGAGTGAAGATGGCGCGACCGACCGCGAGCAGTTGGCATCCCGGGTCCATGCGAACTCCTGGGGCCCGGGACGATTCCGATCGGCCCTTCGCCGCATGGTCAAGGAAGGCAGCGTCAAGCGGCTTTCCAATAAGGACTACGGACCTGGCGACGACGTGCGACGGTGAGGTCAACTATGGGGGAAGACGGACGGTATCCGCCCCCGCTGCTCCGTTGGCCACTGGGACAGGAAAATGGGCAAGGGCATATGGATAGTAAATACGCAGGAAGCCGATGAGCTTCTCGCGTAATTCACAGCGTAGATCCCACGAGCTGGGGGCATCTGCCGCAGAGGCTAGTACGCGTACCACCATGGACCACGGGGTGGAGTCCACGACCTGGAGCACCCATTCTCGCCGGTCCCACAGTGGGGAAGCCTCGACCAGTCGCCTGGCCTCGGCCCGCAGCTCGTCAAGCGGCGCCGAATAGTCCAGGTGCAATATGACATCACCCAGGATTCGCGCCTCATTGCGAGTCCAGTTCTGGAAGGGATTGGTGGTGAAATACGACGTCGGAAGCACGAGACGCCGTTCGTCCCACAGCCGGAGCACGACGTTGGTCAGGGTAAGCTCCTCGACCCTGCCCCATTCCCCGTTCACAACGACGACATCGTCAAACCGCAGCGCGTCAGTGAGGGCGAGTTGCAGGCCCGCGAATACGTTGCTCAGCGTGGCTTGGGCGGCGAAACCAGCGATGGCGCCTACCACGCTTGCCGAGAACAGCAGCGACGCGCCCAAGGTACGCAACTCGCCGAAGGTCATCAGAGCCGCCGCGGCGGCGCACACGCTAACCGCCAGCGCGGTCAGCCGACGCAGGACGCTAACCTGCGTGCGGACCCGCCGCGCCCGGCGATTGTCCGTCACATCGACACGCAACCATTGCAGCGCAGTATCTTCGGCGACGAAGAGGACCTTGACAATCATCCATGCCGTGGTGCCGAGCAGGATCAACAGCAGCGCATGCCTTACACCGCGTAACGCTCCCGATTCTCGTACGGTAGCGGTCACCGCCCCGAAAATCCCGGCTGAGAGGAGCATGGCGAACCACGGTCGGCGGCATGATCGGTGCAATTGCATCAACAGCCGCCGATACCGGCGTTGTCGTGCGGCAAGCTGCACGACAACGCCAGATAACCAGGCGATCGCGAGTGCCGACACCGCCGCAATACCGATCGCAGAGAGCGTACGGACAAGCGGGTCGGCCCACATTGACATCACCTACTCCACCTTTCGCGCCGGCCCGTGGCAGGTGCGATGAGAATGCGCCTCAACCCGAGGCTGACTCTTCGACCCGCCAGGCGGAAGCCATCCGGTGATTTCGGCCTGCGGGGAGCAAACGCTCCGTTCGCACGGTAGGCACAGATCCGGTGATCTCGGTGGTGAACACCATTGACGGGTGTGCGCGCAGCAATGGAAGCCGCAATGCTTGAGGTCTTGGGAATCGACGGCTTCGGCTTACTTGCGCGAATTGTGTCGACCGGTAGCTGCGCGGCTGCAACAAGCAGATCGTATTCGAGCGCGACGGCGCCTATTTGTTGCAGGCACGGCCGCTGCAGGCACCTGTTCTCCGTACGCATTACATCCGGCTTGCTTCTCCGGTATTTCCTGCATTCTTCAATCCTGATCGATATCTGTGATCGGGTTGAATTCGGTGCCTGCGGCAGCTCCGCCGCCGGTGGGTCATACGTATCCCCTTCCAGCTGATTGGTCGATGGCGGCACGCTGCTCTCGGCCTGTCCCCGCCTGCCGCGACGATTCTCCTAGTGCGGCGGTAATTCCGGCTTGTCCGGGCGAGCGCGATCATCGCGTTCACTGCGATATAACCGGGGCTGGGCGCCGCCCCGGCGTTCGACTGTGCTGCCGCATCTCACGCTGCGCCAGACGGCGTGGCACGCTCATAGCCGTCCTTGTCGCGTTCATCGACCGCGCGATCATCATCGCGGCGATAGCTACGCCGGCCCGCCCACATCGAGAACGGCGCGGTGCCGGGCCGGCGTGCCCGGCTCGGCCACGTCGCTGAGACCTTCTGGACAGCTCAGCGCGGCCCACGTTGTCGCCCGAGCGTTATCGTCGTCAAGGGCGGCGCGATAAAGGGCGAAGACTTCGGTGACGACGCCGTCCTCCATCGCGTACAACGCCCGCGGCAGAAGTCCGGTGAGCTCGAATACCCCACCCAGCGCAAGGGTCCGCGCCTCAACCGCGTGCAGCAGGGCCAGCAGCTGGTCGTCCATTGCGGTCACCAGTGAGATATCCACGCTCAAGCGCCGTGTCCCGGACCGGAGCAGACCCTGCAGGTAGAGCGCGAGCCGGTGCACGGACTGTGCGTCGACCGGACCCGTCACCACCACAACGGTGTCGCCGCTGCCCCACTGTGTCGATGTGATCGCCACATCGCCGGTTGGCCCGCCGGCCACCGCCCGGGCCAGGACCTGCGCGATATCGTCGAAGACAGCACGCCGCCATGGTGTGACCTGTGGGCTGCGCCGCGCGGCCGGTGTGTAGGAATCGCGAAGGAAGAGCATCGACATAGTGGCGATGCTCCGCCAACCGCCCGGCTCGCCGCCTCGGCCTGGAAGCGCAAGAATCGGCCCGCCGCTCTGTCACGCCAACACGGTTCCCTGGTCATACCCGACGGTCGCTCTACAAAGGACGGTGTACCGGTAGCTCTGTCAGTAGCACGGGGCGAGAATTGTGCCGTGACCCGGCAGGAATACGGGTCGAGGTCAGTGAGTCGGCCAGTGTCGCCGTCGGCGGGAGGTCAACGAGGAGGCTGGTCTACGCATCGAGGTCACGGCCCTCGCCGGTATTTACAGCCAGCCAGACCATATCGTGGTCTACCCCGGGGGCAGCGCATTCCAGCTGCTCGATATCTGCTTCACGCCGTTCCGGCCGATGACGGCCCACCGCGGCCAGATCGCCACGAGACGTCGGTCTCGTTCCTCGCGGCGCGACGTTTCAGGTCCGGCTCCCACCGGTCTGGCCCCGGCGGGACACATGACCGGACCCGGTTGCCCCTGCCGGGACGGTTCAACGGACCGAACGACCTGACACGGTGAGGTGTCGGTTCGGCGCGGCCAGGAGGTGCGGTGTGACCCACCCGTCCGGTATTCCGGTATTCGAGCGGTTCTTCCGCACCGTCGCAGGCGTCAAGATCGACAAGAACGATGTCCGGCGCTTCCGGGCGTTCGTTGATCAGCAGATCGACGACATCGCGATAGCCGGGCGCAATTCGGCGACCTGGAACGGGCGGGACGTGATCGCGCCGCAGGACCTGCCGATCACGCAGGGCATTCAGGTACAGATGCGCGAATTCGACAAGCTGGACGAGGCAGCAGAGATCCGCATGCTGCTGGCCCAGGTCGTACGGCGGCCACCGGCGGATGTCACGTTCGACGAGGAGACCGAGCAGTTGCTGCCGGAGCTCTTTGGCGGTCTCAGTGTCGCGCTGGCGCGGTCGTTCCGGGTCATCGATCCCACGGTGACCCACCCGACCACCGAATACTGGGAACGCGTCTTCACCCTGTTCCGCCTGGTGTTCTAACTCGCTAGGAAGCAACTCCGCCAAGGACCCCGGCGGAGTGAGTTACCAGCCGCTCGTGAGCATGTCGAGTACGGCGCAACGCTCCGGGGTCTTGCTCAGGCCGGCTGACTCTCGTTCGGACAGCCGAACCCGGCTCGGGCGGCACGTGGTCATCGAGGCCAAGCGTTATGGACCGACCACGCTCGTCAGCAGCCCGGACATGCATCGCTTCAGTGGGAACTGTTTACCGTGCATCGCGCCAACATCGGCGTTGTCGTTACGACCTCGCGGTTCACCAAACACACCCGCCAATTGCCGCCGACGCTGGGTGCTCTGATGTTCGACAAAAACGCGCTCGTCGCCTGGGCGCCCAAACTGGCCCTATGGCGCGTGCAAGGACTCGGGAATTCGGCCGCTGTCGACTGTCATGGCTTAGGGTGCGGCGGAATACGCGCCTTGCACATCCATGGCTGCGGTTCCGTCCTCCCCACCGGTAGTGGCCGAGCGGGCTCTCCGATATCGCCTCTGCGAGGAAGGATCCCGCGGAGGACCGACGTCCGCAGGTGTGGATCTACAGCCACCATCGGCCAACCGCGCCTGCCAACAGGCCGGGTGGTCAGGGTCTGGCTCGTCTGCTACCAGCTTGACGTCGTGCCGACTCCTCGGCCAGAGCTCGCGTCGATCGGCGATGACGGTGCCCGCGTTCTCGGCCCGGCCGGCCGTATGCCCTCTCCCCGTATTGCGTAACTTCCAGACCTCACGCTCGACTTGCCGGTGCAGGGTCCGGTGCCGGTCAGGAGGTCGCAGCGCACGCTGCGATGAGGTACGTATGGTTCGTGCGAGCCGCACGGGCCTAGGGGGCGAGGGAAATTGGCGCAGGGCTGGGACGTCGCCGAGATCGCGGCGAACATCCGCGAAGTCACCGCAGACGAGGTGGCCTTCTACGAGCAGAATGGATGGGTCAAGCTCGACGGCCTGATCACGCCGGAGCTCACCGCCGAGTTGATGAGGGTCGGGCTCGAGACCGGCGACCGGCCGGGTGCGTGGGAATCCATGGCGGCCGCTCCGGGGATAGAGCCATTCCGGACCATGGTTTTCGGCGAGCGCATGGCACGCAACGCCGCGCGGCTGGTCAACCGGCGCCGGCTGACCGACACGGATATCGGCTTGCGCTACCGCAATGACCACCTGGTCCGCAGAGATCGGGGTGAGCAGCACGGTACGCCGTACCATCAGGACTCGGCCGAACACGGCTCGGACCGGATCGGCGAATTGCAGTTCTGGCTGGCGCTGGAGGAAGTGACACCCGAGATGGGAGCCATGCGGTTCCTGTCCGGCGTCCACCGTGAGGGTCCGCTCGGATCGGGAGCCTTGAGTCCACAGGATCTGCTCGTGCAATACCCGAAACTGATGGATCTCTACGAGATGTCGCCGCCATTCCATTACCGTCCGGGAGATGCGACCGTGCATCACGGCTACATGGTCCATGGCGCGCCGCCGAATTCCACCGACCGTCCACGATGGTCCTACATTTTCTCCTACACACCGGCGGACACGCGGTGGTGGAATGGCGTGATGAAGAACTGGGGCAGCGAACGGCGCACGCTGAGCGATGAGCAGAACCCGATCGTGTACGAGGCTTCGGTCTGATGATCGACCTGTCCGATCGCCATGTGCTGATCGTCGGCGGCAGCCGTGGAATCGGCGCCGCCGCCGCACGCATGGCCGCTGCAGCGGGCGCCGCGGTCTCGCTGACTTATGTCAAGAACGAGTCGGCCGCAAACAGCGTGGTCGAAGACATCGTGGTCGCCGGTGGCCGAGCGGTCGCGTACCGGGCCGACGCCGCCGATCTGTCCGCAATGGACGAAGTCGTTCGTGATGCCGTGGCGAAACTCGGCCCGTTGCGCGGCCTTGTCGTGTCGGCCGGCGTATACGGCGAATCCTGGCTGCCTATCGACAAGATGTCACCAGAGGTCTGGGACGAGGTGATGGCGACCAACGTGCGCGGCACGTTCGTGTCGGTGAAGCTCGCTGCGCCGTATCTGCGTGATGCCGGTGGCGGCAGCATCGTCATCTACACCTCGACCGCCGGCCAGTCCGGTGCCGGCGGTAACTCGGCGTACGCCTCGTCGAAAGGCGCCCAGATTATCTTCATGCGTTCGATGGCCGAAGAGCTTGCCCCGCAAGGGATTCGAGTCAACTGCATCGCGCCGGCATGGACCGAGACCGATACGGCAACACCCCTCATCGACCGCTTCGGCCGCGAGGGCATTGTGGACATATGCCTGCTCGGAAGGACCGGTGTACCCGAGGATGTCGCCGGTCCGACCTGCTTCTTGCTGAGCGACCTGGCCTCGTACATGACCGGCTCAACCATGACGGTCGACGGCGGGCAGGCGATGCGCGGCTAGCTGGCTGCCGTCGAGTGTGGCTTTCGTGGAGCAGTGTGGCGCGACGCCGCCGGGCGCCGTGTCCCGCTGAAGTCGGGGAAATTCCGGGACTCTTTCGTCCGGGGTGCCGCTACGTGTCAAGCGACGCCGATGGCTATGGAACGGGGCCGCGGGTCACCGCGGCCGACGACGCGCAGCTGTGGCGATACTCGCCGCGGCGTACATGTCGGCGAAACCCTGACCATCCAATTAAGTGACCGGAGTTCCGCCCGTGTGGCTCCACGAAAGCACCGGTTGCGACCGCTGAGCAAAGCACCCAGCGGCGGTCGTCCCGCACATCCCTTACGTCGCACATGGCCGCGTCATGTCCCTACTCGTGCGAGCATGTCGCAGCCTGTTAACGGCCACGCCCAGGTCCGAAGACCACGATTTCGGTTACGCCCGCCGACACAGCAGAGGCCATTTCCCATCCGGGAAAGGGCCTCTGACCTGTCATCAGTAGCGAGGGCCCGATACGCGGCTTAGCTCCAACCAAACCAACGTCCGTACCAGTCAGTGCGAGGCTCCCCCTCGACGGCTAGACAGTGCCCGACCTGCACCGATACGTCGGTGCGTCGTGTCGACCCGACCCCGACAACTCGTCCGCGACCGCGCCATCGCAATCTCCGCCTGCCATCAGTTGCGCTGTGGGAGTGTGAGTGCCGTGTGAACCCCAACAATCGAACCGGCCAGGAGACACCGTGACTGACGACCCGTCGACACCTACGCCACCGACGATCCCACCCGACGACCCGACCCGGCGGCTCACCGTGGCCCGACCAGACTCCGACCAGAGCCTGCCGCACGTGGGCCTGGCCGGCGACACCTACACAACTCTGGTCCGCGGCCAGGATACGAACGGCCGATACACACTCATCGACATGCACGTCCCGCCCGGCGGCGGGCCACCGCCGCACCGGCACGACTTCGAGGAGATGTTCACCGTCCTGCACGGTCAGATCGAGGCGAGCTTCCGGGACCAGACGCTGACCCTGCGGGCCGGCGAGACGATCAACATACCGGCCAATGCCCCGCACGCATTCCGCAACGTCGGCGAACAGCCCGCGCGCCTGCTGTGCCTGTGCGCTCCCGCCGGCCAGGACGAGTTCTTCACCCTCGTCGGTCAGCCCGTGGCAACTCGCACAACACCGCCGGCGCCCCTCGACCCGGCCGCACAGGCCGCCTTCATCGCCAAGGCCGAATCGCTCGCCCCGCGGTTCCGCACCGAACTGCTGCCGCCACCCGAATGACCCGATGAGCTTCACCCTCGACCCCGAAGACCTGCGGTTGCGACCCATCGGCAACGCCGTGGGCAACGTCCGCAATAGCAATGCGCTGGCGTTCGTTGAGGGTGGTCAGGTCAGTTCCGGCGACGTGGACGGTGCCGTGGGTCGGGCTCTGAAGACCGCCGGAGACCGCGAGGAGGGTTTTGCCGACGCAAGTGTCAGCAGCCTGGCTCAGGTTCCCGACACTGCTGTCGACAAGATTGGACGGCCAGGGACGTCAACGAGATCCCGCGCTCCACAGCGCCGGCCCTGATCGGCCGAACGGGTCCTCACACCTACACCAGGAGCCTGGATCCAGTGTCCCGGTTGACCGATCCCGGCGGTGGTTCTGGCCAAAAGCGTCAGCGCCGGTGAGACATGATCCAGACTCGTGCCCGCTGCGCCAGCGGCAGTTCGATGTACACGATGGTCGGGACGGCGATCGTGGCCAGCACGAACGTACGTAGCACGGGGTTTAGGTCGACGATCCACGGACCGATGGCGATGCCCAGCACGCTCAGGGTGGGGAAGACGCAGAGCCAGATCATCACGGCCTGCTGCGCCCGGGTCGGTGGCCCCACGGGAGCCGGTGTGGGCTGGTCAGCGGCTGAGCGAGATAGGTGAGTTATCACTGATGCAGTCCTCATCTGGTCCTACCGGACTCGGCGGCGAGCCCCAGGCATGTCCCCCGGGCTCGCCGCCGGCCGGACTCAGCTCAGTTCTCGAGCCCGGCGAAGAAGGCCGGCTCGTACGAACCGCCGGGCGTGTTGGAGATGACGCCGAGTCGGTTGGTGGCGTTGATCATGGCCACCAGGGCGATGAGCGCGGCACGCTGGTCCTCATCGAAGTGCTTGCTCACCAGGTCCCAGGTCTCGTCGGAGACGCCACCGGCCGCGTCGGCCAGGCGTGTGCCTTCCTCGGCCAGGGCGAGGACGGCTCGTTCGGGCTCGGTGAACACGGTGGAGTGCCGCCAGGCGGCCACCAGGTTCAGGCGAAGCTGGGTCTCGCCGTGCATTGCAGCATCTTTGGTGTGCACGTCGACGCACCAGCCGCACCCATTGATCTGGCTCGCTCGGAGCTCGACGAGCTCCTGGATAGTCTTCGGCAGTGTCGACTTCTGGATCTCCATGGCGACGGCGTAGATGCGTCGCGAGATGCTCGCGCCGGTTGGGTTGGCCATCAGATCGATACGCGGTTCCATCGGTACCTCTTCGTATGTGTGCTCGAGCCCGTGGCCCGGGCTCTTTCGCCCATGAAGGTGCCGCCGCCGGCAAGCACGTGACATGCGTGCCCTGTGATCGAGGACATGCGCTGTAGTTGTCACGTATGGACCCCGGCCGGCACCAGAGAGACATGCAGAGCGAAAGAGCCGGCACGGATATGAGCGACGACCCGGCCACAAGGACCTTCGTGGCGTATCGCGACCTGCTGTTCACGGTGGCGTACGAGATGTTGGGCTCCGCGGCCGATGCCGAGGACGTGCTGCAGGAGAGCTGGCTGCAGTGGTCACGGGTCGCGTTCGACACGATCGAGAGCCCGCGCGCCTATCTCGTCAAGATCACGACGCGCCAGGCCCTCATGCGGTTACGGTCGCTCGGCCGGCGCAAGGAATCGTACGTCGGGCCGTGGCTGCCGGAGCCGCTGCTAACGGTCCCCGATGTTGCAGAGGACGTCGAACTGGCGGAGAGCGTCTCTATGGCGATGCTCCTCGTGCTCGAAACTCTCGGCCCGGTGGAACGCGCCGTCTTCGTCCTTCGTGAAGTGTTCGACGTTCCGCACGCCGAGATCGCCGGCTGGCTCGACAAATCCGAGGAAGGCGTACGCCAAATCGCCCACCGGGCGCGACGGCGCGTCGCTGAACGTCGGCCCCGTGGCGATGTCCGTCCTATCCAGGTGCGCGATGCGATGAGCGCATTCCAAGAGTCGGTTCGTACCGGCGACCTGCAGCCTCTGCTCGACGTACTCTCCCCCGACGTGACCCTGCTTACCGACGGAGGCGGCGCTGTTCAGGCGGCCGTCGAGCCGGTCGTCGGCGTGAACGCGGTGGCAGAGGTCATCGCCCGTCTCAGCGGCGGCGCCACGATCATCCGCCCCACCGAGGTCAACGCGCACCCGGCGCTCCTGCTCTTCGACACCGACAGCGCCGGCCCGAACCGTCTGCACACCGTACTCGCCTTCCGCTTCGACGACGGCCTCATCAGCGGCATGTACGCGGTACGCAACCCCGCCAAGCTCTCCCACCTCACCCACGAGACCCTGCTCCGGCGCTAGGACTGCCAGTGCGTGGCCGCCAGCCGAGGACACGCATGCGGGCAGCGGTGTATCGGAAATTCGCGGGGCGAGCGGCAGTAACCGCAATGCCCCAGACCAAAGGACGTTTGCATGAGCAGCGTGACCGACCATTACGACCAATTGCTCGCCCGGAATTACACCTGGATGATGGGCGGCGACATCACCGCGCTCGCCGCCGAACAGGCCACATTGCTCACAAACCTG
>JBEDUI010000290.1:0-32846 GCA_040414495.1 Mycobacteriales bacterium
TACGCGAGGGCCGGACATCCAGCAGCACATCGAAGATCCGCACCAGGTGCGCCCGACCACCGCCCGGACGGACCCGGCGCAGGGGCTGACCCAGGTCGATCAGGCCGACCCGGTCGCCGTGCCGCAGGTAGTGCTCGGCCACCGACGCGGCGGCGCGGACCGCGGTGTCCAGGCTCGAGGACGACCCGTCGATCCCCTCGCTGATGCCCAGGTCGTACTGCGTATCCAGGACCAGGACGGCCTCGGTGTCGCGGTCGGACAGGGTCGAGGTGACGTGCAGTTCGCCGGCCCGCAGCGAGACCGGCCAGTTGATGCGGTGCAGCCGGTCGCCGATCGTGAACGCCCGTACGCCGGCGATGTCAGTGCCCTCGCCCGGGCGACGGGACCGGTGCAGCCCGACCATGCCCTCGGCCCGGGGCACCACGTCGGTCGCCTCGAATCCGTCCCGCAACGGCAGCGTGGTCACCCGCAGCGCGTCGGCGACGAATGGCCCGCGCCGCAGCAGCCCGTGGGCGCCGACCGCCCACACCTCGGCCGGTCCGACCGGCTGCCGGCCCCACCGAATGGCCCGCAGGTCCAGCACGAGATCGCGGGTTTCGCCCGGCAGCAGGCTGGTGCTGCGCCGTGGCTCGCCGCCGAAACCGATCAGGTACGGCCCGGTCCGCAGCGCCACCGACACCACGTCGAGGTAGTCGGTCGCGCCGACCGTGACAGTGGCCTGGGTACGTTGCGCCTCCAGCAGGCTGCTGGCGCCGGTCCGCAGCGTCACCGTCGGCGTTCCCTCGGGCCGGCGCAGCAGGCCGAACGCGGTGCCGAGGAACAGCGGTGCGGCCAGTACGACCAGGTCGATCCGCCGGAACAACACGGCCAGCACCAGCAGTACCGCCACCACGCCGAGGGCGCGGGACAACGCCGGCGTCGGACGCCAACCGCCGCGCGGCTGCGGCTCCGCGACTGGGCGGCTCGGCTGACCGACCGACTCGGCCGCCTGCGGGCCCGCGACCTGCCAGCCCTTGGTCAAGCTCATCAGTTGGCGACAGGCGCGGTGGTCGGGGCCGGCACGTCGTCCAGCACGCCCCGCACCACGTCCTCCGGGGCGACCCGGCGCATCCACATCTCCGGTCGCAGCGTGATGCGGTGCGCCAGCGCCGGTACCGCCACCGCCTTGACGTCCTCGGGTGTGACGAAGTCCCGGTGGTGCAGCACGGCGTAGGCCCGGGCCAGCAGCAGCAATGCCAATGCGCCGCGGGGCGAGGCACCGACCAAGACCTGGGACTGGGTCCGGGTCGCGGCGGCCAGCGCGACGCAGTACCGCCCGACCGACTCCTCAACCGTCACCGCCTCGACCGCACGCTGCATCCCCAACAGGCCGGCCGCGTCGGTAACCGGATCCAATGTGATCGACTCCTGCCGCCGCTCCATCCGGCGGCGCAGTACCGACCATTCCTCTTCACCGTCGGGATATCCGAACGAGATACGCATCAGAAACCGATCCAATTGCGCCTCCGGCAACGGATACGTTCCCTCGTACTCAATCGGGTTCGCGGTGGCGATTACGTGAAATGGCACCGGCAACGTAAAGGTACGGCCCTCGACCGTGGCCTGGCTTTCCTGCATTGCTTCCAGCAGAGCGGCCTGGGTTTTCGGGGGCGTACGGTTGATTTCGTCGGCCAGCAACAGGCCGGCGAATATCGGTCCGGAACGGAATACGAAATCGGCCTGCTTCTGATCGTAAATAAAAGAGCCGGTGACGTCGGAGGGCAACAGGTCCGGGGTGAATTGCACGCGGCGGAATTCCAGGCCCAATGTCTGGGCGAACGAGCGGGCCGCCAGCGTTTTCCCCAGTCCCGGATAATCCTCCAGCAACACGTGGCCACCAGCCAGCACGCCGGCCAGGACCAGGGCCAGCGGTTCGGCCTTGCCGACCACGGCCCGACCAACCTGCGCCAACACCCGGTCGCAGGTCGCCCAGACTTCGGTCAGCTCCATCAAATGCGTTCGATCGCCGAGACCAGCGCCGTTACCTCCCGATGGGTTGGCGGCGCTCCCTCGCTGATCGTTTCGCGGGTCATCAACTGCCACAGGTCCTCTCCTACGATGCCGCGGGCCTTGCCCGGATCGGTGTTGAAGTCGACGCCGTGCCGTTGGCGCAGCCGCTCGTCGGCCACCCGAATGAGCAGCGGCCGGACGCGCTGCTCGAAACGGGACCGTTCGACGCTACCCCAGGACAACCGGTACTCAAGGAAATAAAGATCGGCGTACGGCTGCTGGCCGGCACCGGACGTATCGGCGCGCTCCGGAATCGCCTCGCCCGGCGCGAGTACGGCACGGATCAGCACGACCAGAATTGCCACCGCCACCGCAACGCCAAAACAATAACCGGGCCGCGCCCGTAAACCACCCATCGCCAAGATGACCCAGACGATCGCCGCCACCACCAGGGCGATCGCGATCGCCTTGGCCAGCAGGACTCTGGTCACCTTGTCCGAGAACGGACCGGCCGCGCTCATTGCTGCACCGGTTCATCGGCGGTTTTCCGTTTGCGGCCCAGCTCGTCGCGGATCTGCTCCAGGGCGCTGCGGGCCTCATCGCGCGCGCTGTCATCCAGGCTGTGGGCGGAGAACCGGGCCTCGCGGTAGAGGTCGGCCAGCCGGGACAGCGTGCCCGCGCTGACCTGATACGTGGCCAGCACCCGCTCGGTCAGATCGGACGCGGTCTCGGCCGGGCGGCGGCTCACCCCGGCGTCGCCCGCGATGTCTTCCAACCGCAGCCAGCAGGCGATGATCGCCTCGCGGGTCTCGCCCCGTTCGATCGCCACCAGGGTCGCATCGACCGCCTCGGTCAACGCCCGCGCGACATCCTCCGGGGCCAACTCGACGTCGGCGATGTTCGGTTCCTTGCGGCCGCCCGATCGGTGCAGGTCGATCTGACGGATCAGCCGCACCACGTACAGCACCGCGACCGTCACGATCGCGATTCCGATCGCGATCCCGATCGTGATCAGCAGAACGTGCAACCAGCCCGGTACCGAGCCCTGGGTCGTCGTCGCCGGGGCCGTGGTGGCGGTCGGATTCGCCTGCGGTGGCTGGCTCGCCGGGGTCCGGTTTGGCAGGTGGTACGGGAGACTGTGCTTGCTGATGTCGCGGGTACGCCCGGATCGGGTCGCGATGAGCACCAGGGCCAGACCGGCGATCGCAGCCAGTCCGCCCGCGACCATGCGGCTACGGTTCAGGCCGGTCTGTGGTGGGCTCATGGATTGTTCATCCAACCAGCCCGGCCAGCTCACGGGCACGGCCGAAAACGGCATCCAGCATGGGTTCGGTCAACCGGCCGGTGAACGTGTTCTGCTGGCTGACGTGGTAGCAGCCCAGCACGGTCAGCCGATCGAAGGTCAACTCGACGCCGTGGCCGAACACCGGGCGCGGGCTCGGCAACCGGATGCCGAGGGTTGGCAGGGCAGAGAGCAGCGCACCCCAGGCAAACCCGCCGAGTACGACCACGACCCGCAGCGTAGGCCACATTAAGGTCCATTCGCGGTGAAACCACGGATGGCAGGTGTCCCGCTCCAGCGGGGTCGGCTTGTTCGCCGGTGGGGCGCAGCGGACCGCGGCCATGATCCGGGTGGCGCGCAGTTGCAGCCCGTCGTCGGCGCGGACTGAGGTCGGCTGGTTCGCCAGGCCGGCCCGGTACAAGGCCGCGTACAGCCAGTCCCCGCTGCGATCGCCGGTGAACATCCGACCGGTGCGGTTGGCCCCGTGCGCGGCCGGCGCCAGACCCAGGATCGCGATCGGCGCGTCCGGCGGCCCGAAACCCGGCGCGGGCCGGCCCCAGTACACCTCCTGCGCGAAGGCCCGGCGCTTGGTCGTGGCGACGTCTTCGCGCCACTGCACCAACCGCGGACAGGCCCGGCACACCGACACCCGGGCATCGAGGGTCGCCAGATCCCGCGCCGAGGTCGCCAACCGGGTCACGTCGGCGCGGTCGTTCGCTACGGGAGTACGTCGGGTCGCCGGATCGCCCGGCCAGCCACTGCCTGCTGAGACTGCCATCGGGAAGACACTATCGAGAGGAGGAGTCGACCAGTGCTGAACCGGGCAGACCGGTACGAGGGCGCGCTCTTGAATCCTGGCCGCGCAGCAGGCCGAGGATTCGCCAGACGCACCCTAGGGCATGATCGGGTCGCCTGGCTTTGGTGTGTGCGCAGGTCGCGCGGGGCGGGGTAGGCCAAACTGAGGTTCGGCAGTTCGACGAGAGCGGGAGGTGGCCTCCAGTGGGTGCGATCGGCACGGTGGGGTTCAAGCTGATCGGGGTGGCGTTCGCGATCCCGAGCGGCATCGCGGCCAACAAGGCGCTGCAGAAGGTCTGGGAATCCTCGCGCGGACACAAGCCGCCCGCGGATGCCGAACGTAAGGAGCCCGATTCGGACTGGATCGAGCTGATCGTCTGGGCGGCGCTGTCGGCCGCGGTGACCGCAGCGGTCCAGTCCGCGGCGACCCGCGGGGCCGCGGTGGCGTACAAGGCGTTGACCGGTCAGCAGCCGCCGACCAAGAAGACAAAGGAAAAGGCCGCCTGAGGTTGGTTGCGCTGCCGGCTTGAAGCGACCGGCTCGAAGCGACGGGCTTGAGGTGACCGGCTCGAAGCGACCGGCTCGAAGCGACCGGCTTGAAGCGACCGGCTTGAAGCGACGGGCTTGAAGCGACCGGAGCGCCGTCGCGGTGAAACCCACGCGCTTGGATAGGTGGGGCAGGCCCTACCCCGAGGTCGGTGGTTGGCGGGAATGACATGCGTCCGGCGCTGCGGAAAGCTGGGGACAGCGACCGTACGTTCCAGTTTTCCGGAGCCGTTCATGTCCTCATCGCCCAACCCGATCCGGCCGTCCGCGGTCGAACGCGACAACGTGATCCAGTTGCTGGCGATCGCGTTGAGCGAAGGTCGGTTGACGGTCGCCGAGTTCGAGGAGCGGACCGAGGCTACGTACGCCGCCCGCAGCGAGGCCGATCTCGGTCGATTGCTCATAGACCTGCCGGCGCCGCAACGCCGCCGCTAATCGCCATTCCAATTCCCCATGGCTGATCGCCTCCCCTAAGAAGCCGCCGCTCCCCGCTCCCCCAGGCAATTTCATGATCATGATGGCGTACGTCAACAGAATCGATACGAAATCCATCATGATCATGATCGTGGGGGCGCCGATGGAGCGCCAGCGGCAATTCACTCGCTCTTCGCTGTTGATCATGAAGTTAGCTGCACGACACGCCGGCGACACGCCGAGCGCCGCGTCGGCAACTTCATGATCAACAGCGTGAAGGCGCGGGCAAAGGGGCCCGGCCGGCGCCTATGACAGTGCTCCAACCGTTGGAGCAGAGTCACAGCCGCCGTGCGGGGATCGGCTTAGCCACCGCCAGCGCACCGAAACCGCGGCCGAGCCCAGGCGCAGCCAGCGCACCGAAACCGCGGCCGAGCGCACGCGCAGCCAGCGCGCCCAAAACGCGGCCGAGCCCAGGCGCAGCCAGCGCACCCAAAACGCGGCCGAGCCCAGGCGCAGCCAGCGCACCGAAACCGCAGAGCGGTAAATCAGCCGGCCAGGACCTCAAGCGCATGTTGCACCGCCGCCGCCATTGCCGTACGCGCGGGCTTGATGTATTTGCGCGGATCGACCGTACGATCGTCCTGCGCCAGGAATTCGCGTACCGCACCGGTAAAAGCGATATTCAACGCGGTGCCGATATTGATTTTCACCATTCCGGCCGCGACCGCCTTGCGCAGCTCGGAATCCGGCACCCCCGAGGATCCGTGCAGCACCAACGGCACGTCAAGAGCGTCACGCAACCGACCGATCAACTCGTGGTCCAACGTCGCTGTCTGCGACGTCATGGCGTGCGAGGAACCTACCGCGACGGCCAATGCGTCGACACCGGTCGCGGCGACAAAAGCCGCCGCCTCGGCCGGATCGGTCCGTACCCCGGGCGCGTGCGCGCCGTCCTTTCCACCGACCTCGCCCAGCTCGGCCTCCAGCCAGAGACCTTCGCCGTGCGCCCACGAAGCCGCGGAATGGGTCGCCGCGACGTTATCGGCATAGTCCAGTTTGGACGCGTCGTACATTGCCGAGGAAAATCCGGCTGCGGCCGACTCGCGCAACAGCGCATCGTCCTCGACGTGATCCAGATGCAGCGACACATCGACCGACGCCGCCCGCGCTATTGCCGCCGCGGCCGCCGAAAGAGGCGCTAGCTGTCCATTGTGGAATTTCACCGCGTTCTGGCTGATCTGCAGAATGGCCGGCAGACCGGCCTGTTCGGCGCCGGCGACGATCGCCTCGGCGTGTTCGATCATGATGACGTTGAACGCCGCCACACCACGCCCGGCCGCCCGAGCCTGCGCGACAATTTCCCCGGTCGAAACCAGCACCTACGTCCACTCTCCCAGCGCCATTACCCGCGTTACCGCGAATTCGTCGTCCAGCAGTACGAAATCTGCGTCCAGCCCGGCCGCGATGCTGCCGAACCGGTCCACGCCCCCGAGCACCCGGGCCGGGGTCGTCGCCGCGGCCCGGGCCGCTACCTCAACCGGCAGGCCGACCTCGCGAATCGCCCGCTGTACCGCCCGTTCCATCGTCAACGTGCTGCCGGCGATCGAGTCACCGTCGGCCAGCACGGCCTTGCCGTTATCGACGATGACCCGCTGACCGCCAAGAATGTAGTCGCCATCGCCGACCCCGGCCGCCGCCATCGCATCGGTGATCAATGCGAACCGGTCCGGGAACAGCTCGGCCAGCAGCCGGACGGTCGAGTCGTGCAGATGGAAGCCGTCGTTGATGACCTCGCACACCACGCCGGCCCGGTCCATCGCCGCCCCGATCGTGCCCGGGTCGCGGTGGTGCAGGCCGCGCATGCCGTTGAAAGCATGCGTGATGACCCGCGCTCCAGCCTCGATGCCGGCGATCGCGTCGGCGTAATAGGTATCGGTGTGTCCGACCGCGGGGATCACCCCGGCCGCGGCCACCTGCCGGATCAGGTCCAACGCGCCCGGCCGTTCCGGCGCGATCGTGATCATCGAGACCGTGCCGCGCCCGGCCTCCAGTAGTTCCTTCAGTACGCCCGGATCGGGGTCGATGATCTTGTGCGGATTCTGCGCGCCGCACCGTACCGACGAGATGAACGGGCCCTCCAGATGCACGCCGACCACGTGCCCGGTCGGCGTCGGGCCGGCCTCGACCAGGTCGGCGATCCACCGCGTGATCTCACACATCCGCGCGACATCGCCGGTGACCACGCTGGCCAGCGCACGGGTGGTGCCGTGCGCGCGGTGGAACGCCACGGCGGTCGCGAGCTCCGCGGCCGATTCGTCGTTGCCACCGCCCCCGCCGCCGTGGGTATGCAGGTCGACGTAGCCGGGCAGCAACCAACCCCCGCCCAGATCGGTCCCGGACTCTGGCGGCCGGCCACCGCCGACGCCGGTGATCCGCGACCCCTCGATCTGAACCCAACCGGGATCGAGGATGCCGTCCGGGGTGACGACCCGGGCACCGGTCAGGACGGTCATGCGGCGTCTCCTTCGTACGGCTTCCAATCCTCACCCGCGCTGGCCTCGCCGGCGGCTCGCCAGGCCAGTACGGCCGCGCCGAGGCAGCCGGCCTGACTGCCCAACGCCGCCGGTACCAGCGGTGGTGGCGGGGTGAACGACAGACGGGACGCCAGCTCGGTCCGCAACGGGTCGAGCAGCGCCGCGCCAGCCTCGGACAAGCCCCCGCCGATCACGACCATGGCCGGGTCGAGCAGTTGGCTGTACGTGGCGAGCGAGGTCGCCAGCGCGTCGATCGCCTCGGCCCAGATCCGGGTGGCCAACTCCTCGCCCGCCTGCGAACGGGCCAGCACCTCCTCTGCCCCAGTCACCGCGGAACCGCCAGCCGCCATGTACCGCCGGGGAATCGCCGCCGCCGAGGCGTACGTCTCCAGACAACCGCGCTGACCGCAGGCACACGGCTCGCCGTGCGGGACGGCCGGCGTATGCCCCATCTCGCCGCCGTACCCGCGGGCGCCGGCGTACGGCACTCCGCCGATCACAATGGCGGCGGCGATCCCGGTACCGATCGGCAAGAACAGGAAGTCCTTGCTACCGCGAGCGGCGCCGACCAACATCTCGGCCAGCCCGCCGCTGCGTACGTCATGCGACAGCGCCACCGGGCGCTGCAAACGGCGACCGACCAACTCGGCCAGCGGCAGATCCCGCCAGCCGATATTGGCCGAATAGATCGCCATCCCGGTCGTGTCATCGACCAGACCCGGCACGACGACCCCGGCCGCGGCCGCCCCACCAGGCGCCTGCCCAGCTAACGCCGCGGCAAAGTCCACAATCGACTCGACCACTGCCTCGACGCCGCGTTCCCGGCCGGTGGGCCTGGTTTCGACGTGCAGCATCGCTCCGTACCGGTCGACCACGGCACCCTTCATCGCCGTACCGCCGACATCCAGCGCGACGACCGACCCACTCATGGCGCGCTCCTCACCAAACGGTCAGTGCAGAATCACCGACCGGGTGAGATTACGGGGCTGGTCCGGGTCGAGCCCACGGACGGTCGCCAAAGCGACACCGAGCCGCTGGGCGCGGATCAGATCGGCGGCCGGGTCGAGGTCGTCGTTGACGACGAGCGCGCCGGTCCCATTCAGCTGATCGAGCAGGCCGGCCGGCGGTTCACCGAAGACCCAGACCACGCTGTGGTCGTCGGCGATGCTGATCGGGCCGTGCCGGTACTCCATGGCCGGGTACGACTCGGTCCACGACTGAGAGGCCTCGCGGAGCTTGAGCGCGGCCTCGTTGGCGATGCCGATCGACCAGCCGGTGCCCAGGAACGTGAACTGGGTCCGCTCGGTCAGGCCGGCCGGCAATGCGGAGCTGACCGCGGCGCCGGCCTGCTCCACGGCGCTGGTGACGTCAGCGCCGAGGTGCGCCCGCAGCAACAACAACGCGGTGGTGGCAAACCGGGTCTGGACCACGGACTGTTCGTCCGCGAAGTCGAGTACGACGGTGTCGGCCGCGGCCTGCATGACCGGGGTCGACGGGTCGGCGGTGATCGCGACCGTCGGGGTCGTGGACCCGATAGCGTTCAGGGCACCCAGGACCTCGGTCGTGGTGCCGGATCTGGTCAGCGCGACGACCCGGTCGTACGGCCGGTCCACCGGAAATTCGGACGCCGCGAAGGCGTCGGTCTCACCCTGGCCAGCGCGCTCGCGCAGCACGGCGTACGACTGCGCCATGAACAGTGAGGTGCCGCAACCAATCACCGCCACCCGCTCGCCCGCTTGTGGCAGGCCGGCGGGCGACGATGTCGCCATCTCAGCGGCCTTGCGCCAGCATGCCGGCTGGCTGGCGATCTCTGTCTCGACGTGGCTCACCCGCAGCACCCTTCTCGTTGCTCACCTCACGTACCGTCCTGCACAGTATCGCTCAAAACCCCGCGGCTGCGAGCTAAACAGCGCAGAATTTATGAGCAAGATGGGCACGTGAACGATCCGGCACCTCCGTTCGTCGTCTACAAGTGACCAGACCAACATCTGACGAGAGCGGTTCATGACCAAGCGTCGCCCACAACAGCTCACCAAGGAACAGCGCAGGCAGGCCGCGCGCAAAGCTGCCGCCGCGCTGCGTGAGAGCCAGCGTAAGAAGCGTCAACGTACCTGGATCGTCTCGATCGCCGTCGCCGTGGTGGTGATCGGCGGCCTGGTCGCCGCCGTACTGACCATCGGCCACAGATCGTCGAACTCCAACAACGCCTCGGGCAATCAGACACTCGACAACAACCCGGCCGTGCTGGCCACCACCGCGCACGGCGCCAAGGGCCAGACCGTCGACGGGATCAGCAGCTCCTCCAGCGAGCAGTTGGCCTTCCACGTCCACTCGCACCTGCAGATCTACGTGGGCGGCAAACAGAAGGTCGTGCCGTACGGGATCGGCATCGTGCCGCCACTGAGCGTGCAGAACGCGGGCGGCCAGCCGTTCGCTGGCGGCGGCAAGGCGCTCTATTGGCTGCACACCCACGACGAAAGCGGCGTGGTGCACATCGAGTCGCCGGTCAAGCGCACCTTCACGCTGGGCAATTTCTTCGATATCTGGGGCCAGAAGCTCAGCGCCAACCAGGTCGGACCGGACAAGGGCACGGTGACCGCATTCCTCGACGGGAAAAAGGTCAGCGGAAATCCGGCCGACATTCAATTGGGCAACCACAAGGTGATCCAGCTCGATGTCGGCCAGGTCGTCGCGCCCAAGCCGTTCACGTTCCCGCAGGGACTCTGATAATCCTCAGTGGACTATCCCGGTCACATCACGCCCGGATTACTTCGAGGCCGGCCTCCTCGAACGGCGCAATCATCGCGTCGGTCGCGTCGGAGTCGGTGATCAGCACCGAGACCGCCTCGATGTCGCAGATACGGGCGAACGCGCGGTTACCGATCTTCGTCGAGTCGGCCACGACCGCGACCTGCTTGGCCCGGCTGGCCATCAACGCGTTCGTGCTCGCTTCGGCCTCGTTGTGGGCGGTAGCACCGGCGACGGCATCCACCCCGTCGACCCCGAGGAAGACCAGGTCGATGGTGAGCTCGCCGAGGATGTTGGAGGCCAGCGGGCCGATCAGCTCGTAGGACTGAGCTCGGGCGACCCCGCCGGTGACGACGATCTTGACGTGCGAGCGGACCGTCAGCTCGTTGGCGATGTTGACCGCGTTGGTCACCACGGTTACGCCCGGCTCGTTGTCGCTGCCGCGTAGGTCAACCCGGGTCGCCAGCGCCCGGGCCACCTCGGTCGTCGTCGTCCCACCGTTGAGCCCGATCGTGGTCCCGACGTTGGCCAGGGCCGCCGCGGCCGCGCCGATACGTTGCTTGTTCGAGGCGTGCCGGGCGGTCTTGTACCGCAACGGAAGGTCGTACGAGACGCTGCCGGAGACCGCGCCGCCGCGGGTCCGGGTGAGCATCTGCTGCTGGGCAAGATGGTCAAGGTCGCGCCGGATCGTGGCGGTGGAGACGTCCAGTTCGCGGGCTACGGTGTGCACGTCCAATTGACCGTCCCGCGCCAGGAATTCCAGTAGCGCATTCAGCCGTTCGTGTCGGGTCATCTGGGCTCCCCCTCGGGTTGTGCCAGACACCATAGGGCGTGCCTACGGGTTCAGCTCACCAATGACCACGCGATGCCATCGAGAATGTCGTGCTCGCTGGTGACCACCTCGGCCATGGCCAGCGAATCGACGATAACGCGCAGTACCAGCGCACCTCCGCCGATCACGTCGACCCGCCCCGGGTGCATCACCGGCAACGCGGCCCGCTCGGCGTGGTTCATCGCCAGCAGCCGGTCGGCCACCTGCCCCACCGTCTGTCTGGTCATGACCGTGCCGTGAATGCGGTCCGAGTCGTATTCGGGCAGATCCAGGGCGATCGCCGCCATTGTGGTCACCGTGCCGGCCACGCCGACGAGGGTGGCGGCCTGCTCAACCGGGACGGTCTGCCGGACCTCTTGCAACGCCGACCGCACGTCCGCCTCGGCCGCCGCGATCTGTTCCGGCGTGGGCGGGTCGTCGCGCAGGTGGCGTTCGGTCAGCCGGACGCAGCCGATGTTCACGCTGCGCTGAGTGGTGGCCCGACCGCCGTTGCCCAGCACGAATTCGGTCGAGCCGCCGCCGATATCGACCACCAGCGCCGGCGCGGCCAGGCCCGGCAGGCTGCGTACCGCGCCCAGATACGACAACGCGGCCTCCTCGTCGCCGGTGATCACCTCGGCTTCGCGGCCCAGTGTTTTGCGGACCATCGCGTGGAATTCGTCCCGGTTGGCCGCGTCCCGGGTGGCGCTGGTCGCGACCATCCGCACGAGGTCTATATCGCCGATGATCTCGGTGTAGCGCTCCAACGCGAGCCGGGTCCGTTCGATCGCCTCTGGCGCCAGGCGTCCGGTCCGGTCGACGCCCTGACCGAGTCGGACGATCTCCAGCCGGCGGTCGACGTCAGTGAGCCTGTCTCCCTCGATGTCGGCCACCAGCAGGCGAATTGAATTGGTCCCACAGTCGATGGCCGCCACTCGTGTCACGGGGTTGCTCTCCTTGCTACGTCTGCGATTTTCTTCCATGGTGGCAGCCCGCTTCGATGTGGCGGCCGTTGCATAACGTATGCGCAGCGGTACTCGTTGGACACGAACGGTGGCCGTTCATTAGGCTCGAACATACGTTCCCTCTGGTACGAGAAGGGTTCCGTCATTTCTGCCGTTCAGGAGTTGCAGCAGTTGGGGCGGGGTGACCGCGCGCTGGTGATCCACGCCCATCCCGACGACGAAACCCTCGCTACCGGCGCGACCGTGGCCGAGCTGGCCGAGCGCGGGGTCGAGGTGGTGCTGGCGACCGCGACCTCGGGCGAAGCGGCCGAGCGGGTCCCGGACGACGACCCGGCCACCGCGCTGGCGACCGCCCGGCAACGCCGCGAACACCGGCTGCTGCGGGCCTGCGAGCTGCTGGGCATTCGCGATCACCACCGCCTGGGCGGGGCCGGGCACTGGGTCGATGCCGGCCGCGACGGCGGGCCGGGCAGCCTGAGTCAGGCCTGCGATGAGGAATTGGTCGGCGCGCTGGTCGAGCTGCTGAAGGTGCTGCGCCCCGATGTGGTCCTCTCGGTCGGCGCCGACGGGATCACGCGCCACCCCGACCACGTGATGATCAGTCGTACGGTCAGCGCTGCTCTGGACCGGATGGGCGAGGCGGCGCCGCCGGCGTTCGGCGCCTGCGTGCATGAGCAGAACGTCGTCGATGCACGGTCTTTGCTGGCCGCACTGCTGCCCGGGACGCCGGTCGGATCGGGCGGCATCCTCGGCGTCCCGGCGGGCACGGCCAACATCGCGATGTGCTGCTCGCCGGACGCGGCCGGGGCGAAACGGCGCGCGCTGGACGAATACGCACCCGGGCTGGGGTCGGCCGCGTTGGATGAGCTGGTCCAGGAATACCGGCCGCGAGGCGACACACTGTTTCTGCGGGTCGTATTCGATATCGCCGGCTGGGGTACGGAATTCTTCCAGCGGCTGGGTTAGCGTCTTAGACCCTGGCCGGAATTGACGCCGGTCAGTTTGCCGTCGCGCAATACGACCTCGCCGCCGACCACTACGTCGTCGATTCCGACCGCGAGTTGGCGCGGCTCGTCGTAGGTGGCCCGATCGGCGACGATGGCCGGGTCGACCACGATCAGGTCGGCGGCGTATCCGGCGGTCACCACGCCGCGGCGGGCCAGCCCGAACCGCCGGGCCGGATGCCCGGCCAGCCGGGTCGCGATCGCACCCCAGGTGTAGTCGCCGAATTCGCGGGTGTGCTGACCGAGATAGCGGGCGAATGTGCCGTACGCGCGCGGATGCGGATGTGAGCCGATGAAAATACCGTCCGAGCCGCCCATTTGCGCCTCGTGCCGCAACAGCGTCCGCAGCTCCTCGACGCTCCGGCCCGGCAGCGTCATCACCGCGCTGACCGCGAGCCGGGCCGCGGCCAGGATCCGGTAGGCGAATTCGCCGGGCGAGCTGCCATCCCGTTCGGCCGCGCCGGCCAATGTCATCCCTTCGGCCCAGGCATAATCGGCCGCCCCGACGTGGGCCAGCCGAACCCGGTCCGGCCAGCCCGGTCCCAGGCTCGGTTGGTTGTCGATCGTCGGTATGTGCTCGCGGACCAGGTCGGCCCGGAATTCCTCGTTCGCCAATTGCTCGGCCGCGGCGCTCAATCCGCGGCTCATCAACGTCGGCGGCAACAATGGCATGGCCAGCAAGGTGAATCCGGCCCGGTACGGGTAGGCATCGAAGGTCACGTCGACCCCGGCGGCGCGCGATTCGTCGATCAGCCGGGCCAGCAATTCGGCCGGGCCGTGGTAATGCGAAATGTGCGCGTTGACGCCACTACCCCGGACGATCTGCCGTACTTCGTCAACCCCGATATTCGCCCTTGTCTCGTACCCGCGGGTGTGCGAGACGTACAGCGCACCGGCCTGCGCCACCGGGGCGCACAACGCGGCGAATTCCGGGACTTCGGCGAATCGGCCCGGCACGTAATCCAACCCGGTCGACAATCCGACCGCGCCCTCCTCCAGGCCCTGCCGGACCAGCGCCACCATTGCGGCCAATTCCTCGTCGCTGGGCCGCCGGTCGGCAAAACCCATTACCTCGTGCCGAATGGTGCCGTGCGGTAGGAGATAGGCGACGTTCACCGGCGTCGTGCCGTCATACGTCGCCAGCAGGCCGGCGACGCCATTCCCTTGGTACGTCGGGTGTTCGCCATTCAGAGCGCCGAAATACGACGCGCCATAGCCGCCATCGCCGGGGGCGTAGGACACCCCGTCCTGGCCGGCCACCACGGTGGTGACGCCCTGGCGCAGCAGGGCCAGCGCCGGTTCGGCCCGCAATACCGCCGAATCGGCGTGCGAATGGGCGTCGATCATTCCCGGCATCACGTACCGGTCGGTGCAGTCGATCGCCTCGGTCGCATCCGCGGTCGGGAAATAGCCGACATCGCGAATTCGACCGTCCTGTACGACGACATCGGCCCGGAATGGCGGTGTTCCGGCACCGTCGACGACCCAACCGCCGTGTAACAGGACATCGAGGCTCATCGCACTCCGTTCTCCGTAACATTATTTGGGTCGGAATTAATGCAGGGTCCGTTTTCCCACCAGTCCGGTAATAAATCCAGGGCCTCGTCGCCCAGCGGATTCACGCCCCGGCCGGCCGCGAGCGAATGCGCCACCAATACGTGCAGGCATTTCACCCGCCGCGGCATGCCACCGGCCGACACGCCGTCGATCTCCGGCACCTCACCCAACTGCCGACGCTGGGCCAAATAGCTTTCGTGCGCGGCCTGATACGCCGCTGCCAATTCCGGATCCGACGCCAGCCGCGCGGTCATTTCGGCCATCAGGCCGGATGCCTCCAGCCGGCCAATCGCGGCGGCGGCCTTGGGGCAGGTCAGGTAATAAAGCGTGGGGAACGGCGTGCCATCATCCAGGCGCGGCGCGGTTTCCACCACATCGGGCAGCCCGCACGGGCATCGGTGCGCGACCGACTGCGCCGCTCGTGGTCGCCGGCCGAGTTGTTCGGCCACAATGGCGCGCTCGTCATCGGAAATTGGCATTACGGCGCGCGGTCCGCCTTCTGCACCGAACCCCACAGCTGGGAATACCAGGGCGAACGCGCACTGGATTTCGTTTTACCCGAGCCGCCCGTACCGTTGCCGGTTTCCCCTTGCTTGACCACGACGTACTGGCTTTCGCCGGGGATGACGTACTGCAGCCGTTCGCGGGCCAGCATTTTGATGTACGCCGGATCTTTGAATTGCGCCTTACGGTGTTCCAACGCGTCCACCTGCGCCTGCTTCGCGGCATTCTGCGCCGCGAGCTGGGCGATCTGGCTGCGCTGGGCCAGATACTGCTTCATCGGATAGGCCAGGCTGAGCACCAAGGCACAAACCACCAACGCCAGCACCGCGGCGCGTTTGGTGAGCCGGCCGGCAGGCTTGCGCCGTACCGGACGGCTGACCGGACCCTCGGGACTGCGCCGGCGAACCGCCTGACGGGCGGCGTTCTTTTCCCGGGCCGGAGCCGGATCGGGATCCCGAGTGGGTGGTCGCGACAGCGTCCGATCGACCGGCCGTTCGCCGGTCGAGGGACGCTGTCGCGTTGCCATTAGGAGCCCTGAGCGAACCGCGGAAACGCCGCGGCGCCGGCGTACCGGGCGGCCTCGTCGAGTTCCTCTTCGATCCGCATCAGCTGGTTGTACTTCGCCACCCGCTCCGAGCGGGCCGGCGCGCCGGTCTTGATCTGACCGCAACCCACGGCCACCGCCAGGTCGGCGATCGTGGTGTCCTCGGTCTCGCCGGAACGGTGCGACATCATCGTGGTGAAACCGTTGCGGTGCGCCAGATCCACGGCGTCGAACGTCTCGGTCAGAGTGCCGATCTGGTTGACCTTGACCAACAGCGAGTTCGCGGCCCGCTCCTCGATGCCACGCCGGACGCGGGTCGGGTTGGTGACGAACAGGTCGTCGCCGACGATCTGCACCCGCGCGCCCAGCACCGAGGTCATCCGGGCCCAGCCGACCCAGTCCTCTTCGGACAGTGGGTCCTCGATCGAGACGATCGGGTAATTGCCGAGCAGGTTCTCGTAGTACGCGATCATCTCGTCGGCGGACTTGTCGCCGCCTTCGAACTTGTAGCTGCCCTGGCCGTAGAACTCGGTCGCGGCCGCATCCATCGCCAGCGCGATGTCGGTGCCCGGGGTGTAGCCGGCCTTGGTGATCGCCTCGATGATCAGGTCAAGCGCCTCGGCGTTGGCGGAGAGGTTCGGCGCGAAGCCGCCCTCGTCACCCAGACCGGTCGAGAGGCCCTTGGCCTTGAGCACGCTCTTGAGCGCCTGGTACGTCTCGGCGCCGAAACGTACGGCTTCGGAAAAGGTCGGTGCGCCGATCGGCGCGATCATGAACTCCTGGATGTCAACGTTGCTGTCGGCGTGCGCCCCACCGTTGAGGATGTTCATCATCGGCACCGGCAGCACGGCCGCGTTCGGGCCGCCCAGGTAACGGAACAGCGGCAGCTCGGACGAGCTGGCGGCCGCCTTGGCGGTGGCCAGGCTGACGCCGAGCAGAGCGTTCGCGCCGAGCTGGGACTTGTCCGGCGTGCCGTCCAGGTCGATGAGTCGGGCGTCGATGAGCCGCTGCTCGCTGGCGTCGTATCCGGTCAGCTGCGGGCCGATCTCGTCCAGAACCGCTCCCACGGCCTTGGTTACGCCCTTGCCGCCGTAACGGTCCGGATCGCCGTCGCGCAGCTCGACCGCCTCGAACTGGCCGGTGGAAGCGCCGCTGGGCACCGCCGCGCGGGCGAACGTGCCATCGTCGAGCGCCACCTCGACCTCGACAGTGGGGTTGCCGCGCGAATCCAGGATCTCGCGGGCACCGACGGCCTCTATGGTCGCCACGGAGGGCTCCCTCCCATGAGTCGAAATGGTGATGGGGCCGAGCCTACTGGGCTCACCCGGCGTCACTGCTTTGCCCCGCCGCGCGGGCCGCCATGCGTCGGGCACGAGTCGCCATACGGGTCACGGTCGGCCGCGGCGCCGAAGTGGAATAGTGCGCTCCGTGAGGGATCTGTGGCAGCTGCGGGCCACCCGGCAGATGGCTCTGGGCCTGGTGCCGCTGGCGTTGATCGGGATCGTGGTCATCGTCGTACTCGCCGTGCTCGGCACCGGTACCGCGAACAAGCTGTCGCAGGCCACCGGCCGGGCTACCGGGGTCGTCCAGCACGTCGGTAGCAGCGGCCGCGACCGGCAGGCCACCATCGAGTGGACCGACAAATCCGGGACCCGGCACACCAGCCAGATCAGCTACCCGGCCGCGTCCCATCCGGCCAGCGGCGACAAGATCGGTTTGCATTACGTTCCGGGCGATCCGGCGCGGGTCTACAGCGGCGGCGATGTCACTTACGACCGGTTGAATTCGCTGGTAGCCGGGGTGTTGTACGCCGTGCTGATCCTGGTGGTCGCGGCGATGACGACCGGGGTCCGGCTGTGGCGGCGGGCCAGCGTCGGTTCCCGGCCGGCCAGTACGGTGAAGCTGTCCCGGGTCCGCACCCGGTTCGGGCTCATTCACCGCAGTTGGTTGGTCGCCGCGCGTGGCAACACCGAGCGATGGGTGCCGGTCTTCTGGGATCCGGTGCTCAGCGGAGTCCGGGCCGATACGCCGATGAAGGTGCACGGTGACCTGGAGGGTGGCGGGCCGATCGCGGTCGACCTGTCGGGCACCCGGCTCTGGTCGTCCGGCCGGGTGCGGCGCACCGCACCGCGCGGCCAGCAGATCGCGAACCCGGGTACGTACTCCACAAAGGACAAACCGCCGGACGAACCGGTGCAGCGGATTTCGCTGGGGCGGCACGCATTCGGCGATATCGGGATCGTGATCATCGCGCCGATTCTGGGAATTCTCTGGGCGTATATCAACGGTCTGGGCCCGGCTGGATTCGGTGTGGCGACGGCGTTGCTGGCCGGCGTGTTGTTCTGGATTCCCAGCTGCTACGGCTCCGATCCGTCGAATTGAGCCGCATGCCAACGGTCAGCGCATTGTGGCGGTATCCGGTGAAGTCGATGCTCGGTGAACGACTGACCGAGGCCGATATAGAGAAACGCGGAGTTCACGGCGATCGGCTCTACGCGGTCCGCGACGCCGCAGGCAAGCTCGGCAGCGGAAAGAGCGGCCAGCGATTTCGGCGGATGACCGGCCTGTTCAGCCTGCGGGCCAGCTATAACGGGAGTCGGCCGACCATAATCGGGCCGGACGGGCAGGTCGTCGCGGACGACAACGCGCTGCGGGAATTCCTCGGCCGGCCCGATATTCGTCTGGCGCGGGAGAACGACGTCATGCATTTCGACGCCGCGCCGCTGCATGTGATCACCACGGCCACGATCCGCGCGATCGCGGCTGGCCTACCGGACGTTCCGATCGACCAGCGTCGATTCCGGCCGAATATGGTGCTGGATACCGGGCGAGCCAGGGGTTTTATCGAAGACGGCTGGGTGGGACGGACCGCGGGCATTGGCGCGCAGGTGCGGATTGCCTTCAGCCGCCGGACCGAACGTTGCGGGATGACGATGATGGCGCAGGACGAGCTGCCGCATTCCCCCGACGTGCTGCGCACGATCATCCGGCTCAATGCGATGAACGCCGGTGTTTACGCGACCGTGCTGGAGCCAGGCACGGTCCGGGTCGGCGACCAACTCACGTTTCTGGATTGACCGTCCAGTATCGCCGCCAAGCAGCAGCGTCCATTGTGGATGGATCGACACCGTCGGCGCGAGCAGCGTTTTCGGCGGCGGCGACGCGGTCACGAAATCCTCGCGCGGTCGCGCGCAATTCGGCTTCGGCGTCGTCGTGGGCGGCGGTGAACAGCCGCTCCCCCGCGCTGTCCCCGGCCGGCAGCAGCTCTTCGGGTACGCCGGCCCGGATCGCCTTACGTCGCAGGGTTTCGGCCAGTACGAGCGCCGGCAGCGACTCGGGTATCCCGTCGAATATGGAATTCCGTTGCTTTTCGGCGCGCTTGATCTTGTCCCAATTGGCGTTGACCTCATCGGCGCCGGAGACCGCTAAGCCGTCGAAAACGTGCGGGTGCCGCCGGATCAGCTTGTCGGCCAGATCGGCCGCGACATCGTCGATCGACCACGGCGTATCGGATTCCTCGGCCAGCCGGGCGTGAAAGAAAACCTGGAACAATACGTCGCCGAGCTCCTCGCGCAACGCTACAGAATCGCCGTCCTGCAAGGCATCGTAGGCCTCGTACGCCTCTTCCAGCAGATACTGCTTGAGGCTTTCGTGGGTCTGTTTCGAATCCCACGGGCATTCCCGCCGCAGCCGATCCATTACGCCGACCATGTCCAGTAACCGCGCTCCGGGCGGGTCGGCCGAACCAACCACCACCTCGATTTCGGCCGTACCGCCGCGCAGTTTTCCGGCCAATTCCGCATCGCCGAAACAGACCACCGTGCCGTGCTCCGCGGCCGCCGCCTGCAGCTGCTCGATCACATCGCCCGCGAGCCGGATCACATCCAGGCCCGGCGCCGTGTCCTCGACCGCGTAGAGCGGACCGGATCCGACCGCCTCCCAGCCGGCGGCGGACAGCAGGCCCGGCAGCCGCGGCGATGTCGTGATGACGATGATCCGGCTCATGGTCAGGTACCCAAGGTCAGTAGATACGGTTCTCCCTGCTCGTAACAGAGCACGGCGCCGGCCGGATTCCACCCCAAACGGTATGCCGGCACGCTCATGATTCCGCCGCTACGCAGCTCGCGCGACTTCCCGCCGGGCCCGACCACCACCCGCAGTTGGCCGGTTCCCCGCGACAAACGGATGAACAGCAGTGCGTCCGAGTCCGGTGCCCAGGTCGGATAGGAGGCCGTGACGTCGCTGGCGACCGGACCGACCCGGTTGTTGGCCAACGACACGACGCTCGGTTTTCCGCCGGTCGTCACGTACTGACCGTACGGCGCGACGCTGTCGACCAGCAGATATTTATTGTCCGGAGAGAATGACAGCAGCGAATTGTCCAGCTCCTTGCCGCCGGCCACGACCGTACGTACCACTCCACCGCCGGTTGGCCGGACGTGCACGGTGCCGCCGTGTTCATCGGACCAGGCGATCGTCTTGCCGTCGGCCGAGAATTCCACTGCGTTCAACGTGGTAACGCGGCCGCCCAGCGTGCCGAGCTTGGTGACCGCGCCGCCGTCGGCCGGTATGGATTCCAGCGTGATCGTGTTTGGGTTGGCCGAATTCTGCCGGGCGAACCGGATTGTCTTGCCATCGTTGGAGAAGGCCGGCCACAGGTCCATATCCGCCTTCGGCGGTGGATCGTTGAAATTCCAGCTCGTCACGCCATCGTTCGTGATATCGCGAACCGCGCCGGTCTTGGTATTCATCACCCAGATATCGGGTTCACGTAAGTCACGGAAGAAATCGTCGGTCGTCACGATCTGCGTGCCATCGGGCGACCAGGCGTAGTTCTGCTTGTCCGGTTGCACCTTTTTCTCATCGGCGCAGACCTTATGGGCACCATCGCGGTCCAGGACGCAGAATCCGCCCGCGCCCGCGATGAGAACGCGCCGGCCGTCCGGCGAGACGCTCGTTACGTTCCCGACCGTCAGCTTCTGAGTAGCGCTGACCTTCAACGTGGCGACATCCAGGGTCACCTTGGGACTGCCCGAGACGGCGCTCGTGCACCCGGCTGCCAGGACAGCCGAGAGCATGAGGCCCGCGAACCGCAGACCGGCCATTTACTGACTCGTCTGGGGCGATTTCACGGGCGCCTTCGACGTGGTCGGCAGCGCGGCCGGAGCCACTGCTCCGTCGATCTTGGCCCGCTTGGCGTTCCACGTGCCGAAGCGCGGGTTGATCCGGATCCGTACGCCCGGCTTCTTCAGCAGCGACTGCTCCAGCGTGCCGTATCCCTGCTGCAGCAAGGCAACCCGGTCGAACGCGCTCATCGCCGAGAGCGGCTCGCCGAGCTGGAAAATGTGCAAAACGACGAACGTGCCGTTCTGGGTGGGAATGATGGCCGAGCTGTTCGGCTGGATCGACTTGGCGTCAAGGCCGGCCAGCTGCGTGAGCGAGCCCACGCTCACCACGGTCGGGTCGGCCGTGGTGTTCGGGCTCGGGTTTTTCGAGGCGAGCGAGCCGAACGTCGTGTCGTCGGCCTGCAACTGGGTGAAGATCTTACGGGCCGCGGCCTGGTCGGCGACCTCGATCGAGCCGTACCGGACGGTCTGCACGAGACCGCGCCGCAACGCGAGCTGGCCGCCGAGCGCGACATCCTGGAAGAACGGCGCCTGCTGGTTCGGCGCGATGCCCTGCTGCACCAGCTCGGAGTTGAGCTCGTCCACGCCGCCCTGCAGGTGCGTCTTGGTCTGCGTCGAGACCTCGACCCCGGCGCTGTTGCTCACCGAGACCTTGTCCTGCTTGGCCGCCCGCTCCAGCAGCAGGTGCGCGATCTTGTTCTGCAGCACCTGGCGGCGGTACCCGTCCTGTGACCAGGTGGACTTGATCGCGGCGTTCGTCCAGCCCTGGTTCACGGTGTCCTGCAGCTGCGAGGTCGACACCGTCGAGTCGCCCACGTAAGCAGCGGTCCGGGGGTCGCTCTGGCAACCGGCCAGCGCTACGGCCGGGACGAGGACGGCCGAAAAGATCAACGAGGAGCGGACAAACCTCACGAGTTCCTCACCTGATGTACCGGGGGATGGAAGCACCCCATGTTCCCATGGGGTGCCTGAGCGGCTGGCCGCAGGTCAGGACGCTGCCGCGACCGGCGCACCGAGCACCTCATCGAGCAGCCCACGACACCAGTCCAGCAATGCCACGTCGCGCAACGGCTCGCTGCCCATACCGCCGGTGAGCGGACGCGGCACCGAGATCGTGGAGACCTGGTTCTTGTACAGCGACTTGGGGTACAGCCGCTGCATCCGCAGCTCCTGCGACTCGCGCAGCGTGACCGGCGCGAACCGGATGCTGCGTCCCTGCAACGAGATCTCGGTGATGCCGTGTGCCCGCGCGTGCGCCCGGAACCGGGCCACCGCCAGCAGGTTCCGCACCGGCAGCGGCGGGTCGCCGTACCGGTCGGCCAACTCCTCGGCCACGGTGTCCACATCGGACTCGACCGTGACACCGGCGAGTTTGCGGTACGCCTCCATGCGCAGCCGCTCGCCCGGAATGTAGTCGTGCGGCAAATGCGCATCGACCGGCAGATCGAGCTTCACCTCGGCCGGTTCGGTACTGAGCTCGCCGCGGAAGTCCGAGACCGCCTCGCCGACCATCCGTACGTACAAATCGAATCCGACCCCGGCGATATGACCGGACTGCTCACCACCGAGCAGATTGCCGGCGCCGCGGATTTCCAGGTCCTTCATCGCCACGGCCATTCCGGCGCCCAGTTCGGTGTTCTGGGCGATCGTGGTGAGCCGGTCGTACGCGGTTTCAGTGAGCGGTTTCTCCGGTGGATAAAGGAAATACGCGTACGCGCGTTCCCGACCACGACCGACCCGGCCCCGCAACTGGTGCAGCTGCGAGAGACCGAACATGTCGGAACGTTCGACGACGAGCGTATTGGCGTTCGCGATGTCCAAACCGGACTCGACGATCGTCGTACACACCAATACGTCGAATTCCTTTTCCCAGAAACCGACCATCACGTGTTCGAGCGCATCCTCGGACATCTGCCCGTGCCCGATCGCGATCCGCGCCTCCGGAACGAGTTCACGCAGCCGCCGGGCAGCCCGGTCGATGGACTCGATTCGGTTGTGGATATAGAAAACCTGACCCTCACGCAAGAGTTCACGCCGGATCGCCGCCGCCACCTGCTTTTCCTCGTACGCGCCGACGAACGTCAGCACCGGGTGCCGTTCCTCGGGCGGGGTGAGGATCGTCGACATTTCCCGGATCCCGGTCAATGACATTTCCAACGTACGCGGGATCGGCGTCGCGCTCATCGACAGTACGTCGACGGCGGTACGCATCTGCTTGAGGAATTCCTTGTGTTCCACGCCGAATTTCTGTTCCTCGTCCACAATGAGCAGACCGAGGTTCTTGAACCGGGTGCTCGGCTGCAACAGCCGGTGGGTGCCGATGACGACATCGACGGTGCCGTCGGCGACGCCTTCGAGGACCTGCTGCTGCTCGCTTGGCGTATTGAATCGGCTCACCGGTTTTACATTCACCGGGAATTGCGCGAACCGTTCGGAGAACGTCGAGAAGTGCTGCTGCACAAGGAGAGTCGTCGGTACGAGGACCGCGACCTGGGCACCGTCCTGCACGGCCTTGAACGCGGCCCGGATGGCGATCTCGGTTTTGCCGTACCCGACGTCGCCGCAGACAATGCGGTCCATCGGCACGGCCCGTTCCATGTCGGCCTTCACCTCGTTGATGGCACCGAGTTGGTCCGGCGTTTCCACGTACGGGAACGCGTCCTCCAATTCCCGCTGCCAGGGCGTGTCCGGCCCGAAAGCCCGGCCAGGCTGGGCCATCCGGGCCGAGTACAGCCGGATCAGCTCCGAGGCGATTTCCCGGACCGCCTTGCGCGCGCGGCCCTTGGTCTTGGCCCAATCCGCGCCACCGAGCCGGTTCAGCGTCGGCTGCTCGCCACCGACGTACCGGGTGACCTGATCCAGCGCATCGGTTGGTACGAACAGCCGGTCACCGGGCTGACCACGCCGGGCCGGGGCGTATTCCAGGATCAGGTACTCCCGTTCGCCACCGCCGACCGTGCGCCGCACCATTTCCACGTACCGACCGACACCGTGCTGCTCGTGCACCACGTAGTCGCCCGGGGTCAACTGCACCAGGTCGATCGCATTGCGCCGCCGCGACGGCATTCGCCGCATGTCCTTTGTGGACTGTCCACGTTGGCCGGTCAGGTCGGCTTCGGTGAGTACGGCCAGGTGCAGCGGTTCGCTGATGAAGCCGCGGTCGAGCCGACCACAGGTCACGCTGACCGCGCCCCCCGCTGGGGCCTCGATCAGATTGTCCACCAGCTGCGCCGGGACGTCGGCATCGCCGAGCTGTTCGACCGCGCGTTTGGCCGGGCCGTGCCCGTCGAAGACCAGCGCAACCTGCCAGCCCGCACGGGCCCAGCCGGCGATCTCTCCGATAGCCCGTTCGGTTTCGCCGCGGTAGGAGTCGGTCACCCGGGCCTGTACGACCGCGGTGTCCTCGTCGACCAGTTCGGTGTCGGTGGTGAACGGCGTGACTGTCCACCATGGAATGCCCAGCTCGATCGCTTCGGCCCGCAGGTCGGAAATCGTGTGATACGAGGCCGCCCCCAGATCGATCGGCGCCGTACCGCCGGTCGCCGCAGCCGCCCACGACGCGGCCAGAAACTCCTCGCTGGTGTGCACCAGATCGGCCGCCCGGGCCCGTACCCGCTCCGGATCGGCCAGCACGACGTGGGTTCCGGCCGGCAGGTCATGCAGAATCGAGCGCAGATCGTCGACCAGGACCGGGGCCAGCGCCTCCATTCCCTCGACGGCCTGCCCGTCCGCGAGCCGCTCGAACAATTCGGCCAGATCGCCGTGGCCGGCCTGCGCCTGCTCGGCCGCGTGCAGCTTGGCCCGTTCGCGCACCTTCGGGGTGAGCAGCATTTCCCGGCACGGTGGGGCCCACAGCCCGTGTTCGCGTGGACCCAGCGAGCGCTGGTCAGCCACCGCGAAGGACCGGATCTCCTCGACCGTATCGCCGAAGAACTCCAGCCGTACCGGGTGTTCCTCGATCGGCGGGAAGACGTCGAGGATGCCACCGCGGACCGCCACCTCGCCGCGCTTTTCGACCAGATCGACCCGGGCGTACCCGATGTCGACCAACGACTCGATCAGCCGGTCAAGGTCGACGTCGTCGCCGGCCTTCACCATGACCGGGGACAAGTCGCCCAGCCCGGCGACAATCGGCTGCAGCAGGCTGCGTACCGGCGCCACGAGGACCTTGATCGGGCCGGTTTCCGGATCGTCCGGGTCCGGATGGGTCAGCCGCCGCAGTACCGCCAGCCGCTGACCGACCGTATCGGCGCGGGGCGAAAGCCGTTCGTGCGGCAACGTCTCCCACGACGGAAACAGGGCGACCTGGTCGGCCGGCACGAGGTCGCGCAGGGCGGCGACCAGGTCCTCGCCTTCGCGACTGGTCGCGGTCACCGCCATAACCGGCCGATCGGCGCCACGCTGGGAGGCGAGGGCCGCGATCGCGAACGCACGCAACGGCGGCGCCGCGGTCAGATCGAACGTCGGGGATCCGGCATGCCGGATCGCGGTGGACAACGCCGGGTCAGGCAGGACCGCATCGAGGAGTCCGGCAAGCGTCACGAGCACACCAACCTTTTTTGCACGCAGCCAGCCGGGACGCGGGTGACGTAGCGCCCGGGGCGATCGGTCATCGGATCCTTCAGACGACGGACTGGACACGCTGAAGGCCCCGGAACATGAATCGAACCGGGGACCTCGTACGACGGTACGCGCCCGGGCAAACTCGCGCCCGGTTGGTCCCTCGGTTCGGGGACGGAAAATACGTTCCGGCGCGATATGGTGCCGTCGTGCCGTATGACCGGTTCGGCGGTGGCGATCGTCCGATCGACCGTGCCCCTCGACCGTGCCCCGGCCAACCGGATCTCGATGGCCGACTTCGATGCGCTCACCGAAGCGGTTTTCGACGAGCACCGCCAAGACCGTGATCTCGACCGGAGAGCCGAGAACCAAAAGCCGTACAAGGCTCAACTCGACGTCCCCGATGAGAACGGCCGCATCGCGCGGGACGTGATCCGCGCGTTCAAGCCGACCGACGCCGGACTGCCAGAACTCTCGGCCGAGCAGGCCGAGGCACACTTCGCCGCCCACGTTGACAAACACCCGTGGCTGAAGCCAGCCGAGAAGGCCGCCCCAGAGACGCGGCACATCTTCACTGCCCTAGATCGCGGCGAGGGACATGCCCTGCAACGCCTGGGTTGAGGCCAAGCGGAACCATCAGCCCCAGCTTGCACAGAAACCGTCACTGAGCGCATCGAGTCCTTCGAGAGCGGAAATGTCGTATGCGTCGTTCGGCCCAAGCATGACCGGTCCGGCTCTACCCTCTACACGCTGTTCCCAGAAGCACCACGAAAGTAGGAGAGTCTATGTCGTTGGTCCATCCGTTCTGGTCTGACGATAAACAAGCGCCCTACGCAATGTT
The DNA here is from genome assembly GCA_040414495.1 of Mycobacteriales bacterium. Taxonomy (GTDB): domain Bacteria; phylum Actinomycetota; class Actinomycetes; order Mycobacteriales; family QHCD01; genus DATAVB01. The sequence continues at coordinate 26,221 of JBEDUI010000290.1, forward strand.
CCTATCCATTATCGAGGACTACGTGCATCCCGAGGAGCCCGACTTGGAGGCATTGCAGGAACTCGCCAAGCGAGATGACCTGCCCACTCTCGTGACCTTCAAAAATCAGTTCCGCGAGGTCATCGCCAATGCGAGCGTCTTGCCCGAGGATGCATTGTCCACTGCGGCCGACTATGGGGACGGGACTGACGAAGCGTTTCTCGCGTCTCTGGCATGAACTGTACGGCGACGAATCTCCGACCGCTGATAACGGTAATGGCTCTTGATGCCCATGGTGATCATGGAAATGTGGTTCGTCGGCGCGGCGTGTCGCGGGCCATTTCTGCATGATCACCAAGTAGGTCGGGGCGCGGCTGATTGACCGGGCGCGGTCTGCGGCAGCATGATCAGACGACCCATGACGCGGAAAGGCGACGAGCAATGCAGAGCGTGTATGAGGCGGCCGGGGGCGAGGCGGGCATGCTCCGCCTGGCGGGCGCCTGGCACGAGCGGGTGATGCGGGACGAGGTGGTCAGCCACGCGTTCAGCCACGGCTTCCGGCCCGACCACACCGAGCGGCTGGCCGCTTATTGGGCCGAGGCGCTGGGCGGCCCGACGACATACTCCGAAAGCTATGGCGATGAGACCTTTGTCGTGCGCATCCACAGCGGCAACGGCGAACACCACGAAATGGATCAGCGCGCTATCGCCTGTTTCGATCAGGCGATGACCGATATCGGGTTGACCGAATCCGACCCGGTGCGCCCGGTATTACACGACTATTTCTCCTGGGCGACCACAACCACCATGGCGCGCTACCACGAGTCCGCCGACGATGTGCCGGACGGCCTCGACATTCCACAGTGGTCATGGGACGGCCCGCAGTAAACGCGCCAATATCAGGGGACCTCGTCCACAAGCTGCGGCCCTGGCAACGGAGCGGCCGGCTCGACCGGGTTCGGCGCGGTCAACAACGATCCGCGTTTCCGTGCCATAAATGGGCTTTCTAACAAGCGGAAGCTGACCTCGGCGGCCACATAGGTCAGCACGATCGCGATCACAGAGCCGGCCAGCGCGATTGGTGTCCACGGTGGACGCCAATGGGTCAAGCGCTCCTGGACAAGCCGGAGCACCGGGCGATGCAGCAAATAAACGCCGTACGAGACGATGCCGAGTCGGACCAGCGGTGGGAACGACAGCAGCGACGCGGTCCATTTGCCTTGGCGCGCAACCAGAACGATCGCACCGGCCAACAACGCCACCACGCTGTATCCCCAGATCCAGCCATAATGATCCGGCATTTCCGCCGGATAACCCAGATCGCCGGGAATTCGGCCGTGCAGCCGATCGAAACTCAGAATGCCGAACAACCCGCATATGGCCGCAACCGCGGCCGTGCCGACCAACCACCGCCACGGCGCGCCCAGCATCGACCGCACCTCGGGCAGCGCCGTACAAGCGCCGATCCCGAACGCATCGAGATAGCTGGTGGGCATCTCGTAGGTCAGCTCGAGCCGGGATGAATGCGAGAACCCCGCCGCCATCAGCACCAGCCATACCAGCAAACGAATCACCGGACCGGCCAGCACCAATCCCAGCACGACCCGGACGAGCCAGGCTCGTGACAGCGTCAGTGCCAGCACTACCCATACGAGATAGAGCTGCACCTCTACGCCGAGCGACCAGGTGTGATCGTAGAGCGGATTGTCGACATACCGCGGAAACAGGCCGCGCAAGTTGTATGTCCAGGTCCACAGAAATGGCAGATCGCCGCGCAACGGTGCGGGCCCGTACCCTCCGATCGCCAGTACGGACAGGGCCAGGCAAGCGCCGAAATACAGCGGCGCGAGGCGCAAAGCCCTGTTGCGCAAGAAGTTCCGCGCCCGCGTGCGCCTGCTACCGATGCTTTTCTCGACCAGAATTCGCGTAATGAAATGCCCGCTGAGCACAAAGAAGACCGGGACGCCGACCCAGCCAAATCGAACCTGCCCGGCGTGGTATGCGATCACCAGAATTACCGCGATCGCGCGTAGACCATCCAGTGCCACGACCCGAGCACCGACTCGGCGCTCCCGCCGTGAATTCCCCAACGCATGCGCCATGTGAGCCCCCGAACCCACGGACAACCAGCCATAACAAGAATGACGTCACGCGAATGCGAAGAGGTTCGACGTCGTCAAAAACTATAGCCACACTTCTTCGACACCGATGACAAATTCACTCAGTCGTGGGAATTTCTCTGCTCAGTGAGCTACGAAATTCCATCTGGCGGAGGCCGCGAATTTGACGCACCCGAGAATAGAGCGGCTTTTGAAATGCGCCGGACAATAAAACCCACGGACCGCGAACAGGTCGGCTCGCGGTGGGCGGGTAAACCAGCAAAGGGTCAGCCCTCGTCGGTCGCCGGGCCGTCGGCCGATGCCGATTCGGCCGGTTTGCGGCGGGCCAGATACGCCGCCACCGAGCCGGCCGCGACCAGACCGGCGCCGGCCGCGATCCCCTTGTCCACCGGCAAAGCCGCGCCGGTGAAGGGAAGTGTGCTGTGCGCCTGCGGCGAAGCAGTGCCATTTGGGGCCTGGCCGGTCGCTGTATCGGCCGGACTAACCGCCTGGCTGTGCGCAGCCACCGCCTGCGGTGAAGATTCCGTCGTGGGCGGCGCGTCCAACCGCACCGACTGAGCCGCAGGCGGAACCGAATGCGGGGCCGGCGGAATCTCGTGCTGGGGCGGCGGAATGTGCCCGCCGCCGGGCGGAGCGCTCGCGGCCTCGGCCTGCGACTGGTTCAGCGAAACCACCTGAATCAGCGGCACCGTCCAGACCAACGCGCCACCGGCCAACGCCCCGCGTTTCAAAGCCTGCCGACGAGAAACCGAATTGTCCGTCTTAACGCCAGATTCAGCGCGATCGGGTATTTGCGCGGCCGCGTCGATCATTCCATCCCCCCAGGCTCATTCAGCGACCAAAAGCTAGCATGATTTCCGGCCACGGATACGCGTTTCTACCAAACGACTCGGATGGTTCGAAAGCTATGATCACGCTGTGCATGCCAAGACGCTCGGGCCGCCGCGTTCCACCGTGCGCACGCTCGAACTGGACGGGAATCTGAGCCTCTACGATTCGGCCACCGGTCAGGCGGCCGTCCTCAATGGAACCGCCAGCGACGTCTGGCGATTGTTGGACGGCGCGCACGATTTCGACACGGTCGTCGCAATTCTCGCCGAGGCGTACAGCATCGCGGCGGACCGGATTCGGGAAGATGTCGAGCAGGCCGTGACGACGTTGACCGAATTCCTGATTCCGCCGCAGCAGTGAAGATCAGTCTGACACTCGTGCGCACGCATGTTTCGTTGGATGTGCCCGAGTCGCTGGGCAAGCGTATCCGCTCGCTCTATCCGGATCAGCTCCTCGAAGGACCGCCGTGCGCGCATCTGGCTGTGCACCCGCATTCGGACGGATTTCGGCTGAGCGGGCCCGAAGAATTCGACGAGCTGGTCCCGGACGAACCCACCGCATTGAGCCAGCTGCTGGCTCGGATCAATATCGCCGTGCTCGCCGCCACGCCGCTGTTCGCCGTGCACGCCGGCGTTGTCGCCGCCGCTGGCCGGGCGATCGCCCTGCCGGCGGTATCCGGAACCGGAAAAAGCACGTTGGTCGCGGCGTGTCTACGGGCCGGCCTGACCTACGTCTCGGACGAGGCACTCTGTCTGCAGTGGACAGACGGGGCGATCGTGCCGTATCCACGGCCGTTGGCCCTGTCCGCGGACAGCTGCCGGTTACTCGGAATTCCCGCCCCGTCATCGCACGAGCAACTGTTGACTGTCGCCGACCTCGGCGCGGAATACGCCACAGGCGCGCTGCGCCTGGAACACATCGTCTTGCTGGATCACACGGCCGATCAGCTCCGGTCCGCCCCACGCGGTCAGGGCGCCGCAGCCGTGCTGGGACGGTCGTTCAACCACTGGCGCCGGCCCGATCGCGCATTCGAATTGGCGCACGAATTGGTACGCAGCGCGTCGGTCTGGAATCTGGGCCGGGGCACGCCGGCCACAGCGGCAGCGCAACTGGTCGGACTGCTCAGCGCTTGATCCGGCCAGCCCGGGTTACGTTGTCCAAATAGGACGCACGTGCCGTGACATTGCCGTCAGGATAGGCGGCCGAGCGCGGATCGCGAGCATCGAACAATTCGGCCAGACTGGGGCGGCTCCGCCCATGCCGGATCCATGCGCTGGCCCGGCCGCCGGCCGCCAGCGCACTGCTCATTCCGGTGTTGCGGGTCGAGCGCGCCACCAGTTGGCTCACCGATCCCCCGCTCTGCCACCGGGCCGGCGAATCAAGACGGTCCACACTGGACAGCACCGCACGCCACCACCGCCCCGGCGCCAGCTGCGACACCACCGCTCGCGGTATGGAAATGCCCAGCAGCAGGTGCGCCCGCGCCAACACCAATGCGATCGCCAGGCCGGCGCGGCAGGCACAAGCCCGTTCCACCAGCTCGGTCCAGTCGAAATCGTCCACCAGCAACGCCTGCTCGATATCCTTGAGCCACACCAGTCGATGCGCACCGGCCAGACAGGCGTGCAACGCCAAATGCAGCACCGTGTCGACCGGATCGAGTGTGTACACGACGGCGCCGCCGACCGGCACCGGCCGCAGCCGCTCGTGCACGGCGGCCAGGTCGACCGGAAATTCAGCGCGGGCGCGGGGATCGTTGAACAGGTGCCAATGCAGATCAATCACCCCGCCAGACGGGGTGATCAGGCGCAACTCACCCAACTCCCGGTCCCGTACCAACGACCAGTTGCGTTCGTAAATTCGGGCACCGGCCCCTTCCAGTACGTGCAGCGCGGTTTCGAACGCATCCGGTTCGACCAATACGTCCAGATCGACGTAGCTGCGCAGATCCGGGCGCCGATACACCGCCTCGGCCAGCACCGGTCCCTTGATAAAACACGGTCTCAGGCCGACCCCATCAAATGATGAGGCCACAAGCTCCACATCGGTCAGGGCCCGCATGTGCACGCCAACGCCGGTGGCGTAGGAACGTTGTAATTCGGCCGCGGCCGGCATTTCGTGCAGTCCATCGGCGCGCAGGGCCGTCCACACGCAACCGACTACGCCGTGCCGTATTCCACCGAGCGCCAACCCGGAAACCCCACGCCGCTCGATATACGCCGCCAGCCCCGGAACCGACAGTTCCGGGGCATGATCCCGTACACAGCCCAGCAGTGCCCGGGCTGTATCCGGCGGTAATCGGCTGTCAGACACCGGGCATCGTTTCACCGACGCTGCGGCGCAGCAGTCGGTCGTAGACCGCGACATAGCGGTCCCGCTGGGGTTTCCAGTCCAGCTCGGACACGGCCCGGGACCGGGCGGCCGCGCCCATCGTGGCGCGCCGGACCGGATCGTCGAGCAGCTGCACCATTGCCGCGGCGAACGCACTGACGTCGTTGGGCTGTACGTACAGCGCCGTATCCCCGGCCGATACGCGGGTTTCCTTCAGATCGAACGCGACGACCGGCACCTCATAACTCATGTATTCCATCGTCTTGTTCATCGTGGACACGTCGTTGAGCGGGCTGTACGGATCCGGCTGGATTCCGATGTCGGCTGTGGACAGATAGGCCTCGATCACGTCCGGGCCAGCCCGCCCGGTGAACGTCACGAATCCGGCGATCTCCAGCTCGGAGGCGAGTCGTACCAACTCCTCGTAACAGTCGCCGAAACCGAGCAACGCCAGGTGGATATCGCGCCGGCCCTTCTCGTGCACCAGATGCGCAAGCGCGCGCAGGGCCAGATCCACTCCGTCCTGCGGGCCCATGATTCCCAAGTAGACCGCCAGATATTCGCGGCCATTCCGCAGCGCCGGCCGGCCGGCCGTACGCTGCATCGACACCGTATCGGGACCACTGCGCACCACGGACACATCATTCGGGTGCTTCGAGCCACGGCTCATCGCCACCCCCCGATAAGACTCATTCGTGGCGATGACGTGATGCGCGGTCCGATAGGTTCGCCGTTCCAGCCACCGCAGCGTCGCGTACTGACCACGCGAAACGAGGCTGGTCGGCTCACCGAACCGGGATACGAAGACTTCGGGATTCAGGTCGTGCTGGTCGTAAACGAAACGGACACCGCGACGCCGATACAGGCGCGCCAACGCCCAATAGGTGTCCGGCGGGTTACAGGCCTGGATGACGTCAAACCGCTTACGCCGCCAGATCTTTCGTGCCAACGCGGCCGTGCGCAACCAGGAGTACGTGAACTCCCACAGATATGCCAACAATCCATGCGTCGCCGGCGCCGGCCGGTATTTGTACAGATCAACACCATCCAGATGCTGATATCCGACATCACCGGGCCCTTTCGGGCAGATAACCGAAACCTGATAACCGGCGGCAACCAACGCCTGGCATTCCAGCCAGACGCGGCGGTCCAAGGGAACCGGCAAATTCTGCACGATAATAAGAACGTGTGGTGACGGCACGGCAACCTCCGGGCATCCAGCCGAACAGACAGCGTCCAGAGCTCTTTCACAGCTTCTGACCGGTCTGAACCGCAGGCCGGCCGGACGCGCGACCCGACCGTTGTCCGTGCCCCCCAATAACGGCAACGATCGACGGCGGTGTCAGCACGTGTACAGGCAGCATA
>JBEDUI010000291.1:0-12214 GCA_040414495.1 Mycobacteriales bacterium
TGGCCAGCCGGGCCAGACGGCGTAGCTCGGCGTGCTCCATACCCAGGATGACGTCGAGTTTGCAGTCGTGGACCAGGTCGGCCCAAGCCGGCTGCGGTCCGGCGATTTCCTTCTGCAGCGCGTCAAAGGCCGGTTCGGCCACCGGATCGACGAACACACCGTCCACTGTGGTCAGAGCGTCGTACCCGGTGGTGCCGGCGATCGGCCAGCCGGCCGGCAACTGCTCGCCCGGCTCCAGGATCTTCTCCGCGATCAGCCAGGTCGTCGGCGTCGCGGCGGCCAGCTGGACCAGATACCCGGTCGGGTCGGTCAGCCCGTCGGGGTGGTCGACCCGGATGCCGTCGACGTCGCCATCGCTGGCCCACCGCAGTACCAGCCGGTGGGTCGCCTCGAAGACCTCCGGGTCCTCGATCCGTAGACCGGCCAATGTGGACACGGCGAAGAACCGGCGGTAGTTGATCTCTTCGTTGGCCCGCCGCCAGGAGACCAGTTCGTAGTGCTGGTGGTCGTGCACCTCGCGCGGGTTGCCGCTCCCGGTGCCGACCGCCAACGGGAAGCGGTGCTCGTAATAGCGCAGTTCGCCGTCCTCGACCCGTAACTGGTCCAGCTCGTCCGGCGCGTCGCCGAGTACCGGCAGCAGCAACCGGCCGCGCGACCAGTCGATGTCGAAATAGCGGGCGTAGGCCGACTGCGGACCGAGCAGCAATACGTCCCACCACCACGGGTTGGGCGCCGCGTCGGCCACACCCATGTGGTTGGGAACGATGTCCACCACGAGGCCCAGGCCATGGGCGTGCAGGGCGCCGATCAGGGCCCGCCGCCCCTCCTCGCCACCGATCTGGTCGTTGGTACGGGAATGGTCGACGACGTCATAGCCGTGCTGGGAGCCGGGCGCGGCCTGCAGCAGCGGGGAGGCGTAAAGGTGGGTGACACCCAGGTCAGCCAGATAACCGGCCAGCCCGGCCGTTTGCCACATGTCATAGGACGGGGAGATCTGGACCCGATATGTCGTCCGGGGGACCGGCACGTCAGTCGACCTTCCGCAGCACCAGCAGGGCCCGGCAGTCCACGGTCAGATGTGTGCCGGCCTCACCCAGCCGCGGCGTGCGTTCCGGCTCGGCTTGCGTCGTGTCGACGACGACCTCCCAGTGGCCCGCGTATTCGGCCGGCGGCAACATGAAATCCACCGGATCGGCGTGGGCGTTGAAACACAACAGGAACGAGTCGTCAACGACCCGTTCGCCGCGGGCGTCGCGGTCGGGAATGCCGTCGCCGTTGAGAAATACCGCCACCGACGGCCCGAGGCTGGACCAGTCCTCCTCGGTCATCTCCTCACCAGCCGGGGTGAGCCAGGCCAGGTCGCGCAGCGGCTCACCGCCCTCGCGGCGCACGGTCCGGCCGCTGAAAAACCGGCGGCGCCGGAAAACCGGGTGCTGGTGCCGTAATTCGGCCAGCCGCGAGGTGAACGCCAACAACTCCTCGTCGACGTTTTCCCAGTCTACCCAGGACAGTTCGTTGTCCTGACAGTAGGCGTTGTTGTTTCCCTGTTGGGTACGGCCGAATTCGTCGCCGTGACCGATCATCGGCACGCCCTGGGACAACAGGACGGTGGCCAGGAAATTACGTTTCTGCCGGGCCCGCAGGCTCTCGACCTCCGGGTCGTCGGTCGGTCCCTCGGCGCCGCAATTCCACGACCGGTTGTTGTTCTCACCGTCGTTGTTGTTCTCGCCGTTGGCCTCGTTGTGCTTGCGGTTGTACGAAACCAGGTCGGTGAGCGTGAAACCGTCGTGGCACGTAACGAAGTTGATGCTGGCCACCGGGCGCCGGGCCGAATGCTCGTAAAGGTCGGACGAGCCGGTGATCCGGGACGCGAATTCGCCCAGCGATGCCGGTACGCCGCGCCAGAAATCCCTCACCGTGTCGCGGAATTTCCCGTTCCACTCTGTCCACAGTGGAGGGAAATTGCCGACCTGATATCCGCCGGGACCGATATCCCAGGGCTCGGCGATGAGCTTCACCTGGCTCACGGTCGGATCCTGTTGCACGAGCTCGAAGAAAGTGGACAGTCGGTCGACGTCGTAGAATTCACGGGCCAGCGTGGCGGCCAGATCAAACCGGAATCCGTCGACGTGCATTTCCAGAATCCAGTACCGCAGGGAATCCATGATGAGCTGCAACGAATGCGGCTGCCGTACATTGAAGGAATTCCCGGTGCCGGTGTAGTCCATATAGTACTGCGGATCGTTATCGACCAACCGGTAGTAGTTGGCGTTGTCGATGCCGCGGAACGACAGCGTCGGGCCGAGGTGGTTGCCCTCGGCGGTGTGGTTGTAGACCACGTCGAGAATGACCTCGATATCGGCGTCGTGCAGCGCCTTGACCATGCCCTTGAATTCCTGCACCTGTTCGCCGTGATCACCCCAGGCGCCATACCCGTTGTGCGGTGCGAAAAACCCGATCGTGTTGTAACCCCAGTAATTGCGCAATCCGCGTTGGATCAGGCCGTGGTCCTGCACGAATTGGTGCACTGGCATGAGTTCGAGCGCGGTGACGCCGAGATTGACCAGGTGCTCGATGGTGGCCGGATGTCCGATGCCGGCGTACGTGCCGCGCAATTCCTCCGGCAGCTTCGGATTGCTGACGGTCAGGCCGCGTACGTGTGCCTCGTAGATGATCGACTCGTCGTACGGGCGGCGCATGACACGGTCGTTGCCCCAGTCGAAGTACGGATTGATGACGACGGACTTGGGCATGTGGGCCGCCGAGTCCTCGTCGTTGCGTTGCTCCGGTGCGTTGAACTGGTAGCTGAACAGCGCCTGGTGCCAGTCGACATTGCCGTCGATGGCTTTGGCGTACGGGTCGAGCAGCAGCTTGGCCGGATTGCAGCGCTGGCCGGCGGCGGGGTTGTACGGTCCGTAAACCCGGTAGCCGTACCGTTGCCCCGGACCGACGCCGGGGAGATAGCCGTGCCAGACGAACCCGTCGACCTCCGGCAGCGTGACCCGGGTTTCCGTTTCGCCCTCGAACAGGCACAGCTCCACCCGCTCGGCCACCTCGCTGAACAGCGAGAACGTGGTGCCAGACCCGTCATAGGTCGCGCCGAGCGGATACGGCGTCCCCGGCCATACCTGCACTGCCGACTCCTCTCTGCGGGGATTCCCGCCTGTCGGATCGGACCGTCGGGGTCCTGTCGACGGCTGCGGTGTCCACTCCAGCGACGCCGCTGGCACTACTGACCGTAGTGCAGAGCGGCCCCGTGGCGCGCGACTACCGTCCGATCGCGGCCTCGCCCAACCGGCCGGGTCGACCCCGGTGCAGCCGCCACTCCGGGGCGAGGATGGACATCACGATCGCGTCGACGAATTGTCCGTCCCAGCACAGCGCGTCCCGCAGTACGCCCTCGGCGACGAACCCGACCCGCTCGTAGACAGCACGGGCCCTCGGGTTGAACGCGTACACCTCCAGCGAGATCCGGTGCAGGCCCACCGTCTCGAAGCCGTACCCGAGGATCAGCCGGGTCGCTTCGGTGCCCAACCCTCGATCCTGGAAACCGGGCCGCAACGCGATCCGGAACGAACATCCCTGGTTGGGCGGATCGAGGTCGTTCAGCACCACCTCGCCGGCGTAGCTGCCAGTGGCCCGCTCGATGACGGCCAGATCGAGCCGGTCGGCGTGCTCGCCCCGGGTCGCATACCACCAGCGCAGCTTCGCCTCGTCGACCCGGCCGTGGGTGCCGGTCAGCCGGGTCGCCTCCGGATCACTGACCAGGTCGCGCAGGCCGTCGACGTCCTGCGGGCCGACCGGCCGGAGGGTGACGCGGTCGCCGGACAGGGTCGGCTTGGTCGAGAAATCCGGGACGGTGCTGCTCATGCTGGGTGATTCTGCCGGTACCGACCGACATTTCCCCAGCGGATAAGGCGCCGGAACACCGCGCGTCCGGTATCGGTTGTTTGATGGCACCACGGAATCGGACCTCGTACCGGAGCGGTCACGCTGCCTGCCGGATGGGTGTGCGAGACGCGAATTGTCAGCGACCCGACGTACCGTGATGCACGAAGAACTGCCGCCCGACCGAAAGCAGCCTGAGCATGAGACCAGTCAACGATCCTGAACTGCCACCGGTCCCGAGCGAGGGCCGGTTCGAGGTCGTCAGCGAGTTCCAGCCCTCCGGCGACCAGCCTGCCGCGATCGAGGCGCTGGCGAAGCGGATCAACGCAGGGGAGCAGGACACCGTGCTGCTGGGCGCCACCGGCACCGGTAAGTCGGCGACGGCGGCCTGGCTCATCGAAAAGGTGCAACGCCCGACGCTGGTGATGGCGCACAACAAGACGCTGGCCGCCCAGTTGGCCAACGAGTTTCGTGAGCTGCTGCCGAACAACGCCGTCGAGTACTTCGTCTCTTATTACGACTACTACCAGCCAGAGGCATACGTACCGCAGACCGATACCTACATCGAGAAGGACTCGTCGATCAACGACGAGGTGGAGCGACTGCGACACTCGGCGACCTCAGCGCTGCTGACCCGGCGCGACGTCGTGGTGGTGGCCACCGTGTCCTGTATCTACGGTCTGGGCACACCGGAGGAGTACGTCAATCGCTCGACCCGGGTCCGCCTCGGCGAGGAGATCGATCGGGATCAGTTGCTGCGCCGGCTGGTGGAGGAGCAGTACACGCGGAACGATCTGGCCTTCACCCGGGGCACGTTCCGGGTGCGCGGCGACACGATCGAGGTGATCCCGGCGTACGAAGAGCTGGCGATCCGGATCGAGATGTTCGGCGACGACGTCGAGCGGCTGTATTACCTGCATCCGCTGACCGGCGAGGTGGTCCGCGAGGTCGAAGAGGTCTTCATTTTCCCGGCCACGCACTATGTCGCCGGCCCGGAGCGGATGGAGCGGGCGATCCGCGGCATCGAGGCCGAGCTGGAGGAGCGGCTGGCCGAGCTGGAGAAGCAGAACAAGCTGCTGGAGGCGCAGCGGCTGCGGATGCGGACCACGTACGACATCGAGATGATGCGTCAGGTCGGCTTCTGCTCCGGCATCGAGAACTATTCGCGGCACATCGACGGCCGTCCGGCCGGCAGTGCCGGCTCCTGTCTCTTGGACTATTTCCCCGAGGATTTCCTGCTCATCATCGACGAGTCGCACGCGACCGTGCCGCAGATCGGCGCGATGTATGAGGGCGACATGTCCCGCAAGCGCACGCTGGTCGACCACGGTTTCCGGCTGCCCTCGGCGATCGACAACCGGCCGCTGCGGTGGGAGGAGTTCGTCGACCGGATCGGGCAGACGCTTTATATGTCGGCGACGCCGGGGAACTACGAGTTGGGTCGGACCAAGGGCGACGTCGTCGAGCAGGTGATCCGGCCGACCGGTCTGGTCGACCCGGAAGTGGTGCTCAAACCGACGAAGGGTCAGATCGACGACCTGGTGCACGAGATCCGGACCCGGGCAGAGAAAGACGAGCGGGTGCTGGTCACCACGTTGACCAAGAAGATGGCCGAAGACCTCACCGATTACCTGCTGGAATTGGGCATCCGGGTGCGGTATCTGCATTCGGAGGTTGACACCCTGCGCCGGGTGGAATTGCTGCGGGAATTGCGTAAGGGCGACTTCGACGTGCTGGTCGGCATCAACCTGCTGCGTGAGGGCCTGGACCTGCCCGAGGTGTCGTTGGTGTCCATTCTGGACGCCGACAAGGAGGGCTTCCTGCGCAGCGGCACCTCGCTGATCCAGACCATCGGCCGGGCCGCGCGTAACGTCTCCGGTCAGGTGCACATGTATGCCGACAACATCACCCCGTCGATGCAGCACGCGATCGACGAGACGAACCGCCGGCGGGACAAGCAGATCGCGTACAACAAGGAGCGCGGCGTCGACCCGCAGCCGTTGCGCAAGCGGATCGTCGACATTCTCGACGACCTCTACCGGGATGCCGAGGACACCGAGATGGTCGGCGGCTCCGGTCGGCAACAGTCGCGCGGTAAGGCGCCGGTGCCCGGACTGTCCTCAAAGGGCAAGTCGGCCGGCAAAGAGGTCGGCGTGCACACCAAGGACCTCGGTTCGATGCCGCGGGCGGAGTTGGCCGACCTCATCGGTCAGCTCAATGATCAGATGCTCGGCGCGGCCCGCGAGCTGCAGTTCGAGCTGGCGGCCAGGTTGCGTGACGAAATCGGGGTGCTGAAGAAAGAGCTGCGCGACATGGATACAGCGGGCGTGAAGTGAGTCGGCTGCTGGCCCATGTGTCGCTGCAGGTGGGCGATCTTGCGGCCAGCCGCCAGTTCTACGAGACCGTGCTCGCGCCGTTGGGTGCCTCGTTGGTGCATTATTACGGCGCATTTGTGCGCGACCCCGACGGCAACAATGTCGAGGCCGTCTGCATGGCACCCGAGCCGTAACGTCACGATGTCCCCGGGTCTCGACCCTGTGTGGATGTCGGCCTGGAGTGCGGAGGTGCGGATGGATCGCGACGAATTGATTGCGTATTGCTTGGCCAAGCCGGGCGCGGAGGAGACCTACCCGTTCGGCGAGGAAGAGTTGGTGGCCAAGGTTGGTGGCAAGGGCTTCGCGTTCATCGGGCTGGCCGGCCAGTCGCAGCGGGTGAGTCTGAAATGCGGGCGGTCCGTCGAAGACGCCGCCCAGTGGCGCGACCGGTATCCCGGCGCGATCACGGCCTCCCCGTATATCGGGCGGTTCGGCTGGAACGCGGTCGAGTTGAACGGCACGGTGCCGGGCGACGAGGTCCGGGAATTGGTTGATCTGTCGTACGAGAGCATCGTGCGCCGGCTGCCAAAGGCGAAGCGCCCGCTGGTCTGAGCGGCCCCGGGTATTTAACGGCTTTGGCCTGAGGGCACGTCAACCGCGTGCTCGACCGCCGGCGGCTCGGCGAAATACGGCCCGATGAGCTCCCGCCAGCGGGTGAACCGGTCGGTCCCACGGAACCCGTGCTCGTGCGACTCGACGTTGTCCCACTCGACGAGAAGTACGAATCGGCTCGGCGATTCGATACCGCGGGTCATCCGGACCGACTGGCATCCCGGCGTCGAGGTCAGAATCGGTCGGGCCTTGCGGTACGCCGCAGCGAACTCCTCTTCGCGCCCCGGCGTGACCTGGATGAGGCCGATCTCAAGCACCATATGTGCAGTCTGTCATGCCCGCGGAAAACGTCCTCCAACGCGCGCCCGGAGCGGCTGGCATGGTCAACTGGCTGCGATGCGCGCGGCTTAATCTCGCCGGCGCGAGCTGCGCGGCCGCCAAAGACCGGGACGCGATACGCACGGCGTACCGGTGGTGTTCGGCCAGGACGCCTACGGCACGCTGCCGGAGAAAGCCGCCGCGCTGCTGCACTCTCTCGTCACGCACCGTGCGCTGGCGGGCGGCAACAATCGGCTCGGCTGGGTCGCCTGCCGGGCCTTCTTCGGACTCAACGGATTCGACATCCGCGCCTCTGAAGATGAGAAATACGACCTTGTGTACTCAATCGCCGACGCCAGCCTGACCTCGGTCGAGGAGATCGCGAAGACGCTACGGGTATGGGTGGTCCCGATCGCACGTTGACACCCGGAACACCGTTCGCAGCCAGAAATGCCGCCGAAGGCCGGTAATCGCCGGATCGGCCGGTATGCGTATATCCCAGCCATCCACCCGGAATTGGCCGTACCCATCAGATTCGGACGGTTGACACGATCAGGGGTGATCTTGAACACGACGGGTGTGTTGAGGGAAAGCCTACTGGCCGGTAATGGTTCAAACTGATTGCGCAGGAGGGGAGTACCCCCAACGCGGCGAGGTCGTCATCACGGAGTCTGAAGTTTGAGGCGCCCGGTCTCGTCGGTCGCCCACGCGGCGGGGGAGACCTCTGGTCAACGATGTTCTGTCTGGCCGGAGGTGTCTTGGTGATTCGCCCGTGAACGTGCCGCTGTGGGTATGGATTGCGACAATCGTCGCTATCGTCGGGCTTTTCGCGATCGACCTGTTCCTTGTGGACAGACGTCCGCATGAGGTCGGGGTCGCCGAGGCGGCCCGCTGGGTTGCCTTTTACGTCGGCGTGGCGGCGTTGTTCGGTGCCGGTATAGCGGTTTTTTCGACCGGCCAACATGCCAAGCAGTTTTTCGCCGGTTACGTCACCGAATACAGCCTCTCGGTCGACAACCTCTTCGTGTTCCTCGTCATTATCGCGGCTTTCCGCGTGCCGAAAATTCACGAGCATCGGGTCGTTCTGGTCGGCGTGCTCGGCTCGCTTGTTTTACGGGGCGCGTTGATCGCGGCCGGAGCCGCGGTTGTGTCGCGTTTCGAATGGATCTTTTATCTATTCGGCGCCTTCCTGATCGTGACCGCGGCCCGGCTGGCGGTGCAGCGGGAGGATCCGGACCAGGATTACCACGAATTGGCCGTACTGCGGCTGCTACGGCGGGCACTGCCGGTCACCGAGCAATACCACGGCGGCGCCAGCGTCATCCGACTGAACGGCAAGCGGTATGTGACGCCGCTGTTCATCGTGATGCTGGCGTTGGCGGTTACGAACGTACTGTTTGCGTTCGATTCGATTCCCGCGATATTCGGGCTTACCAAGAATGCCTTCATTGTCTTTACGGCCAACGCTTTCGCGTTGATGGGGTTGCGGCAGCTTTATTTTATGGTTGGTGGTCTGCTGGCTCGGTTGGTTTATCTGAACGTCGGGCTGGCGATCGTGTTGGGCTTCATCGGCGTGAAACTGATCCTGGAGGCGTTGGACTACAGCGGTGTCTCCGGCGTGCCTTCGATCGGCATTGGGATCTCGCTCGGGGTCATCGTGGGTGTGCTGGCGGTGACGACGATCGCGAGTCTGGTGCGGACGCGACGGCGGCCGAAAACGACCAGCAAGGACGCCCAGTCGAGTATGGCGTTGCACCAGGGTCATTCCGGTCATTAACTGCGCGCTGTCGCACGCTCCTGGGCGGACATTCGCGAACCGGCCCTCGGGCCGCGACGGTGCCATAGAGTGCGAAGCATGAAACCCACCGATATTGCGGCATTTCGTATCCCTGGCGTGCCGACGCTCTCGCCCGATGGTCAGCACGCGGTGGTCGCCGTATCCCGGCCTGACCTCGATGAGAACGAATACGCGAGCCAGCTGTGGCTGGTACCGACCGATGGTTCAGGCGAGCCCAGGCCGCTGACCCACGGACGTAAGGATGCGGCGCCGCAATATTCGCCCGACGGCCGCTGGCTGGCGTTCCTGCGGGCCGTCGATGGCGGCAAGCCGCAGCTGCACATCATGCCCACCGACGGTGGTGAGCCGCGCGCGATCACTGACGCGCCGTTGGGCGCGGGAGCTCCGGTGTGGTCGCCGGATTCGAGCGCGATCGCTTATGTGGCAAGGGTTCCCGAGCAGGGTCGGTACGGCACCGACGAGAAGGTCACCCCGGACAAGGAACCGCCGCGGCGGATCACCGAGCTGCAGTACCGACTGGACAACGTCGGTTTCCTCGGCGACCGGCGCCAGCACGTATTCGTGGTCGATCCGCACGCCGAGTCGCCTGAGCCCAAGCAACTGACCGACGGACCGTTCGACGACGTCGACGTGACCTGGAACCCGGACGGCACTCAGCTGGCGTTCATCTCCCGCCGGCACGAGCGCCGCGACGCGGACATGCGCAGCGACCTGTTCGTGCTGGCACCGGATGGTTCGGGGCTGCGCCAGGTCACCGGGACCACCTTGGACCTGTCCCGCCCGGCGTACTCGGCCGACGGCGCGACCGTTTATCTGCATGCCGAGGATCTCGGCGGAACCGGCATCGAGTTCGTCGGGGCACAGGTCGGGCTGTACGCCGTACCGGTCGACGGTTCGACGCAGCCGCGCCGGCTCACCGACGCCGAGAGCTACCACGCCGGCGATGGCACCGGAAGCACGGTCCTCACGGCCGACGGCGTGCTGTTCGGCAACGAGAACCGGGGCGCGGTCGAGCTGCTGCGGGTGCCCTTCGACGGTGGTACGCCGGCGACGCTCATCAGCGGTCAACGCCAGGTGCGTGGCTACGCGGTGGCCGGCGACGTGGTGGTCGCGACCGTCGCCGACCCGGCCAGCGCGGGCGAGGTCGTCGTGCTGCGCGATGGCACCGAGCAGGTACTGACGAAATTCAGCGCCGACCTGCCCGGCGTCGCCGCGATGGAGGAGCTCAAGGCCACCGCGCCGGACGGATACCCGGTGCACGGTTGGCTGGTCCGCCCCGAAGGCGAGGGCCCGCACCCGGTGCTGCTGATGATCCATGGCGGCCCGTTCGCCCAGTACGGCTGGACGGTGTTCGACGAGGCGCAGGTGTACGCCGGTGCCGGGTATGCCGTTGTGTACGGGAATCCGCGCGGCTCGTCCGGGTACGGCTCGGCGCATGGCAGCGCGGTGCAGGGCGATGTGGGTGAGCGTTCGGCCGCGGACCTGCTGGCCTTGCTGGATTACGCGCTGACCCTGCCCGGTCTGGACGGCGAGCGGGTCGGCGTGCTCGGCGGCTCGCACGGTGGGTTCATGACCAGCTGGCTGGTCGGCCACACCGATCGGTTCGCCGCCGCGATCAGCGAACGCGCGGTCAACTCCATCGACAGCTTCACCGGCTCCAGCGATATCGGTTGGGTGTTCGCCGACCAGCTGTACGGACCCGATCCGGAACGGCAGCGTGAGCAGAGCCCGCTCACGTACGCGGACAAGATCAACACCCCGCTGCTGATCATCCACTCCGAGCATGACTGGCGGTGTCCGATCGAGCAGGGGCAGCGGATGTTCGTCGCGCTGAAGCGGCGCGGAGCCGAGGTGGAAATGCTGGTGTTCCCGGCCGAGGGCCACGAGATGTCCCGGTCCGGGTTGCCTGGCCACCGGGTCGCCCGGTTCGACGCGATCCTGGACTGGTGGGGGCGCTACCTGCGCTAAGGCGTGTTGTTTAAGTCCTGGTCGTCGTCTGGGCGCCGCGCAGCAGGCAGAGGACTTAAACAACACGCCCTGGATCAAGCGCCGTGGGTCAGCAGTGCCTCGGCGAGGATCAGGTCGTCAGGCGTGGTGATCTTGAGGTTGTCGGTGCCGCCCGGTACGCAGCGGACGTCCAGGCTGCCGTACCGGGCGACGCACCCGGCGGTGTCGGTCGCGCTGTAGCACTCCCGCGCCGCCGCCTCGTACGCGGCGAGGAGCGGGGCGGCCGCGAACGCCTGCGGGGTCTGCACCCGGACGTGCCGGCCCGACAGCGGCTTGGCCTCGGACGTGGACACGTCAAGCAGGTCTTGCGCCGGCAGGCCCGGCACCGCACCTCCGTACCGGGCCGCGGCCGCGATGACGGCTCCGGTCAGCTCGGCCGTGGCCAGTGGCCGGGCGCCGTCGTGGATCGCGACGATGTCCACCTCGCCGGCGGCGATGGCCGGGGCGAGATGCCGCAACGCCTGCAGTTCGGAGTCCTGCCGTTGGGCGCCGCCGTCGACCAGGTCCACCGGGACGTCGGGCAGTTCGGCCATCAACAGGTCGGCCACCAGCGACCGGTCCACCGGCCGGACGACCAGGACCAGCCGCGCCAGCCCGGGTACGGAAGCCATCGTCGCCAGCGACCAGCCGATGACGCTGCGGCCACCGATCTTCAGGTAGACCTTGTTGCGGTCGGCCCCGACCCGGGTACCTGATCCCCCGGCCAACACCACCGCCGCGACCTTCGGCTCTGCCATGGCCCAGATCGTGGCATGCCCGCTGCAGCGGCTGACCGGAGGTCCGTATTAGGCCACGTGGCAGGATTGCGGCACCGACAAAGGAGGGCGCTCATGACCTACGTGGCAGCCGATTCCCGTTACGACTCGATGACCTACCGCCGCTCCGGCCGCAGCGGCCTCAAGCTCCCGGCCGTATCGCTCGGCCTGTGGCACAACTTCGGCAACGACCGCACGCTGGACACCCAGCAAGCCATCCTGCGCCGCGCGTTCGACCTGGGTGTGTCGCATTTCGACCTGGCCAACAACTACGGCCCGCCGTACGGCTCGGCCGAGAGCAACTTCGGGAAGCTCTTCGCCGCCGACTTCAAGCCGTACCGGGACGAGCTGGTGCTCTCGACCAAGGCGGGGTACGACATGTGGCCCGGTCCGTACGGCGAGTGGGGTTCGCGTAAGTACCTGCTGGCCAGCCTGGACCAGAGCCTGGGCCGGATGGGCGTGGATTACGTCGACATCTTCTACTCGCACCGCTTCGATCCCGAGACTCCGCTCGAGGAGAC
>JBEDUI010000292.1:0-47635 GCA_040414495.1 Mycobacteriales bacterium
TCCGGGCGCCGCCTGCATCGTCTCGGTGAGATCGGTGACGAGCTGCCTCAACTCCGCGTCGAAATCCCGTACCTCCTGCGCCGGCTCGCGCAACACTGCATCACCAAAGAGACGAATTGGCTGAATTGCCACAGGCAAACTCCTCGTACCAGCGCATGAGCAACATCGCCCAGCTTACGGTGAACGACGTGGGTATTTCCGGGTCGGCCCTCTGTCCATAAAGGACATTCCATGCGGGTGCGGACGGACAAGGGCTTCGGGTGAGCTGGCCGGGGGTTGAGGCGGGACAGCCGTGGCGCCCTGACCGCTGCTCAGTCGCCCGTTCTTCATGCAGCTAGGCCGCTCCACGCTGCTTGGCCCAGCCATGCTGGTTCATGATCATGAGTGGATTTGGTACGGATTTCGCTACCGAATCCACTCACGATCATGAGCGGCCTGGGTTCGAGGGGCGCCGGGCTGAGCAGTTTGGGTGCGAGGCGCGCTGGGTTGAGAGTCCCGGGCTGCTTCTGGCGGGGTACGAGGCGCGCTGGGTTGAGGGATCCTGGGCTGTTTCTGGCGGGGTGCGAGGCGCGCTGGGTTGAGAGTCCCGGGCTGTTTCTGGCGGCGGCGCAACGAACTGTTTTGTCCTGTTCCGCGGACGAATCTGGCTTCGCTGGGACCGGAGCCGCGCGTTTCATGATCGGGATGGCGTTCGTCAACGTTATGGCGACAAAAGCCATCACGATCAAGCGGGCCGTGGGTCAGAGAAGCGGTAGCGAAATCCCAGCGGGCCGCGGGCCAGAGAAGCGGTAGCGAAATCCCAGCGGACCGCAGGCCCGAGAAACTGCAGCGAAATCCAGGGCGGATCGGGTATCCGGCTCCGGGGGGCCCGCGCCGCCCCGGAGCCGGGAACGCAGCTGATCAGGCGCCGGAGTTGGGTCCGACACCGGCCCGGTAGGCGTCCTGTTCGATCCGGCCGTGTTCACAGGCCGGACTGCCGGGCCAATGCGCATCCAACGCCCGGGTCTCATCCGGCGGGATCACCTGCAGCTTGCTGGCGGTCGGCTCGCAGGCGGAACTGGTCGAGTTCTCGCCCTCACCAGGGACGTCGGACCAGTGCAGCCGGGAGTAGGCATGATCGCCAGGACGCAGCGTGATCTTGACCGGGGCGACGCTGGAATTGCGGACCTGGTGGCTGGGCACCGCCTTGCCACTGCTGGCGAACAACGCGATGCCCCCGTACCCGTACACCGTGCAGGATGCCTCGGAGTGGTTGGTCAGCACGATCTTGCCGTAGAGGTTGCCGGCCGCGGCCCCGAGTGGCTGGAATACGGCCCACAGGTCCGAGGTCGTGCAGCGGCTGCCGGCCGGCTGCGCCGATGGGCGGTCTGACGTTGTAGCGGCGGGGGTCGTGGACGGGGTGGCGCTCGGCGTCGGGGTTGTCGAGGACGGCGCGGTGGTCGGGGAGGCGCTGCTGCTCGGAGTCGTCGGGGGCGTGCTGGCCGGGGCGCTGCTGCTGGTGGCCGAGGAGCTCGGCGCATCGTTGGCATTCTGGGTCGCTTTGCCACATCCGGCGATGGCGAGTACCGCCACGGCGCAGCCAAGCACTCTGGTTGTACGCATCCCTGCCTCCGAATGGTGACGGGCTGACCTACGACATGAGATGCATACCCGGCACGTTGCGTTTACCGCCGATTGCGGTCTGTCCAAATGAGACAGCCGGCGGCAGCGTACTGCCCGGTCTAGGCCGCGTTACGGCAGGTCAGCCCAGCTCGGCCGGGTCGAGCTGGACCCGGACCGGATCGGGCGCCTTGCGCGCGCTTCGTACTCCGGCCGCCTCGTGCAACGACCGGGCCAGCGCCACTCCGGCCGAGCGCGGCACCCGCAGCAGCAGCCGCTCAGTCTCCTCCGATACGGGTACGGGCCCGAGCTGTTCGGTCGCCTCGGGCAGCCGCGCGCCGGTGAGGAAGTCGGCGATCGCGGCCGGCGTACCGGTCAGGCTGGCCATGCGGCTGGCCGGCGGGAAGCCCAGCTCGGACCGTTCGGCCAGCTCGCGGGCGGCGTACCCGGCCGGGTCCCAGCGCACCAACGCCTGCACGGTCGGCAACCCGCCGTCGGCCACGACCACGACCGTCCCGCCAACGACGGCCGGCCGGACCAGCGCGGCGGCGTTGGCCCACCGGCGCAACGTCTCTTCGGCGGCCCGCAGGTCCGGCCGGGTCAGCAGCGCCCAGGCGTCCAGCAGCAGCGCCGCGCCATAGCCACCTTCGGCCACCGGCTCGGCCCCGGGCGTGGCGACCACCAGCGCCGGCTCACCGGTCACCTCCGCCAGCACGGTCTCGGCCCCGGACCGGCGGACCGGGAACCCGGCGAATGCCCGCCCCAGCTCCTCCGCGGTCCGGCCGGCCCCGATTACGACCGCCCGCAGTCGGTCGCTGCCGCACACCGAGCACTGCCACCGACCGGCCGGGGCGCCGCACCAACGGCAAGCGGGGATCGCATGCCCGGACGTACTGCCCAGCGGTCCCTGGCACACCGAGCACCGGGCCGGGTTGCGGCAGCGGGCGCAGGCCAGCGTCGGTACGTAGCCCCGCCGTGGTACCTGGACCAGGACCGGCGCGCCCCGCTGGAGCGCGTCGCGGGCGGTGCGCCAGGCGATGGTCGGCAGCCGGGCCGAGCGGGCGGCCGGATCCCGTTCGACCTCGAAGTCGTCGCCGGTCGGGACGACCCGGGGTGCGGCCTGGCGCAGTTCGGGCCGGGACGCCACGATCTCGTGAGCCCACCCAGAGGCCACCAACTGCTGGGCCTCGGCGGTACGGGCGTGGCCGCCGATGAGCAGCGCGGCACCGCTGGCGTGGGCGCGCAGGATCAGTACGTCGCGGGTGTTCGGGTACGGCGCGCGGGGCTCGTCGTGCAGGTCGTCGCCGTCGTCCCAGACCACGAGCAGGCCAGGGTCGGTGACCGGAGCGAACGCGGCGGCCCGGGTACCCACGACCGCCCGGACCGTGCCGCGGCGTATCGACAGCCAGCCGCGGTACCGCTTGGCCGGCCCGAGGTCGGCTGACAACACGACGTGCCGGCCCTCGCCCAGCGCAGCGGTCAGGGCGGCGTCGACCCGGGCCAGGTCGCGGTAGTCCGGGACCACGACGACAGCGCCCCGGCCGGCGGCCAGGGCGGTCTGTACGGCGGTGGCGATGCGGGCCGGCCAGTCCTCGCCGGGCAGCGCCGACCAGACGGCGCGGGCCGGACGATTCTCGGCGACGGCGCGCAGGAACGCGGGCCCGGCGGTGTACCGGGACCAGCCGCCTGGCTCAGCCGAGGAGGGCGCGGACGCTGGCTCGGCCGGTGCCTCAGATTCGACCCGGGCATGCCGGGGCGGAATGGCCAGGCGTAGTACGTCGATCAGCGACCCGGCCCAGCGGTCGGCCACAGCCCGGGCCAGCGCGCCGATCTCGGGTGCGAGCACCGGCTCGGCCGACACCGATTTGTCCACAAAGGACAGCCGGCCGGTGTGGTCCGACGACGCCACCCGGTCCAGGACGAACGCGTCGACCAGCTTGCCGGCGAACCGGACCCGGGCCCGCGAACCGGGCACGATGGCGTCGCTCAGCGATTCCGGGACCAGGTAGTCGAACGGCCGGTCCAGATGGGCCAACGGCACGTCGACACACAGTCGGGCCACCGGGTTCATGGTGGCCGGTACCGGTTGTTCCGGGCGCGGGCGGGACTGGCTCACCCGGCCCGGACCACCGGTTCGTACGTCAACCGAATCCAGTACAGCCAGCTCAGCCCAGGACCAGCTTCTTCAGCTGCTCCGCGCGGTCGGTGCGCTCCCAGGTGAAGTCCGGAAGCTCCCGGCCGAAGTGACCGTACGCAGCGGTCTGCGCGTAGATCGGGCGGAGCAGGTCGAGGTCGCGGATGATCGCGGCCGGCCGCAGGTCGAAGACGTCGCCCACAGCTTCGGCGATCTTCTCTTCAGGGGCGGCCGCGGTGCCGAAGGTCTCCACGAACAGACCGACCGGCTGGGCCTTGCCGATGGCGTAGGCAACCTGGACCTCGCAGCGGCGGGCGAGCCCGGCGGCAACCACGTTCTTGGCCACCCAGCGCATCGCGTACGC
Organism: Mycobacteriales bacterium; assembly: GCA_040414495.1. Classification (GTDB taxonomy): domain Bacteria; phylum Actinomycetota; class Actinomycetes; order Mycobacteriales; family QHCD01; genus DATAVB01. Next base: position 4,098 of record JBEDUI010000292.1, read on the forward strand.
GGCGGAGCGGTCGACCTTCGACGGGTCCTTGCCGGAGAACGCGCCGCCACCGTGACGGGCCATGCCGCCGTAGCTGTCGACGATGATCTTGCGACCGGTCAGCCCGGCGTCACCCATCGGGCCGCCGATCTCGAACCGGCCGGTCGGGTTGACCAGCAGCCGGTACCCGTCGGTGTCCAGACCGAGCTCGGCGATGACCGGGGCGATGACGTGCTCGGCCACATCCGGCGAGAGCAGGGTGTCCAGGTCGATGTCGGCCGCGTGCTGCGAGGACACGACCACAGTGTCGAGCCGGACCGCCTTCTCACCGTCGTACTCGACGGTGACCTGGGTCTTGCCGTCCGGGCGCAGATACGGAACGGTGCCGTCCTTGCGGACCGCGGTGAGCCGCTCGGCCAGGCGGTGCGCCAGCGCGATCGGCAGCGGCATCAGCTCGGGCGTCTCGTCGCAGGCGTAGCCGAACATCAGGCCCTGGTCACCGGCGCCCTGCCGGTCCAGGACGTCCTCGACGCTCTCGCCGGTGCGGGCCTCGTACGCCGAGGAGACGCCCTGCGCGATGTCCGGGGACTGGGAGCCGATTGAGACGCTGACGCCACAGGACGCGCCGTCGAAACCCTTCTTCGACGAGTCGTAGCCGATCGCCAGGATGCGCTCGCGGACAATCGTCGGAATGTCGGCGTAGGCCTCCGTGGTGACCTCACCGGCAACGTGCACCTGGCCGGTGGTGATCAAGGTCTCGACTGCGACGCGACTCTTCGGGTCCTGCGCGAGCAGAGCATCCAAGATCGAGTCGCTGATTGCGTCAGCGATCTTGTCGGGGTGACCCTCGGTCACGGATTCGGACGTGAAAAGGCGCCGGGACACGGCTCTCCTGGGGTTGCTCGGGCCGAGAGTTTCGGCGGGGATGGACAATGACGATGGGCAATGTTGCGGCGGAGTCTACCCGGCAGTCCCCTACCGGAGGTTCACTCCCTGGTTGCGAGTCGACCGATAACGAGGTCCCACACCGCGTCAGCCAGGTCTTCTTTCGCGGCTTGGGAGATTTCGGTCACTGACCCGTCGGACCCGATGACGGTAGCGGTGTTCTCGTCGGCGCCGAACACCTGACCGCCGGACACATCGTTGGCGACCACGAAGTCGGCGTTCTTACGTTCCAGTTTGCTCTTGGCGTTGGCCAGCACATCGTCGGTCTCGGCGGCGAAGATGACCAGCTGCGTTCCGGCCGGTTTGCTCGCCCCGACCGCCGCCGCGACATCGGGGGTACGAACCAACGCCAGCGGCTCGGGTTCCGCGTCCGTCTTCTTGATCTTCGAGGCCTGGTACGTCGCCGGCCGGAAGTCGGCCGGCGCGGCCGCCATCACCACCACATCGGCGGCCGGGGCGACGGCCAGTACGGCATCGCGCATGTCCTCGGTCGAGACGACGCGGACGACGTCAACACCGGCCGGATCCGGCAGGGTGACATTCGCCGCCACCACCGTGACCTGGGCGCCCCGTGCGACGGCCGTGGCCGCGAACGCGTACCCCTGTTTGCCGGAGGAGTTGTTGCCCAGAAACCGGACCGGGTCCAGGTGCTCGCGGGTACCGCCGGCGCTGACGACGACCCGCCGGCCGGCCAGATCCGGCGCCTGCGGTCCGCGCACCAACAACCGCCGGGCGACCGCGGCGATCGCGTCCGGTTCAGGCAACCGGCCCTTGCCGGTATCCGGGCCGGTGAGCCGTCCGACCGCAGGCTCGAGCACGATCGCACCGCGGGACCGCAGCGTGGCCACGTTGGCCTGGGTGGCGGGGTGCTGCCACATCTCCGTGTGCATCGCGGGGGCGAACAACACCGGCGCGGTGACGGTCAGCAGCGTGGTGGTGAGCAGATCGTCGGCGCGACCGGCGGCGGCCCGGGCCAGCAGGTCAGCGGTCGCGGGCGCGACGATGAGCAGGTCCGCCTCCCGGCCGAGCCGGACATGGGGGACCTGGTGCACATCGGTGAAGACGTCGGTGGCGACCGGCTGGCCGGACAATGCGGCCCACGTCGGCGCGCCGACGAAGCTGAGCGCGTTCTCGGTCGGTACGACCCGTACCGAATGCCCGGCTTCGGTCAGCCGGCGCAGCAGCTCAGCGGCTTTGTATGCGGCGATCCCCCCGGCGACGCCGAGGACGATGCGCGCAGGTTCAACACGCGACACGGCGCCCCAGCCAAACTCCGGCTGCGGGCACCCGCGCGGTCAACGGTGGCTCAGCCTTCGATCTGCTCGGCCTTCAGCAGGCCGGCGTCGATCTCGCGCAATGCGATCGAGAGCGCCTTCTCCTGCGGCGCGGTCTCGACCAGCGGGCCGACGTACTCGAGCAGACCCTCACCGAGCTGGCTGTAGTACGAATTGATCTGCCGGGCCCGCTTGGCCGCGTAGATCACCAAGCCGTACTTGGAGCTCGCGTGCGTGAGCAGGTCGTCGATCGGAGGGTTCGTGATGCCCTCAGGGGTGGAGACGGATCCAGACAACAGCTGCCAGCCTTCTTCAATGTCGCACCGAATGCCCCGACCTGTCCTGCTTCTTCGGGGCGCGGCACCGTATGGGATTCGTCATCAATGCTACCAACTCCTCGGCGGCCTGCTCGACGTCGCCGTTGACCACGACCTTGTCGAACTCCGGCTTGGCCGCGAGCTCGACCCGGGCGGTAGCCAGCCGGCGTTCCCGCTCGGCCGCATCCTCGGTACCCCGGCCCACCAGGCGGCGGACCAGCTCCTCCCAACTGGGCGGGGCAAGAAAGACGAACAACGCGTCGGGCATCGCCTCGCGCACCTGGCGGGCGCCCTGCAGGTCGATCTCCAGCAGCGCCGGCCGGCCCTCGGCCAACGCCCGCTCGACCGGCGCCCGCGGTGTGCCGTACCGGGCGGCGCCGTGAATCACGGCCCACTCCAGCAACTCCCCCTGCGCGACCATGCGGTCGAACTCGGCGTCGTCGACGAAGATGTAGTGAACGCCGGGGATCTCGCTCGGCCGCGGCCGCCGGGTGGTGACCGAAACCGACAGCCACACCTCGGGATGGCGCGCCCGGACCCGGGCCGAGACCGTCCCCTTGCCGACGGCGGTCGGCCCGGCAAGAACCGTCAGGTGCGCCACCGCTCAGTCGCCGTCTGCGAACTCACGCTCGAGCGCGCTGCGCTGGTTGACCCCCAGGCCGCGCAGCCGCCGGGTCGGAGCGATGTCGAGTCGCTCCATGATCTTGGCGGCGCGGACCTTGCCCACGCCCGGCATCGACTCGATGACCTCGGACACCCGCATCTTGCCGATCACCTCGTCGGTGGAACCAGCGGCCAGCACTTCCGAAAGCGACGTGCCATTGCGCTTCAGCCGCTCCTTGAGCGCGGCCCGCGTACGGCGAGCCGCCGCGGCTTTCTCCAGCGCGGCCTCTCGCTGCTCAGCGGTCAAAGACGGCAGACCCACGCGTCGTCACCTCGCACGTTGTAGAACAGTGTCTCTGCAACCTAACGCAACCCCGGGGCGAACGTCTGCAGTCGTCCAGCGCGACAGGCCGTGGCCGGGGTCAGCTACGTCTCAGCCCGGTTCGGCGCCGGTCGCCGCGGGACGGTCCGGGTCCGCCGACCACTGCGACCACGACCCCGGATACAGCGCTGCGGCGATCCCCTGACCGGCCAGCACCGCGACCTCATGGGCCGCCGTCACGCCCGATCCGCAATAGACGCCGACGCTCTGCCCGGGTGTTATGCCCAAGGCAGCGAACCGGTCGGCCAGCTCGGCCGCGGGCTTGAGCTGCCCGGCCGCCAGGTTGTCGGCCGTCGGCGCGCTGCGGGCACCCGGAATGTGCCCGGCGCGCGGGTCGATCGGCTCGGTCTCGCCGCGGTACCGCTCTCCGGCCCGGGCGTCCAGCAGCACACCGGTACGAGCCAGATCGGCCGCGGCATCGGCGTCGAGTACGGGCATGGCATCGCCGGTCAGCTCGACATCTCCCGGCTTCGGGATCACCTCGCCTGGTTCGACCGGCCGGCCGGCAGCCCGCCAGGCCGCGAGCCCGCCATCGAGCAGTCGTACCAGGTCGTGGCCGGCCCACCGCAGCAGCCACCAGGCCCGGGCCGCCGCCATGCCGTTCCAGTCGTCGTACGCCACCACGAGGTCGCCGGTCCGGATGCCCCATCTCTGCGCCGCGCTCTGCAGATCGCCCAGCTTCGGCAACGGATGCCGGCCGGCGGCTGCGCTCGGCGGCGCCGCCAACTCGGTGTCCAGGTCGACGTAGACCGCGCCGGGCAGATGGCCCTCAAGATAGTGCGCATGCCCGTTCGGATCGCCCAGCGCCCACCGAACGTCCAGCAGCACAACCCGTTCCACTTCCGCCAGTTCAGCCACGGACATCCAGACATCGTTCACCGGCCGACCATACCTGCCGGCTGGTCGACGTCCGCGCCGGTCGTGCCCGGCGACCAGCGGTGCGAATTGCTCGTTCTCTGACATCTCGGGTGGTCTGGGTAGGTGTCCGATAAATAATCGTTTACCATCCTCGCCGATGAACTCACCTCAGTCACCACAGTCGCGTCCGCCGAACGAACCGGGCTGGCCCGCAGTCGATCCCGCCCAGCCAGCGGACGACGCGACCCTCATGCTGCCCGACCCGAACCGGCCGCCCGCTGATCCGAACTGGCCGCAGGCTGATGCGAGCCGGCCACCGGCCGAACCGAACTGGCCACCGGCCGAACCGAACTGGCAGGGGCCGCCGCCCGGACCCGGCTGGTCGGGTACGCCGGCACCGCAGCCGGGCTGGGGTCAGCCACCCGCGGCCGGTTGGCAGCCGATGCCGGGCGGCCCGTATCCACCGCAGCAGGGCTGGGGTCAGCCGGGCTGGCCGCAACCGGGTCCGCCGGCCGGACGGCCGCAACCCGGACCCGGCTTCGGGCTGATCCCGGTGCTCGCGGCGGCGGTGCTGTTCTGCCTGGGGTTCCTCGCGGTCAGTTGGGAACGGCACGGCGGCGACCTGAAGTTCACCACGATCTTCGCCGCGGCCAAGCACACCGACGCGCCCTCTGATTTCCAGCCACTCATCAGCTGGATTTACGTGATCGGCTTCGGGATGTTCCTGGCCGTGATCGGCACCTACGAGGCCACGATGTGGTCGCTGGGTCGGGTCCGCTCGCGCCGCTCGGCGTACTGGACCTTCGGGGCCTGGGCCAACCTGGCCTGGCGGGAGGACGGCAAGCTGCGTCCGGTCCGGATCACCGCGACCATCCTTCAGTTCGCGTTCCTGTGCCTGCACGGCTGGGGCTTGTGGGCGTTCTACGACGGCAAGCCCAGCAACGTCGGGCCGGGCGCATGGATGATCCTGGCCGGATCGGCCTGCCTGGTGCTGGCCGCGCTGCTCGGGCCGCGGGTGCGGTCGGTCGGCCCGATGCCTCCGGGTGGCTACCGCGGCTGAGTGCAGCCACAGAACTGTCGGTCGCCGCTTCTACTGTGCCGGCCATGAAATGTGGTGTGGTTCTTCCGTTTGGCGATGCCGCTGACATCGCCGAGTACGCCGCTCGGGCCGAGGCGGCCGGCTGGGATGCGGTGTTCCTGGCCGAGATCGTCTGGGGCGTGGACGCCTGGATCGCCCTGACCGCTGCCGCGATGCGGACCGAACGCATCGGGCTGGGCACCCTGCTCACGCCGGTCTCCCGGATCAAACCGTGGGATCTGGCCAGCCGGGTCGGCACGGTCGACCGTCTCTCCGGCGGCCGGGCCATCCTCAGCGCCGGACTCGGCGCGCTGCACGATGGCTGGCTCGCGTTCGAGCAGGACGAGGGGCGGCGGGTCCGGGTCGAGCTGCTCGAGGAATGTCTGGAGATCTACAGCGGCCTGATGCGTGGCCAGCCGTACAGCTTCACCGGCAAGCATTACCAGGCGCGGCCGACGACGTTCTCCGTACCGCCGCCACCGGTGCAGCAACCGCGCCCGCCGGTGTGGATGGTGGGCGCGTGGGTGCCCGGCCGGGACCGTCAGCCGTCGCTCGCGCGGGCCGCCCGCTGGGACGGTCTGATCCCACAGGTGGTCGGCGACGAGCAACGGGACAAGGCCGATACGCCCGACGAGTTAGCCGGGTTGGTGGCGCGGGTGTTGGCGTTGCGGGCGGCCGCGGGACTGCCGGTCGAGGGCTACGACGTGGTGCTGGAGGCCGACAGCTACGGCGGGTTCCGCACGATGACGAGCACCGACCCGCTTGTGTGGGCGCAGGCCGGCGCGACCTGGTGGGTGGAGTCGTGGTGGGACCTGGAGCGCGGGTCGGGTGAGTCGACCCTGCTGAAACGGATCGACGCCGGACCGCCCTCGACCTAGAGGCCGGCCGCGCGCAGTTCGTCGATCTGCCGGCGGGCCGCGGCCAGCAGCGCCGCCGGTTCCGGGCCCTCGGCCAGCACCGACCGGGACGCCGACGGGACGATGCCCGGCAGTCCGCCGAAGAGCCGCCGGAGGTCGGCCGGCGTACCACCCTGCGCACCCAGGCCGGGTACGAGCACCGGTCCGTGCAGCGCGCTCAGGTCGAGGTCGAGTTCGCCCACGGTCGCACCCACGACGACGCCGATCGGGCCGAACGGCCGGGCATCGGCGTTGTCGGCCGCGGCGTCGGCCACGATCTGCTGCGCCACCGTGCGCCCTTCCGCGCCGACCGCCCGTTGCACGGTCGCGCCTTCCGGGTTCGAGGTCATGGCCAGTACGAACAGGCCGGCGTCAGCGGCCACCGCGGCGTCGATCATCGGGCGCAGCGAGCCGTAGCCGAGGTACGGACTGGCGGTGATCGCGTCGGCCGCCAGCGGGCCGGTGCGGTCGAGGTACGCCTGCGCGTACCCGGCCGCGGTGCTGCCGATGTCGCCCCGCTTCACGTCCAGGATCACGACCGCGCCGGCCGCGCGGGCGCGCGCCACGGTCCGTTCCAGCACCGCGATGCCGGCCGAGCCGTGCCGTTCGAAGAACGCCGACTGCGGCTTGAGCACAGCCACCTCGCCGGCCAGCGCATCGACGATGGTGCTGGCGAACCGGTCGAGCCCGGCCGCGTCGTCGGTCAGTCCCCACCGCTGCAGCAGCGAGGCGTGCGGGTCGATCCCGACGCACAACGGGCCCCGGTCGCTCAGTCGCCCGGCCAGCCGTTCGGCGAACGTGTCCGCCATCAGCCGCGTCCCGTCGATCGCGACGCCCGGGCGGCATCCGCTGAATCGCTGTCGTCTTCCAAGCCATCGTCCAGGCCGGCGTCGGCCATCGCTTCGCTCTCGGCCATCTCGTCGGCCAGCTCGCCCGCTTCGTCGACCGACTCCGGGTGCGGCGTGGCCGCCACCCGCAGGCCCGTCGTCGGGACCGGTCTGGTCTCGTCATCGGACCGCTTGCGGTCGACCTTCGGGAGGTCGGCTGGAGCATCCGCGGCGGCTGATTCAGCCCGAGCGGTCGATTCCCCCCGCGGGGTTGACCGCACCCGTACCGCCGGCTCACCCAGCACCTCGGCATCAGCGGCCTGCTCACCCGACTCGCCCAGTGGCTGAGCCTCTTCAACCGGAGCGTCCGGGTCGGCCCATGCGACTGACGCGGCCCGAGGGGTTGACCGCACCCGTACCGCCGGCTCACCGAGCGCCTCGGCATCAGCGGCCTGCTCACCGGACTCGCCCAGTGGCTGAGCCTCTTCGGCCCGATCGGCCCGCGCGACCGCCTCCAACTCCTCAGCGGTCGGCACTTCCTCACTCGGGCCGATCTCGCGGACCCCGACGACACTCGGCTCGACCGGCCGGTGCGCGTACCCGATCGCATCCGTGACGCGGCGGAAACCCCTACGTGCCAACGCTTCCCGCAGCTCGTACAGCACCCGGATGGGCGCGCTCGGGTCGTGGAACACGGCCGTACCGACCGAGACCGCGGAGGCGCCGGCCAGGATGAACTCCAGCGCGTCCTCGCCGGTCATGATCCCGCCCATGCCCAGGATCGGGATGTACGGCATCGCCTGGTGCACCTGCCAGACGCAGCGCACCGCGATCGGCCGGATCGCCGGTCCGGACAGCCCGCCGGTGCCGCCGCCGAGTTGCGGGCGCATTGTCTCGGTGTCGATGACCATGCCCAGCGTCGTGTTGATCATCGACAGGCCATCGGCGCCGGCGTCGACGCAGGCCTTGGCGATCTCCACGATGTCGGTGACGTCCGGCGACAGCTTGGCGAACATCGGAATCCGGCCGGTCAGCTCGCCCCGTACCGCCCGGATCACCCGGGAGGCCTCCCACGGATCGCAGGCGAAAACCTGACCGCGGTCCTCCACGTTCGGGCACGAGATGTTGACCTCGATCATCGCCACGCCGGGCTCATCGCGCAGCCGGCGCGCCAGCATCCGGTAGTCCTCGACGTGCCCGCCGGCGATGCTGACCACGGCCTTGGCGCCGCGGTCGGCCAGCCACGGCAGGTCGTGGTCGCAGAACGCCTCGATCCCCGGGCCCTGCAGGCCGATCGAATTGAGCATGCCCGAGGGCGTCTCGGCCATGCGCGGTGTCGGCCGGCCGGCACGCGGGCGCCGCATCACCGACTTGGTGACGACGCCGCCGAGTTCGGCGACATCGAAGAACTGGTGCAGCTCCCGCCCGGCGGCCGCGCAACCGGAGGCGGTGAAGACCGGGTTGGCGGCGCGGAAGGACGCCAGGTCGGTGGCCATATCGACCTCGGGCAGCTCGCCCATGATCGCTTCTGGCACTCCTGCGGACACTGCGGTCCCCCTCCCCGTGTTGCTGTTATCGGTCGTCACGTCGCTCCGGCTGATATGTCCATCGAGCCCGCGCCCAGCGCGTCAACCGGAACGGTGCCGATGTCATCGAACCGGACCCGCTCGGCGGCGAACACCGGACCCTCCACACACGACCGGAGCATCCGGGTCACCTGGTCGTCACCGACGATCGGCAGCACGCAGGTCATGCACACCCCAATGCCGCACGCCATCGACTCCTCGACCGCGACCTGGCAGGCGATGCCGTACGACTCGGCCACCTCGGCGCAGGCCTTCAGCATCGGCATCGGACCGCAGGCGTACACCACCCCGGCCTTGGCCTTCTCGATCACGTCGGGCAGTACGTCGGTGACCACGCCCCGCTTGCCCGCGCTGCCGTCGTCGGTGGTGACCCGCAGGCTGGTGGAGGCGCGCTTGAGGTCGAGCTCGGCGAAGATCCGCTCGGCCGTGGCCGCACCGAGGACCACGTCGACCCGGCAGTCCCGGGCCCGCAGCGCCTCGGCCAACGGGAGCAACGGCGCGCTGCCGTACCCACCGCCGACCAGCACCGCCGGCACCGGCCGGGCCGGCAGCCGGAACGGCATGCCCAACGGACCTACGACGTCAACCGGGTCGCCCTGTCGCAACTCGGCGATCCAGGCGGTACCCGGGCCGTGTACGTCGACCGCGAACTGGACCGTCCCGCCGTACACCCCGGCTGGCGACGCGGTGTGGATCGCGAACGCCCGGCGCAGCAACATGCCGGTGCGGGTACCACCGACCGCAACCGCCACGAACTGGCCGGGCCGAGCCGTCTCCCCGATGCCCGGCGCGACGAGCGTCAGCAGGTGGTAGGCACCCAGCCGCTTACGCGAGAGCACCTCGCCGCGTACCTGCACCGGTCGCATCAGGACCGACCTCCCCACTGACGAGCCAGAGCCGCATGCATCTCTTGCAGCGGCCGGACGCCGACGTCCCCAGCCAACAGCGCCTCGATCCCCTGCACACATGCTGCCGCAGCCTGAACCGTGGTCAGGCAGGGAATGCCCGCACTCACCGCGGCTGTCCGGATCTCGTAGCCGTCCAACCGCGGACCGGAGTTGCCCGGCGAGCCGAACGGGGTGTTGATGACGAGGTCGACGTCGCCGGAAAGAATACGCTCAACGCAGTTGTCCGGGCCCTCGCTGAACTTGCGGACGATCTTCGTGTCGACCCCGTGCCGGCGCAACACGTGCGCCGTACCGGCGGTCGCCAGCACCTCGAAGCCCAGATCGGCCAGCCGCTTCACCGGGAAGATCAGGGCGCGTTTGTCCCGGTTGGCCACGCTGACGAACAACCGGCCGGAGGTCGGCAGCGAACCGTAGGCCGCGGCCTGCGACTTGGCGAACGCGGTGCCGAAGGAGTCGTCGACACCCATCACCTCGCCGGTCGACTTCATCTCCGGGCCGAGGATCGTGTCGACGCCGTGGCCCTCGGTCGTGCGGAACCGATGGAACGGCAGCACCGCCTCCTTGACCGCGGTCGCCGCGTTCTCCGGTAGTACGCCGCCATCACCGGTTTGTGGGAGCAGGCCGTCGGAGCGCAGCTGCGCGATCGTGGCACCCAGGGCGATCCGGGCCGCGGACTTCGCCAGCGAGACCGCGGTCGCCTTCGACACGAATGGCACGGTACGGGACGCGCGCGGGTTCGCCTCCAGTACGTACAGCACCTCGTCCTTGAGCGCGTACTGCATGTTGATCAGTCCGCGTACGCCCACCGCCGCGGCGATCGCCTCGGTCGAGCGGCGCACCCGGGCGATGTCCTCCACTCCGAGCGTGATCGGGGGCAGCGCGCAGGCCGAGTCGCCGGAGTGGATGCCGGCCTCCTCGATGTGCTCCATCACGCCGCCGAGGTACAGCTCGGTGCCGTCGTAGAGCGCGTCCACGTCGATCTCGATCGCGTCCTCCAGGAACCGGTCGACCAGGACCGGATGCTCCGGGGAAACCTCGGTGGCCCGGCCGATGTAGTCGCCGAGCGTGCCGTCGTCGTAGACGATCTCCATCCCGCGCCCACCGAGTACATAGGACGGTCGCACCAGGACCGGGTACCCGATCCGCTCGGCGATCGCCCGCGCCTCGGTGTACGAGGTCGCGGTGCCGTGGGCTGGCGCCGGCAGCCCGGCCTCGGTCAGCAGCCGGCCGAAGGCGCCGCGCTCCTCGGCCAGGTGGATCGCCTCCGGCTGCGTACCGAGGATCGGCACGCCGGCGTCCTTCAGCCGCTGGGCCAGGCCGAGCGGCGTCTGCCCGCCGAGCGAGCAGATCACGCCGGCGACCGTGCCCGAGGCGCGTTCGGCGTGTACGACCTCCAGCACGTCCTCGGCCGTCAGCGGTTCGAAGTACAACCGGTCCGAGGTGTCGTAGTCGGTCGAGACGGTCTCGGGGTTGCAGTTGACCATGACGGTCTCGTAGCCGGCGTCGCGCAACGTCATCGCCGCGTGCACACAGGAATAGTCGAATTCGATGCCCTGCCCGATGCGGTTGGGCCCGCTGCCCAGGATCAGCACCTTGGGCCGGTCCGGCTGCGGCGCGACCTCGTTCTCCTCGTCATAGGAGGAGTAGTGGTACGGGGTGCTGGCGGCGAATTCGGCCGCGCAGGTGTCAACGGTCTTGAACACCGGGCGGATGCCGAGCCGGTGCCGCAGCGTCCGGACCCCGTCCTCGCCGGCCAGTTCCGGGCGCAACGCGGCAACCTGGCGGTCCGAAAGCCCGGCCCGCTTGGCTTTCCGTAGCAGTTGCGCGGTCAACGCCGGCGCGTCCAGCAGCTCGGTCCGCAGCTCGACCAGCGATGCGATCTGGTCGACGAACCACGGATCGATCCCGCTGGCTTCGCTCACTTCCTCGACGCTCGCGCCGAGCCGCAGCGCGCGTTCCACTGTGTACAGTCGCCCGTCGTGCGGCGTTTTCAACGCCTCAACAGTGGATTCTTTGGTGGCGCCGGCCGGGTCGGGCACGGTCCAGAAGCTGGCCGCCTTGGTTTCCAAGGAACGCAGCGCTTTGCCCAGCGCCTCGGTGAAATTGCGGCCGAGCGACATTGCCTCGCCGACGGATTTCATCGTGGTGGTCAATTCGGCGTCGGCGCCCGGGAATTTCTCGAACGCGAACCGCGGCGCCTTCACGACCACGTAGTCCAGCGCCGGCTCGAACGAGGCCGGGGTCTCGCCGGTGATGTCGTTACGGATTTCATCGAGCGTGTAGCCGATCGCCAGCCGGGCCGCGATCTTCGCGATCGGAAATCCGGTCGCTTTACTGGCCAGCGCGCTCGAACGCGACACCCGCGGATTCATTTCGATGACCACGAGGCGGCCGGTCTGTGGGTGTACCGCGAACTGGATATTGCAGCCGCCGGTGTCAACGCCCACGGCTCGCAGCACGTCGATGCCGAGGTCCCGCATCCGCTGGTATTCCCGGTCGGTCAGGGTGAGCGCCGGGGCGACGGTGACCGAATCTCCAGTGTGGACACCCATCGGGTCGATGTTCTCGATCGAGCAGACGACCACGACGTTGTCGCCCCGGTCCCGCATCAGCTCGAGCTCGTATTCCTTCCAACCGAGCACGCTCTCCTCGACCAGCACCTCGTGTACCGGGCTCGCGGCCAGGCCCGCGCCGGCCAGTCGGCGCAGCGACTCCTCGTCGTGCGCCATACCGGAACCAGCGCCGCCCATCGTGTACGAGGGCCGGATCACGACCGGATAATGCAAACGCTCCACAGTGGACAGTACCTCATCCAGCGAGTGGCAGACCGCGCTGTCGGGCACTTCGCCGCCGACCTGGCGCACGATGTCCTTGAACTGCTGGCGGTCCTCACCGCGGCCGATCGCGTCGATGTCGGCGCCAATCAGCTCGACGCCGTACTTTTCCAGCACACCGCGTTCGTGCAACGCGACCGCGATATTCAGCGCGGTCTGCCCGCCCAGGGTCGCCAGCAACGCATCCGGCTGTTCGGCCGCGATGACCTGCTCGACGAATTCTGGTGTCAACGGCTCTACGTAGGTTGCATCAGCGAACTCGGGGTCGGTCATGATCGTGGCCGGGTTCGAATTAACCAGGCTGACCCGCAGTCCTTCGCTGCGCAACACCCGGCACGCCTGCGTACCGGAATAGTCGAATTCGCAGGCCTGGCCGATGACGATCGGCCCGGAGCCGATCACCATGACGTGCTGGATATCGGTGCGCTTCGGCATCAGCGTGGCTCCTGCAATATTGGATTGGTCGGCTCCGCGCTCGCTCCGCTCCTCGCCTCGCTTCGCTCGGCTGCGATGCTCACTTGCTGTCGCCTCCCATCAACTCGGCGAATCGGTCGAACAAATAGCCGGCATCGTGCGGACCGGCGGCCGCCTCGGGGTGGTATTGCACCGAGAACGCCGGTACGTCCAGACACCGCAACCCCTCCACGACGTCGTCGTTGAGGCAGACGTGGCTGACTTCGGCCTTGCCATAAGGGGTTTCGCTGACCCGGTCCAGCGGCGCGTCGACCGCGAAACCGTGATTGTGCGCGGTGATCTCCACCTTGCCGGTGGACCGGTCGGCCACTGGTTGGTTGATGCCGCGGTGCCCGTACCGCAATTTGTACGTCCCGAATCCCAGCGCCCGGCCGAGCACCTGATTACCGAAACAAATGCCGAACAACGGAATCCGCCGATCCAGCACCGCCCGGGTCAATTCCACCGCATGGTCCGCAGTCGAGGGATCACCCGGACCATTGGCCAGGAAAACCCCGTCCGGCGCCACCGCCAGAATGTCGTCCACTGTGGACGACAGCGGCAGCACGTGGGTTTCGATTCCGCGCTGCGCCATCCGGTGCGGCGTCATCGACTTGATGCCCAGATCCAGCGCGGCCACGGTGAATCGCCGTTCCCCGATCGCCGGGACCACATAGGACTGTGGCGTGGTGACCGAGCCGGCGAGGTCGGCTCCGACCATCGACGGTGCGGCCAGAACCCGTTCCCGCAAGGCAACCGGATCCAGCTCAACCGTCGAAATGCCGACCCGCATCGCGCCGCGTTCGCGCAAATGCCGGGTCAAGGCCCGGGTGTCGATACCGGAAATCCCGACGATTCCCTGCCGTACCAATTCCTCGTCCAACGTACGCACCGAGCGCCAGTTCGACGGACGCCGGGCCGGATCCCGTACGACATAACCCGCGACCCAGATCTGCCGGGATTCCGGATCCTCGTCGTTGATGCCGGTATTGCCGATGTGCGGCGCGGTCTGCACCACCACCTGGCCGTAGTACGAGGGGTCGGTGAGCGTCTCCTGATATCCGGTCATGCCGGTGTTGAAAACCGCCTCGCCGAAGGTCTCGCCTTCGGCGCCGTACGACTCCCCGACGAACGACCGACCATCTTCCAGTACGAGCAGAGCCCTACCGTTTTGCTTGCTAGGCAAGCCGTCGCTCGCGGAAGTCACTTGACCGCCTTCGAATCCAGCACGGTCGGTTCGCCCCGCAGGAACGTCGCGACCACCCGGCCCGGCAACGTCATCCCGGCGTACGGGGTGTTGCGGCCGCGACTGGCCAACGCCGACGGCTCGACCACGACCGAGGCGTCCGGATCGACCAGCGTCAGGTTGGCGGGCGACCCGACCGCGAGCTGCCGGCCGTGGTCGGCGACCCGGCCGATACGCGCCGGCAGCACCGACATCCGTTCGGCCACGCCGCGCCAGTCCAGCCGACCCGGGCGGACCATCGTCTCGATCACCACGCCCAGCGCCTGCTCCAGCCCGAGCATGCCGGGCGAGGCCGCATCCCACTCACAGTCCTTGGTCTCCGGGGTGTGCGGCGCATGGTCGGTGGCGACGATGTCGATGGTGCCGTCGGCCAGGCCGTCCCGCAGCGCCTGTACGTCCTCGGCGGTACGCAGCGGTGGGTTGACCTTGAACACCGGGTCGTAGCTGGTCGCCCGTTCATCGGTCAGCAGCAGGTGGTGCGGGCAGACCTCGGCGGTGACCTGGCAGCCGCGGGCCTTGGCCCAGCGCAGGATCTCCACCGACCCGGCCGTCGACACGTGGCAGATGTGCAGCCGGGAGCCGACGTGCTGGGCCAGCAGGACATCGCGGGCGATGATCGCCTCTTCGGCCACCGCCGGCCAGCCGCGCAGGCCGAGCATTCCGGCCAGCTCGCCCTCGTTCATCTGCGCGCCCTCGGTCAGCCGCGGCTCCTGCGCGTGCTGGGCGATGACGCCGTCGGTCGCCTTGACGTACTCCAGCGCGCGGCGCATCAGTACGGCGTCCGAGACGCAGTTGCCATCGTCGGAGAAGACCCGGACTCCGGCGGCGGAATCGGCCATCGCGCCAAGCTCGGCCAACCGTTTCCCGGCCAGCCCGACCGTGACCGCGCCGACCGGCCGTACATCGACCAGCCCGGCCTCCCGGCCCAGGCGGAAGACCTGCTCGACCACACCGGCGGTGTCGGCCACCGGGTCCGTATTGGCCATCGCGTGCACCGCGGTGAACCCGCCCAAGGCCGCGGCGCGGCTGCCGGTCTCGACGGTCTCGGCATCCTCACGGCCCGGTTCGCGCAGGTGCGTGTGCAGATCGACCAGACCGGGCAATGCGACCAGACCGTCCGCCTCGACGGTCTCATCGCCGCTCAACCCGGCGCCGATCTCAGCGATCACGCCGTCCCGTAGCAGCAGGTCGGTCGGCTCCTCGCCGTACGGGCGGGCGCCCCGAATCAGGACCGTCACTCCAACTCCATTCCCGGAACGGTCGGCAGCTCCGGACTGCCGCCCAACAACAGGTACAGCACAGCCATCCGCACACTTACCCCGTTAGTCACCTGCTCCACGATCGTCGAGCGGGCCGAATCGGCCACCTCGGGCGTAATTTCCATACCGCGGATCATCGGGCCGGGATGCATCACGATCGAGTGCTCCGGCAGCCGCCCGACCCGGGCGGCATCAAGGCCGTACCGGCGGGCGTACTCGCGGGTCGTCGGGAAGAACGCGTCGTTCATCCGCTCGGCCTGCACCCGCAGCATCATCACCACGTCGCAGTCCGGCAGTACGGCATCCAGGTCGAAGCTGATGTTGCACGGCCACTGCTCGATCCCGACCGGCAGCAGCGTCGGCGGTGCGACCAATGTGACCTTCGCGCCCAGGGTGTTCAGCAGCAGCACGTTCGAGCGGGCGACCCGGCTATGCAGCACATCGCCGACGATCGCCACCCGCGCGCCGGCCAGATCACCACGACCGCTGCTGAGCCGGCGGCGCATCGTGAACGCGTCCAGCAGGGCCTGGGTCGGATGCTCGTGTGTGCCGTCACCGGCGTTGACGACCGCGCCGCCGATCCAGCCGCTGGCCGCGAGCCGGTGCGGTGCACCGGAGGCCGGGTGCCGGACGACGACCGCATCGGCGCCCATCGCCTCCAGGGTCATCGCGGTGTCCTTGAGGCTCTCCCCCTTGGACACGCTGGACCCTTTGGCCGAGAAGTTGATGACGTCCGCCGACAGTCGTTTTGCCGCCGCCTCGAAGGAGATCCGGGTCCGGGTGGAGTCCTCGTAGAAAAGATTCACGACGGTGCGACCGCGCAACGTGGGCAGCTTCTTGACCGGCCGCGCCGCCACCCGGGCCAGTTGCTCGGCGGTGTCGAGGATCAGCAGCGCCTCGTCGCGGTCGAGATCGGCGGTGGATAGCAGGTGCCTCATCGGTCCGCCCCCTCGGCGCGCCGGGTCGGCTCGGGTCGGGGTTCGCCGAGCAGGACCGCATCCCGGTCGTCGATCTCGGCCAGCAGCACCGACACCGTCGCCTCGAGCGCGGTCGGAATGTTCTTGCCGACGTAGTCGGCCCGGATCGGAAGTTCGCGGTGACCGCGGTCGATCAGGACCGCCAACTGCACCGCCCGCGGCCGCCCCAGTTCGCCGATCGCGTCGAGCGCGGCGCGGACCGTACGGCCGGAGAACAGCACATCGTCGACCAACACGACCAATTTGCCGTCGATCCCGCCGGGCGGCTCGGAGGTCGGCTCCAACGCCCGGACCCCGCGCAGCCGCAAATCGTCGCGGTAGAGCGTGACGTCCAGCGATCCAACCGGAACGTCAATCTGTTCGAACGCGTGCATGCGGGCGGCCAGCCGGCGGGCCAGCGGCGCACCGCGGGTGGGAATTCCCAGCAGCGCGGTATCGCCCGCACCACTGGTTTTTTCAAGGATTTGGTGGGCGATCCGGTCGATGGTCCGGCCCACATCGGCCGACGAAAGAAGTTCGCGGCCGGAGAATTGTCGGGAATCCTGGGAAGCTTCGGACTGCTGACCCACGGAATGACTGAATTCCGCTTGCTGGTCTCGGGCGCGCGGCACCGGTAGACCTCCTTCTCCGCCTCACGGGACGGTCGTTAAAGGACGTCGATCGCTTCGACGTTAGCAGTCGGGCGGCGCTGGGTTCGTATCCGGGCCCGAGATTCCGCCCACTGTCAATACCGCCTGTAATTGATCAGACACGGTAAGCGGCAGATACGTCCGGCTGATTCCATCCCGCGTTGCAGCGACGACACTACGACATCATCTGTAGTTACAGAGAAATGTGGCGCAGGCAACACATCGTGTATTGACCGGTCCGAGTTCGCGCTTTATGGTTACGCTCCGTAGTCGCAAGCGCTATGGTGAATCCAGGTTCGCCTCCGCGGCCCGAAAGACCGACCGAATCAGCATTATTCGCACTCAAGTTGCGGCGAGGTGAGTGGTCAGTGAGCATCGAAGCGCCCCTGCGCATCGCCTTGTTCGGCGAGCGGCGCGGTTGGCCTCATGCTGACTTGCCCGGCGTCTGGTGCGATCGGCGAGCGGAGGCGACCTTGAGCCGAGCTACGAGAACACCAAGCAATCATCAGTACCTGAGGAGAGTCGGGCGATGAGCACTGAGTACGCCAAGGCGCTCGGGGGACGACTGCGCGCGATTCGCACCCAGCAGGGGCTTTCCCTGCACGGTGTGGAGAAGAAATCGCAGGGGCGTTGGAAGGCCGTCGTCGTCGGGTCCTACGAGCGAGGTGACCGCGCGGTCACCGTGCAAAAGTTGGCCGAATTAGCCGAATTCTATGGTGTTCCGGTCAGCGAACTGCTGCCGGACCCGCGCCCCTCGGCCGGGGGCGCGCCGACCCAACGGGTCGTGCTGGACCTGGAACGGCTGGGCACGCTGCCGGCCGAAATGGCCGGTCCACTGGCCCGCTATGCCGCCGCGATCCAGACCCAGCGCGGCGACTACAACGGCCGGGTCCTCTCCATCCGGGCCGAAGACCTTCGGTCGTTGGCGATCATCTACGACATGTCGCCCGCGGCCATCACCGAGCAGCTGATCGAATGGCGGGTGCTGTCCGCCGACGCGCGCGGACCCGAGGACGAATAGCGGCGGCCGGGCCGGAACGGCGATCTGATCGTTGACCGGCCCGGACAACCCGTACAACCGGACCGGCGGGACGCACCGTCGTACAGCCGCGCCAAACCAAGACGAAATCCGCCGGCGAATCACGCCTCAGCCCGCTCGAAAATGAGCCGGCCAGGATATTGCGAAATCAGCCGCCGGCGGTCGGGCGGGCCATCATGATCCGACCGAGCAGCCCGTTGATGAATCGGGGCGAATCGTCGGTGGACAGCTCCTTGGCCAACTCGACTGCCTCATCGACCGCCACCGCATCCGGTACGTCGTCGCACCAGAGCAATTCGTACACCGCGATCCGTAGCAGCCCTCGGTCGACCGCGGGCATCCGCGGCAGCGTCCAGCCCTCGGCGTAGATCGCGATCACCTCGTCGATGCGCGCCTGTTCCTTGGTGACGCCTTCGATCAAACTGACCGCGTACTCGGGAACCGGTGGATTGGCCAACGCCACCCGTTCGGCCACCATGGTCACCGGATCGAGGCCGCGCAGCTCCGATTCGTAGAGCAGGTCCAGCGCGCGCTTCCGGGCTTTACGCCGAGCAGCCATACCGACTAGCTCGAGACGCGGCTGATGTAGCGCCCGTCGCGGGTGTCGACCTTGACCTTCTCGCCCGAGGTGACGAACAGCGGGACCTGGATGACCGCACCGGTCTCCAGCGTCGCCGGCTTCGTACCGCCGGTGGAACGGTCGCCCTGCAGACCGGGGTCGGTCTGCTCGATGGTCAGCTCGACACTGGCCGGGAGCTCGACGTACAGCGGCACCGCGTCGTGGGTCGCGACCGTTGCCTCGGCGTTGTCCAGCAGGTAGTTGGCCGCGTCGCCGACCGTGTCGGAGGGCACCGTGACCTGTTCGAAGGTCTCGCCGTCCATGAACACGAAGTCGCCCGCGTCGCGGTACAGGAACGTCATGGTCCGCTTGTCGACGTTCGCGGTCTCGACCTTTACGCCGGCGTTGAACGTCTTGTCCACGACCTTCCCGGTCAGGACATTCTTGAGGGTCGTCCGGACGAACGCCCCGCCCTTGCCCGGCTTGACGTGCTGGAACGACACGACATTCCACAGCTGACCGTCCAAATCGAGGGTCATGCCGTTTTTCAGGTCGTTGGTGGTGGCCACGGTTGAGCTTCTCCTACAAAGTCCGTCAATGAGCCGGTAGGACCGTGAGGTCCTTGGGTGTCATGGTGAGCAGGTCGGGCGGCCCGTCCGCCCGAACAACAAGTGTGTCCTCAATCCGCACCCCGCCGCGACCCTCGAGATAGACCCCAGGTTCGACGGTGACCGGCATGAGCCCGCTGAGTGTACCCGTGCCGGTCGGTCCCATCATGGGCGCCTCATGGATCTCCAAACCGACGCCGTGGCCCAGGCCGTGGCCGAAGGCTTCGGCGTACCCGGCCGAGTCGATCAGGTCCCGGGCGGCCCGGTCGACCGCGACCACATCGGCCCCGACCGCCAACGCCTCCCGGCCGATCCGCTGCGCCTCGGCCACCACCCCATAGACCTCGCGTTGCCAGTCGGCCGGCTCGCCGATGACATACGTACGGGTCATGTCCGAGTGGTAGCCCTCATGCGTCACGCCGAAGTCGAGGGTCAGGAAGTCACCACGCTGCACGGTCCGGTCGGTCGGCGAATGGTGCGGGATGGCCGAGTGCGGGCCGCTGGCCACGATCGTCTCGAACGACAGCGCCTCCGCACCGAGTTTGAGCATCCGGAAATCCAGGTCCAGCCCGATTTCCCGCTCGGTACGACCGGCCCGGATTCCGCCCTCGGCCAGCAACTCGGCCAGGGCCCGATCGGCCAGCGCACAGGCGGTTCGTACGAGTTCGATCTCGCCCGGGTCCTTGATCGCGCGTAGCTCCTCGACCGCCTCGGCCAGGCTGACCAACCGCGCGCCGGGCAGTCCGTCCCGCATCGCCTCCAGGCCGTCCACGGTGACCACATGGGACTCATAGCCGATGGACTCGCGACCGGCCAGCTTCGTGGTGAGAGCCGCCACCGTCTTGCGCTCGATCAGCCGCTCGACGTCGGGCACCTCGCGTTCGGACTGGATCGCGTACCGCCCGTCAGTGCCGAGCAGATCGGCACCGTCCGCCGCCACGATCAATGCGGCGTTGGAGCCGGTGAATCCGGTCAGGTAGCGCACGTTCGTCAGCGAGGTCACCAAGGCCGCGTCGAGCGCCCGTTCCTGCAGTAATCGACGCAACCGATCCCGCCGCGCGGCGTGCATGTCAGGCATGCCCTGACCGTATCGCGGGCGGGCGGGTCGGGACAGCGTCCTACAACGCGGCGGCGACGTCGACGAGCCGCTCCAGTCGCGGCTGTTCGATCGGTCCCTCGACCCCGAGATACACCGTGTCGATTCCCATTCCAGCCAACCAGGCCAGCTGCCGTTCGGCTTCGGCCAGACCGTCCGCACCGGCCTTGACCAGCAGCACCGAGGTCTTGGCGATCTCTTTCTCCTCGCGCCCGACATCGGCGCAGTGCCGCCGCAGTACGTCGAGCTTGTGCGGGATTTCCTCGCTCGGGAACAGGTTGCAGGCATCGCCGAACTCGGCCACCAGCCGCAGCGTTTTCCGTTCCCCACCGCCGCCGATCAGAATTGGCGGATGCGGCCTTTGCAGGCTCTGCGGGGAATTGAGCGGCCGGTCGAGTTGGTAATGCTTTCCCATGTACGGGGTCTCGTCGCCGGACCACATCTGTTGGCAGATCTCCAACGTCTCCCGTAGCTGCTCGAATCGCTGGGCCCTGGTGGGAAACGGCACGCCTAGTCCGCGACTCTCTTCCTCATTCCAGCCGGCACCAATTCCCAGCACGGCCCGGCCGCCGGAGAGCACGTCCAGAGTGGTCACAATCTTGGCCAGGAGACCTGGATGGCGGTAATGCACACCGGTGACGAGCGTGCCCAGCCGCACCCGACTGGTCTGCCCGGCCAGAAACGCCAGCGCCGTATAGCCTTCCAGCATTGGATCCTCGGCCGGACCGTTCATGGGAATCTGGAAGTAATGGTCCATCACCCACAGCGTGTCGATGCCGGCCGCTTCGGCCACCTCCGCCGCGTCGGCGAGTTCCGGCCCGATCCGATCCGGGCTGGGCGCGCCGCTGAAGTCAGCGAACGATAGTCCTAGCTTCATCGTATTTCTCCGCTCGTTTCGGCTTTTCCGTGATCGTTGGTGTCGGCCGGCTTTTCGGTGTTGGCGGCGCTTAGGGCGAGCCGCGCTTATCGCTCACCGCAATTGCTGCCCACCTGTTTACGGCCGTCCCTTTCCGGGCTTTTCGCTTGAGGCTCATGCGACGTTGGTGCCATGCGGCGCTCGGGCGGGTCGCCCTTCCGGTGCGGCTTGCCGCTCATGCTCGCGCGGGGCCAGTCGCCTTCAAACTCGAACTTTTACCGGCCTATAGCTTGCCGCGACTGCTCGCGCGGGCTCGCTCGTCCTTTTCCGGCTCGTGTTCCGAGCCCGCTTGTCTCACTCTTCGCTGTCGATAAGATAGTTATACCGTAGCACTATTACAGTGAGCGAGAGCCCGGATGGTTACACCCCGCATCGCCCTACACTGATGTGATGGCAGAAAAGGTCGCCCAGGTCGACGCGCAGACGCGCGAGATCGTCGATCTCGTCGGCGCTCTGGTCGTACGGGTATGGACGCAGTTCAATGCCAGAGTCGCCGAGTGTGGGCTGACCGTCCCCGAGGCCAAGGCCTTGCAGGCGCTCGAACCCGACGACGACGTCCCGATGCGGACCGTCGCGGCCCGACTGCATGCCAACCCGTCCAACGTGACGTTGGTGATTTCGCGGCTCGAGGCGCGCGGCCTGATTACCCGGCAGTCGGCCGAGGATCGCCGGGTCAAAGGGGTACGGCTCACCGATGCCGGGCTGGCGATGCGGCAACGGCTCGCCGACCGGATCGCGGTCGACCACCCTGCGCTGGCCGGGCTGTCAGACAACCAACGCGAGTCGCTGCTGCGTATCCTGCGCCGGCTTCAGCAGAACACCACCTGACGGCCGACCCTGCGTAGCCCGACAACCAGCGCGTACTCCGGCGACCCACAGCGGCTAAATCCGGGGCGATCAGGCGCCCGGCATTGGGAATGACCCTGGATTGTCCGGGCCTCGCGCATTAGCTACCGCCGGCTCGTAGTCGGCGCGCTGGCCCCAACTCCTCATGCCACGGCTGCGTTGGATCAGCACCGCGAGCAGCGAGAGCGCGGCCGCGGCCGCGAACCCAAGCGCTATCCACGGCGCGACACCGCCCACTGTGGACTGGGTCAACCCCGGGACCCGGTTGCTGTCCATAATCTGCCGGCTGGAGCGCACCTGCACTACGCCACCGAACGCCAACAGCACCAGGCTGAGCACCGCGACCGCGGGCCATTGGCCGCGGCCCGCGGCGCCGCTACGGACCAGCCCGAGCAGACCAACCGCAGCCGCGGTTCCAATCAGCGGCAGCGACGGAATCAGATACCGGACGTGCCCCGTACCGCCGTTCTCGTAGAACGTGATCACGGTGACCTGGACCGCGAGCCCGTACCCGATGAGCAGCAGCCATGGCACCACGTTGGCGCGACCGGACCGGCGCACCGCACGTATCCCGGTCACCAACAGCCCGAACGCGGCCAATCCGAGGATCACCGCCGGCGCGTACGCAAGCCCGGGCCAGCCCAGGTTCTGCCGGACCCACAGCTCCCGGAACTGGAACGTGTACAGGTCCGGATCGAGCGCAACGTGCAACAGCGTTCCACGACTGTGCCGGTGGAACTTCTCCAACAACTCCGTCGTGGCACCGACATCGCCGTACAGCTCGATGTTGCGGATGTAGAACCAACCAGCGGCCGCCGCCGGTACGCCACCAACAATGCCCGCCATCCCGAGCGAGCGCAGCCACGAGCGGCCGTGCCGCCGGCCGGCGATGAGCACCGCGACCGTGGCGACGACGACCGCGAGCACGCCGGGTGCGCGCAACGACGCGGCGGCGGCGCCGAACAGCGCGATCCCGACCAACCGCCGGGGCGTCGGACCGTCCCGCACCGCCCGGACCGCGAGCAGCAACGCCGCCGACGATGCGGCCGCGGCCAGGCCATCGTTGAGAATGAGGCCGCCGAGATGGGCAACGGTGACGCAGCCGGCGGCGAAGGTCGCGGCCAGGACCGCCACCTCGGGGCGCGAGGGCACCAGTTCGGCGGCAAGCAGGCCGACGAGGACAACGCTGGCCGCCATACCGAGTGCGTTGAGCAGCCGCATCGCCAGCAGTCCGTCCTCGGGCTGGTCAATGGCGTTGGCCCCGGCCAGGAATGGCGCGGACATCACGTAGTACAGCGGCGGGTGGTTGGCGGTCCAGATGTCGCGGTGCGCCTGGTCACGCTGAATGTGCAGGGAGTGCGCGATCTGTGGGTAGCGGTCGGGGTCGTTACGGACCGGGGTGTCAATGGTCGGTAGGTGCCCGTGCAGCACCTCGATGGCGTACGCGGCGTGCGAGCGTTCGTCGTTGTCCCACAACGGCGGCGCGAGCAGCGCGACGTGCACGCTGATTCCGAGCGAGATCAGGGCAAGCAGAACCAGCGGCGCCAGCAGGTTTCGCTTTGGAGCCGACAATCCTCAGCGCGCCTGGGAAGCTAACCAACGCAGAGCGAGCGCGTACCCCGTTACGCCCAGTCCCGCGATGACCCCGTCGGCCACCGCGGAGACCACCGAATGGTGCCGGAACTCCTCGCGGGTATGGATGTTGGAGATGTGCACCTCGACCAACGGTGCGGTCCGCATCGCGACCGCATCACGGACGGCGATCGAGTAGTGCGACCAACCGGCCGGGTTGAGCGCCACGGGTGTCGAGGTGTCGGCTGCCTCGTGCAACCAGCCGATCATCTCGGCCTCGGCGTTGGTCTGCCGAACGTCGACCTCGGTGCCCAGTTCGGCCGCGGTCTGCCGGCAAAGCTCGACCAGCTCGGCGTAGGAGGTCTTGCCGTACTTCTCCGGCTCGCGGATCCCCAGCCGACCGAGGTTGGGGCCGTTCAGCACCCAGATCATCGCGCCACCTCCGCGTACGCCGCCGCAAGAAGTGTCGGCTCTGGGTCGTCGAGGATGCCAGGTTTCGCCAGCCCGTCAAGCACCACAAACCGCAGCCTGCGTCCGCGTGTCTTCTTGTCGACCCGCATCGCGTCGGCGAGCTGGGGCCAGGCGTCGGCCGCGTACGTCGTGGGCAGGCCGAGTGCGGTGATGACGTCGCGGTGCCGGTCGGCCGTCGCCGCATCCAGCCGACCGCTGTGACGGCCCAACGCGGCAGCGAAGATCATCCCGACCGCGACCGCGTCGCCGTGCCGCCAGCGGTAGTGCTCGTGCCGCTCGATGGCGTGCCCCAGCGTGTGGCCGTAGTTGAGCATCTCGCGCGGCCCGGACTCGGTCAGGTCCCGTCCCACGACGTCGGCCTTGACCGCGATGGCTCGCTCGACCAGCTCGTGGGTGGCGGGGCCGGTCGGGTCGCTGGCGGCCTGCGGGTCGCGCTCGATGAGGTCGAGGATGACCGGGTCGGCGATGAACCCGGCCTTGACGACTTCGGCGAGACCGGCGAGGTAGTCCGCTCGGGGCAGGGTGCTCAGCGTGCTCAGGTCGCACAACACGCCCGCGGGCGGATAGAAGGCGCCGACCAGGTTCTTGCCGGCGGCGGTGTTGACCGCGGTCTTGCCACCGACGGCGGCGTCCACCATTCCAAGCAACGTGGTCGGCACGTGCACCACCCGCACACCCCGTAGCCAGGCCGCCGCCACCCAACCGGCCAGGTCGGTGACCGCGCCACCGCCGACGCCGACCACCGCGTCGGTGCGGGTGAAACCGGCCGCGCCAAGGGCATCCCAGCACTGGCCGGCCACGGCCAAGGTCTTCGCCGCTTCGCCGTCGGGTACCTCGATCAGCTCGACCTGGCGCCCGGTCAGCTGGTCCGCCACCGCTGCGGCGACCGCGGCCAGCGGCGGTGCGTGGATGACCGCGACCCGGTCCGCGCCGCCGAGTAAGCCGGCCAGTTCTCCGCGTACGTCGGCGCCGATGACCACGTCGTAGGGCGCCGCGCCGGCAACCGTCAGCCGCGTGCTCATGACAGCCGTCCGACCACATCATCGGTGACGGCCTTGACGTCCTTGCTGCCGTCGACGACGAACGTGGCCACCTCTTCGTAGAGCGGTCGGCGGGCATCGAGCAGGGCGCGTAGCTGCGCCCGCGGGTTGCCGATCAACAGCGGACGGTCGCGATTCAGACCGATCCGTCGGACCGCATCGGGCACGTCGACGGACAGATAGACGACGGTCTGCTCGGCCAGCGCCTTGCGGGTATCCGGGTCGAGCACCGCTCCCCCGCCCAATGCGAGCACTCCCGCATGGCGGTCCAGCGCCGCGCTGATCGCCGCCCGTTCCAGGGCCCGGAAGTGCTCTTCACCGTCGTCGATGAAGATCTCCGAGATCGGCTTGCCGGCATCGTTCTCGATGTCGACGTCGGTGTCGCGGAAGTCGACGCCGAGCCGATCGGCCACCGCGCGGCCGATCGTTGTCTTGCCGGCGCCGGGCGGGCCGACGATCACCAAGCGTGGGCTCATCGGATCGTCAAATTCTCCAGGTAGGAATGGGCGTTACGGCGTAGCTCGGTGACCGAGTCGCCGCCGAACTTCTCGACTGCCGCCGCGGCCAGTACCAGGGCCACCATCGCTTCGGCGACGACGCCGGCCGGTGGCACGGCGCATACGTCGCTGCGCTGGTTGATTGCCACCGCCGGTTCGCCGGTCGAAACGTCCACTGTAGACAGAGCCCGTGGGACGGTAGAGATCGGCTTCATGGCAGCGCGGACCCGCAGCAGTTCGCCGGTACTCATTCCGCCCTCGATACCGCCGGCCCTCCCGGTCAACCGGCGGATGCCGTTCGGTCCGGTCTCGATCTCGTCGTGAGCGGCCGACCCACGCCGCCGCGCGGTTTCGAAACCGTCCCCGACTTCGACGCCCTTGATCGCCTGAATCCCCATCAGCGCGCCAGCAAGCTGCGCATCGAGCCGACGGTCCCAGTGCACGTAGCTCCCCAGGCCCGGCGGCAGGCCGTGCACCACGACCTCGACGACGCCGCCGAGCGTGTCGCCTTCCTTCTTGGCGGAGTCGATCTCGGCCACCATCGCATCGCTCGCGTCGACGTCGAAGGCGCGCACCGGGCTGGCCTCGATCGCGGCCCGGTCATTGGGCCCGGGGATCGCGCCGGCCGGGGCGCGGACGGTCCCGATCTCGACCACGTGGCTGAGCACCTCGACACCGAGCGTCTCGCGCAGCAACGACCGGGCCACCGTGCCCAGCGCCACCCGGGCCGCGGTCTCCCGGGCGCTGGCGCGCTCCAACACCGGTCGGGCATCACTGAACCCGTACTTCTGCATGCCGACCAGGTCGGCGTGCCCCGGACGCGGCCGAGTCAACGGGGCGTTGCGGGCCAGCCCGTTGAGCGCGTCGGGGTCCACCGGGTCGGCGGCCATGACCGTCTCCCACTTCGGCCACTCGGTGTTGCCGATCCGGACCGCGACCGGTCCGCCGAGAGAAAGGCCATGCCGGACGCCGCCGGTCAGTTCGACCGCGTCCTGTTCGAACTTCATCCGTGCGCCGCGACCGTAGCCGGCGCGGCGACGGGCCAACTCGTCGGCAATAAGTTGGCTGGTCACCGGAACTCCCGCGGGAAGTCCCTCGATGACCGCGACCAACGCCTGACCATGCGACTCACCGGCCGTTATCCATCGCAGCACGCCGCAAGTCTTTCATCACGTGGCCTCCAGGGTGCATGCGGTCAGCCCGCCGTTCCCAGATAGGCGTCGACGGCCCAGCGGCCGATCGACACGGCGAGCAACGCGCCAGCTAAGAGCGACGGACCGAAAGGCACATTCGTCTTCCAACCCGCCGACCCGGCGAGCAACATCACGATCGCCACCAACGCGCCGATGACGAAGCCGGCGACCAACCCCAGAATCACCGGGCCAACCCCGAACCAACCCAGGTAGAGGCCCAGCGCGCCGGCCAACTTCGTATCGCCGAAGCCGATGCCGCCCACAAATGCCAGCACGAAGAAGACCGCGAACACCGCCGCCATTGCGATCAACGCGCGCACGTACGCGTGCCCGTTCAACGTTGCGGCGGCCGCGATGCCGAGCAGCAGGATGCCCGCGCCATATAAGGGAAACGTCAACACGTCGGGCAGCCGATGGCACTGGACATCGATCACCGCCAGGGCCGCCGCGCTCCCCGCCAGCCACACATACGCCGGCAGCGCCGCCGTCCAACCCAGCCTGCCGCCGATCACGGTCATCAGAACGGTCGAGAGGCCGGTGACCAGAACGGCTCGCGATCCACCCGCGGGCGCGCCGCGCCACCAGCCCGGCGGCCGGACAGACCCGTCGGCCGGAACTGTCGTGGTCAACGCCGCCAGCGCCGGACCGGTCAGGAGACCGATCACGGCGCAGCAGAGCGCGGTCAGCAGGTTCACGATCGGGACATTAGCGACCGCGCAAGTACGGTGCCGTGAGATATCCACAGGCCTGCCGTTATCCACAGGCAGCCATCGGGGTTGCGCCGGAAACTGCGATGATGCGGCGCATGTCCGACCTCATCATCAGCACCCTCGCCGAGCGCCCCGAGCTGCTCGACCGGATCTATGACGTGGCCGAGGAATGGCCCGAGTTCATGGATCACGACCGCGTAGCCAACGCGCTCTTTTATCAGGTTGCGAGGCTGTTTCCGGCCTACACGATCGTTGCGACCACGCGTGATGGCGCGCTCGTGGGCCGCGGGCGCAGCGTGCCGTTCGCACTGCAGGGGCGCGGCGAATTGCCCGATGGCGGTTGGGACCAGGTCATGTTGTGGGCGTTCCGGGATCTGCAAGGCGACGTAGCACCGGATGCCGCCAGCGCGCTGGACATCACGATCAGCACGCCCTTCACCGGGCGCGGTCTGTCCAAGGAGATCCTCGCGGCCATGCGACATACGGTCGCCGCGCAGGGGGTGAGGACGCTCGTCGCCCCGGTGCGGCCGAATCAGAAGCACCTTCAGCCGCAGCTGTCGATGCAGGAGTACGTGGCACAGACCCGGGCCGACGGACTTCCCGTCGATCCGTGGTTACGAACGCACGTGCGTGCCGGCGGTGTCATCGAGCGCGTCGCCCCGACGTCGATGACGATGGTCGGTTCGCTGGCCGAGTGGCGGGCATGGACCGGCCTGCCGTTCGACCGGGACGGGGCCGTGGAGGTGCCGCAGGCGTTGGTACCGGTGCACTGCAGCCTCGCCCATGACTACGCCGTCTACGTCGAGCCGAATGTGTGGGTGCGCCATGACTTGAGCTAGGTAATTCTCACTGTGCCGCGGAAACGATCCGGCGTGGTGGGGCCAGCGCGCCACGCCGGTTCGCGTCCGTGACTAGGACCAGGCCGACGGGATCAGGCGACCGGATCGGGCACCGGGTGGGTGCCGGTCTGGAAGCCAACCCGTGCCTGCGGTGAACTGCTGGCGTCCGTGCCACCCTGCGCGGCCTGGGGGGCCTCGACGCGCGGTGCGGGCACTTGGTTCGCCGGGTCTGCCAATGCGGCCGAGGATCCGACCGGCGTTGCATTGGTGGTTGCGGTCGGCTCAGTCGTGCCTGAATTCGTCGCGGCTGGATTCGTCGCGCTTGAATTCGTCGCGGCTGGATTCGCCACGGCGGAATTCGTCGCGCTCGAATTCGTTGCGCTCGAATTCGTCGCACTTGAATTCGCAACGGCTGCGCCCGCCACGCTGGAATTCGCCGCGGTTGAGCCCGTCGCGCCTGAGTCGGTTGGAGTGCTGCCCAGCGCCGGTGTTCCGGCGCTTTCGGCCAACTCCAACAGGCGCCGCAGTGCCCGGCCCTCGCGCGCGAATGCCGCGCGTCCGTGCTGGGTCACCGAGACCTGGGTTCGGGGTCGGCGGTTCTCGAAGGCCTTGTCGATGGCGACGTAGCCGGCTTCCTCGAGCATCCGCAGATGCTGACCGAGGTTGCCTTTGGTGACGTCGAGTCCGCGGCAGAGCGTCGAGAAATCGGCTCGGTCACCCCCGATGAGAGTGGCGAGGATTCCCAGCCGGACCCGCTGGTGCACAACATCGTCGAGGTCGTGGATCGGATGGTTCATAGTGTGTGTCGAGTCCCCCTACTTGTCTCGAGCGTTTCGGTGTCCGGTCAGGACGCCGAGCTACGCATGTTGATGGTCTGTCGTACTGCCTATGCGGCCAGCGAGAGCGGTGCGCATGGCCTCCAGCGGCGCCGCCCTGCCGGTCATCAGCTCGACCTGTCCCAGTGCTTGATGCAGCAGCAGGTCCAGGCCGCTGACGACGACTCGTCCCGCCTGCCGGGCCGATCTGGCCAGCTCGGTCGGCCACGGGTCGTAGATAACGTCAAAAACCACGCCGTCCCGGCTCCACCGCTCCGGTCGGGCCAGCGGGTCGGCGGCGCCGCGAGGCAACGTCGCGATCACCAGCGGCGCCGCGTACAGCGCCGGATCGTCCAGCCCGGCCCGGATATCGGGCCGGACACCGAGCCGTTCGGCCGTGGCGCGCAGCGAGCCCGCGCGCGCCGGCGAGCGAACCAGCACGGTCGGCGCCGATTCGCCCAGCTCGCGCAGTGCGGCCAGCGCCGCCTGCGCCGTACCGCCCGCGCCGAGGATCACCGCTCCGGCACCGCTGCGGACCCCGACCTCGGCCAGCGCGCTGATCAGGCCGGGCACATCCGTGTTGTCGGCGTACCACTGACCGCCCCGTCGGACGACGGTATTGGCCGCACCGACCGCCACGGCCAATTCGCTGGCCGAATCGGCATGTGTCAACGCCGCGCGCTTGCACGGCATCGTCACCGACAACCCAGCCCAGTCGTCCCGCAGCAGGTCAGCGAAGCCAGCCTCGTCGCATTCGACCGCCGTATAGGTCCAGTCCGACAGGGCCAGCGCGGCGTACGCGGCCCGATGCAGATCAGGCGAGAGCGAATGCGAAATGGGTTGCCCGACAACGGCGGCACGCGGCATCTAATACACGCCCTCGGCCTGCGACTTGGCTTTTTGCCGGGCGAACGCCTTCGGGTCGGCCGTGAAGTACGAGTGTCCGGCCCGGTCGGCCTTGACGAAGTACACCCAGTCCCCGCGCGCCGGATGCAACGCCGCGTTGATCGCCTCCAGGCCCGGGTTGGCGATCGGGCCGGGCGGCAACCCCTTGTGCAGGTAGGTGTTGTACGGCGAATTGGTGTGGATCAGGTTCTCCGACACCCGGGCCTTGTTCCGGCCCAGCGCGTAGTTGATCGTCGAGTCCATCTGCAGCGGCATGTCCTTGGCCAGCCGGTTGTAGATGACCCGGGCCACCTTGGGGAAGTCGGAAGTGATGGCTTCCTTTTCCAACAGCGAGGCCACGATCATGACCCGCTCCGGGGTGAGCCGCACCCCCGGCACTTTGCCCTGCAGCCCGGCCGTACCCACCTGCTTCTTCTGTTCCGAGACCATCATCTTCAGCACCGCGGTCGCGGTCGCGTTCTGCGGGAAGTTGTACGTCGTCGGGAACAGGTAGCCCTCGAGCCGGCCCTCGGCGTACGAAGGCAGCCCCAGCGCGGCGGTTTTGTGCGCGGCGGCGGTCAGTTCGGCCGTGGTCAGGTTCGTGCCCTTGGCGATGACGGCAAAGGTCTGGGTCGCGGTGAGCCCCTCGGGGATGATGACCCGGCCCACGCGCGAAACCGGGTCGAGCACCAGGGACAGCGCCGCCGAGCCGCTCATGTGCTTGTGCAGTCGGTACGTTCCGGGCTGGATCGACAGCGCCCGCTTATCCTTCTCGGCCGCGTTGCGAAACGCGCGGGTGCTTTTGATGACCTGGTCCTTGAGCATGGTGGCGCCGATATCGGCCGCCGTATCGCCATCCTGGACCTGGATGTACACCGTTCCGGCCCCAGATCCGGTGTAATCCGGTGCCGCGCCGGCCCGGCGCCATATCTCGCGGCCGCCGTAGACAACGCCAACGGCGACCACAACCACGACCAATAAGGCCAGCACCGGTCCGACTGGTGTGCGCCGACGCCGCCGGCGGCGGTGATGCCGCCTACGACCAGGCTCTTCGTCGTCGTCGAGACCAAGGATGGAGAGGTCGCTCACGCCGGCTCCTGCCATGTCACACCGGCGCTCCAATTCTCAGCGACGTCGCGGATTGCGGCGTCGCAGCGGGCTCGCCGGCTCATCGCCGCTGCCTTTGTTGGTCGAGCCACCCTTGAAGTATGAGGGTCGCTGCAAGTTGGTCAATCACTGGGCGTTGCTTGCGGGTAGACACACCGTGGCGGGACAGCTGTTTGCTGGCCGCGGCGGTCGTCATGCGCTCGTCGAGCGTGTGCACGGGGATGGGGGCGATCCGCTCGGCGAGAGTCGAAACGTACTGGATCGCCGCCTCGGCTGCAGGACCGACCTCCCCGGAAAGCCGGCGCGGCAGCCCGACCACGACTTCGACGACATCCCGTTCGGCCACCAATTCAGCAATCGCCTCGATGTCGCCGGCGTCCCGGGTCAGGGTCGTCAACGGGGTGGCCAGCAGGCCGTCCGGGTCGCTGGCCGCTACCCCGACCCGGACGGTACCGACGTCGATGCCGAGTCGGACGCCGCGAATCGGGCCGGCGTCATCACCGCTCACGCCGACCCAGTACCCCGCTCGGTCACGAACGCCTCGGCCGCGCTGACCGCGTCCTTCATGCCGGCCGGGTCGGTGCCGCCGCCCTGGGCCAGGTCGGCCTTACCGCCACCGCGCCCGCTCACTGACGGGGCGAGCGCGCGCACGACGTCGCCGGCGGCCAGGCCGCGAGTCCGCGCCGGCTCGTTGGTCGCGGCCACGAACGACACCTTGCCTTCGGTGCTGCTGAGCAACACCACAATCCCCGGATGCAGCGAATCGAGCCGACCACGCACTTCGGCCGCCAACGACCGCAGGTCGCCCGCCGACACCCCGTCGGCCACGACCGACCCGACGAAGTTCACGTCACCGATGGAACGAGCCGAGTCTGCCAGCTGCGCCGCGGAGGACAACGCCGCCTCCGAACGCAGCGAGGCCAGGTCCTTCTCGGCCACCCGCAGCCGCTCCAGCAGGGTGCCGACCCGGTCCGGAACCTCTTCGGGCCGCGACTTCAACGTGGTGGCCAGCTGCGAGACGAGCAGGTGCTCGCGGTTCAGGTAGTCAAACGCGTCCTGCCCGACCAGCGCCTCGACCCGGCGTACGCCCT
The DNA here is from genome assembly GCA_040414495.1 of Mycobacteriales bacterium. Lineage (GTDB taxonomy): Bacteria > Actinomycetota > Actinomycetes > Mycobacteriales > QHCD01 > DATAVB01. The sequence goes on from JBEDUI010000292.1 coordinate 36,433, forward strand.
GGCCGATCGATGAGTCCGCCACGAGCTTGACCAGGCCCAGCTGGGCCGAGCGCAGCACGTGCGTACCCGCGCACAGCTCCAGCGAGTACCCCTCGCCAATGTCGACGACCCGCACCTCGTTGCCGTACTTCTCGCCGAACAACGCCATCGCGCCCATCCGGCGCGCCTCGTCCAGACCGGTGATGTACGCCTGCACGTCCAGGTCCTGGTTCAGCGAGGTGTTCACCTCGGCCTCGACCTCGGCCATCGCGCCGGCGGGCACCGACCCGGGCGAGGTGAAGTCGAACCGCAGCCGCCCCGGCGCGTTGAGCGAACCGGCCTGGTGCGCGGCATCGCCCAGCGCACCCCGGATCGCCCGGTGCACCAGGTGCGTCGCGGTGTGCGCGCGGGACACCGCCCGGCGTCGGTCGACGTCGATCTGCGCCCGCGCGGTGTCGCCGACCCGTACCTCGCCCTGGGTGACCTTCGACCGGTGCACGATCAGCCCGGGAACCGGCTTCTGCACGTCGCTGACCGCCACCTCGCCACCGTCGACGGTCAGCGTGCCGTGGTCGGCCTGCTGACCACCGGCCTCGGCGTAGAACGGCGTCACGTCGAGCACCACGTCGACCTGGTCACCGACACCCGCGACCGGCACACTTTCCAGCCCGCGCAGCAACGCGATGACCTTCGACTCGCCCGCCACCTCGGCGTAGCCGGTGAACTCCGACGGACCGTGCTGGTCAAGCACCTGGCGGTAGGCCGACAGGTCGGCCACGTCGATCCGGCGCCCCCGGCTGTCCTCCTTGGCCCGATCCCGCTGCTCCTGCATGAGCCGGCGGAACTCGGTCTCGTCGACCGACACCCCCTGCTCGGCCGCCATTTCCAGGGTCAGCTCGATCGGGAAACCGTACCTGTCGTGCAGCGTGAACGCCCGCTCACCGGACAGCGTGCTGCTGCCAGCCGCCTTCGTCTGGCTGACCGCGGTGTCCAGGATCGTGGTGCCGGAGTGCAGCCGCTCCAAAAAGCGCTCTTCTTCGGCATAGGCGTATTCGGAGATCCGCTTGAAGTCGGTCTCCACCTCGGGATACGACGCCTTCATGCAGTCCCGCGAGACCGGCAGCAACTCCGGCAGCGCCGGCTCCTCGAACCCGAGCAGTCGGATAGAACGGACCGCGCGCCGGATGATGCGGCGCAGCACGTAACCCTGCGCCTCGTTCGATGGCGTCGCGCCGTCCGCGATCAGCATCAACGCGGTACGGATGTGGTCGGCGATGATCCGGAACCGCACGTCGTCGCCCGGGTGGGCACCGTACCGACGCCCGGTCAGCTCGGCCGCCTTGTCGATGACCGGATACACCTCGTCGATCTCGAACAGGTTGTCCACGCCCTGCAGCAGGTACGCGACCCGTTCCAGGCCCATGCCGGTGTCGATGTTCTTGCGCGGCAGCTCACCGAGAATCGGGAAATTGCCCTGCGCGTCGCTCGGCCCGCGCAGGTTCTGCATGAAGACCAGGTTCCAGATCTCCAGGTACCGGTCGCCGCTCGTGTCGACGCCCGGCCCGCCCTCGGGTCCGTAATCCGAGCCGCGGTCGACGAAGATCTCCGAGTCCGGACCACACGGGCCGGCCACGCCCATCGACCAGAAGTTGTCGTCCATGCCGAGCCGCACAATGCGTTCGTTCGGCACGCCGATCACGTTGTGCCACAGGTGCGCGGCCTCGTCGTCGTCCTGGTAGATCGAGACCCACAGCTTCGATTCGTCGAAGCCGAAACCGCCATCGGCCTGGGATTTGGTGACCAATTCCCAGGCATAGCGCATCGCGCCTTCCTTGAAATAGTCACCGAACGAGAAATTCCCATTCATCTGGAAGAACGTGCCATGCCGGGTCGTCTTGCCGACCTCATCGATATCGATGGTGCGTACGCATTTCTGCACGCTGGTCGCACGCGTGAACGGCGGGGTCTGCTGGCCGGTGAAATACGGTACGAACTGCACCATGCCGGCGTTGACGAACAACAGGTTCGGGTCGTCCAGGAGCAAACTGGCGCTCGGTACGAGGGTGTGATCGTTATTCGTGAAATGGTTAAGAAATCGCCGGCGAATCTCGGAAGTTTTCATGACTTTCGCAGTTCCTTGGAATTGACACGGCGCGGGCCGCGTGAGCTGGTGTCGATGGCGGAATCGGGGTCGCCGGCAGCGCTGTCCAAGCCTGCGCTCTCCTTGAGCTCGACCTCGCGTTCCTTGGCCCCGGCCCGTGCGTCATCCACGAAGTCCCGGACGCTGTCCACCACCCGGCCGGCCGACTCCGACAGGGACTGGGTGATGCCCGTGGGGGTGAATCGCTCAGCGGTACGGGTGAGCTTCCGTACGACCAGTGCGCCGATCGAGGCCCCCATGGCCAGCCAAAAAGCTCGTCTGATCATCGTCCACCTCCCGGTCGTCCCCGAACGTTCAACACTCTCATCCTGGATACCTCATGGCCCTTGGCCCCGTCGTCCCAATTCTCGCCCGATGCCTAGCTGGCCTTGCGCAGCGCCCGGCTTTCCTTCTTCGCCAGCCGCTTCGCCTCGCTGACCCGGCGCTTCTTGGCGGCGCTGCGGATGCCGTGCGAGAAGGCGGCCACCTTCACCAATGGTCCGCCGACCGTCGAGGCGAACAGCGAGGTCATCGCGGCCGCGTTGGACGAGACCGACTGGGCGTTGGCGGCGATGTCGTCGACCCGCTCCAGTTCCTTGTTGACGGCCTCGACCGTGGTGGCCGCATTGGTCAGGATCGGACCGGCGCCCTCATGAGCCTTGCGGATCGCCAGCGTGGTCTCGTCGAGGGTACGGCCCAGCTTGAGGATCGGCACGGCGAGCAGTAACACCAAGAGCACGAACGCACCGGCCGCTACCACTGCGGCGATCTGGCCTACGGACACTCGCTGCTCCCTCATCGGACGTGTGTCGGCACTCTGGTCGCCCGCGACCTTATCCCTATGCCAGCCGCAGACCGTGACGGCATTCAGGCGTGGCGTGCTACCGATCATGCTCCGAACGTGACAAGAAAGCGTTTTGCCCGTGAAATCGGCTTTTCTTACGGCTTAGTCGCCGCGGATGATCTCCCGTAGCCGCGCCACCCGCTCCCCCAACGTGCGCTCGGCGCCGTACGTACTGGGTTGGTAATAGTCCCGGCCGACCACCGCGTCGGGCGCGTACTGCTGCGCGGCGACCGCACCGGGAACGTCGTGGCTGTAGATGTAATTGGCGCCGTGCTCGAGCCGGGCCGCGCCGGCGTAGTGCGCGTCGCGCATCGAGGACGGCACCGGACCGGCCAGGCCGCGGCGAATGTCGCCCAACGCGGAGTCGATCGCCACGACAGCCGAGTTCGACTTGGGCGCCAACGCCAGGTGAATCACCGCATGCGCCAGCGTGATCCGGCCCTCGGGCATACCGATCAACGCGACGATCTGGGCCGCGGCGGCCGCCACCTGGATCGAAGTCGGGTCGGCCATGCCGATGTCCTCGCTGGCCGATATCACCAGCCGCCGGGCGATGAACCGCGGATCCTCACCCGCCTCGATCATCCGGGCCAGGTAGTGCAGCGCAGCGTCCACATCGGACCCACGGATCGACTTGATGAACGCGCTGATCACGTCGTAGTGCTGGTCGCCGTCGCGGTCGTACCGCACCGCGGCCTGGTCGACCGAGTCCTCGAGGGTCTTCAGGTCGATGCTCGGCTGCGCTTTGGCCTGGGCCGATCCGGCCGCCGCTTCCAACGCGGTCAGGGCGCGGCGGGCGTCGCCACCAGCAATGCGCAGCAGATGGTCGAGCGCATCCTCATCCAGGGTCAGCGCGCCGCCCAGGCCGCGTTCGTCATTGAGGGCCCGGCTGATCAGCAGCCGAATGTCGTCCTCGGACAACGGTTCGAGGGTCAGCAGGAGCGAACGAGACAGCAGCGGGGAAACGATGGAGAAGAACGGGTTCTCGGTCGTAGCCGCCACCAACGTGACAACCCGGTCCTCGACCGCGCCGAGCAGCGAATCCTGCTGGGTCTTGGAAAAGCGGTGCACCTCGTCGATGAACAGTACGGTCTGCCGGCCGGAGAAGCCGAGTGCCCGGCGGGCCTCCTCGATGACGGCGCGGACGTCCTTCACACCGGCGTTGAGGGCGGAGAGTTGAACGAAGGTACGCCGGGTGGCTTGCGATACGACGTGCGCGATCGTGGTCTTTCCGGTGCCCGGCGGTCCCCAGAGGATCAACGACATGGGGGCGTCGCCCTCGACCAGGCGGCGCAGTGGCGTGCCCGGCCCGAGCAGATGGCGTTGCCCGACGATCTCATCGAGGGTGCGCGGCCGCATCCGCACCGCGAGCGGTGCGTGCTCGGCGGTCTGCTGCGCCGCCGCGTCGTCGAAAAGACTTTCTTCCTGCACGCCGTTCGACACTACCCGTCGGTACCGACCGGGGCCGGCAGCCAGTCCCGCGCCGAGTCCCGGCTTGGTCCGCGATTCTCCCGGTTTGGCACCAAGCCTCAGCCATACTCGGCCTCGCCCTGGCCGTGATCGTGAGTGGATTTGGTACCGAATTCCGTATCAAATCCACTCATGATCACGGTCGATCGGCCAGAACGAGGGCGTTGGCGCGACGCCACTCCAGGGAGCGCACCCCCATCCGCTCATGATCCTGATGGCGGTCGTCAACGACATGCGTACAAAAGCCATCACGATCATGAGCGCGGCCGGGCGAAAAGGCGCTGCGGCCCACGTCCCCCGCTGAACGGGGTCAGAGCGGGGCGCCGTCCAGGAGCGAGAAGACCGGCTCCGGCCGGTGCACCCCACGCGGCCGGTATCCCAACTGCTCGGCCAACCCGACGTAGTCAGCCAGCAGCCATGTCGTGGCCAGCCACATCTCCGTCCCCTGCAACCCGGGCGTACGACCCCGGCCCGGCCCGCCGGTCTCCAACTCGAAACTGAACCCGGCCCCGTCGACCCACGAGCGCAGTACCCGCTCCAACTGGCGCCGGGCCCACGCCTCGCCCTCCGCCCGCCGGTGACCGGTCTGCCTGCCGGTCAGCCAGAGCGGGTGGATGACGTCGAGGACGTTGCAGGCGTTGCCGCGATCGGGCCGGAAATACGCCGTGTCGCCCGCGTGCGTGAGCACCGTGTCAATGGCCCGCTCGGGATACGGCAGCGGCACCCCGAACTGGGCGTAGCTACCCCGGGTCAGTCGGTAGAACCCGTTGACCACCTGCATCCAGCGCGCGTCATCGTCGGGCTCGCCCCACATGCCGTGCGCGCGCCGGCACCGGCTGGTCAGCCAACCGAAGAGCGTCTCCACTTCGCCGCGTACGCCGAAATCCGCGAGATTGCGGTAAAACCCGGTCCCGATCGCGTCGATCCAGTGGCCGGCGCTCCACGCTCGCCGCTGCCACGGCAACCCGTCCAATTGCTCAATCAATTCGGCCGAACTCATATCGGCGATGGCGGAAATTGGGTACTCGAATGTACTTCCCAACAATTGCAGCGCATATCCCACGCACAAAACGTGATACGACGCCTGCCCATCGGCCAATGTCGGCGGCCGGTCGTCGTCCAGTTCCGGTACGAGACCGGTTTTGGGGTCCTGATCGGCCCGCAACCGTTCGATCAACTCCGCCGCGCTGGCCTGCGGCGGCGGGGCTCCGGTCAACAGGTCGGCGATCTCGACGGCATCGCACCACGCCCGCCGGGTCGGGTCGGCATCGGGCCGGTCCAGAAAACGACCGTCCACAAAGTATCGGGCCAGTACGTCCTGAGCCTGTTCCCGCGCCCGCGCGGCGAAATTGCTCAATCGCTGTCCCAGCGAATTATCGTCGCGAATCACCTTGCTATCCCGTCGGTCGCGAATCGGCCGGGCCGGATTCCCGGCTACGATTGTCCACTGTGGAACGTCTTTGGTGACGATCGCGCCGGCGCCGATTACCGCGTGGTCGCCAATCGTCACACCGTCCAGCACGACGGCGTTCGAGCCGATCCATACGTCGTCGCCGATCGTGATGCCCTTGACGCTGATCGGCTGCTGGCGCACCGGCCGGTCCGGGTCGGTCGAATGATTGAAGCCGAGCAGCGACGCGTGCGCGCCGACCCGCACGCCGACACCCATCCGGATCGTGCCCCGGGCCACCGTGAACGGATTGAGCGTGCAGTGTTCGCCCATCTCGACGTCGTCGGTGACGTAGGCATGCGCGGCGATGTAGGAATGGTCGCCCATCCGCAACCGGTCCGGAAAGACCGCCGCCAGTTCGGAGACAAACACCGCTCCGGTCAACTCGACATCGCCGCGCCGGGACAACTCATCCTGCAGGCGATGCTGGGCGGCCCAGTCCGCCTCCGACGCCGCGCGCCAGAAAATCCAGGGACAGAAGTCGAAACGGCTGCCGGCGGGAGCTTCAGACATTCGGCGCGCATGCCCTTCCGAGTAGTATCCGTGCATTGTTCGAACGTATTGCTTCGTCAAGTCTTCACCGCCCCGTCCCGATCTTTCAAGGTCTTGCGGCTGTGCAACACCGCTGGTGACGGTCTTGGCCAACAAAACCGAATTTCAACTCACGGAATTCAACGAAAAGGCCATCAGGAAATCAGATAGCGCTTTCCAAAGACTGACTGACGAGACGAATCGCAACCCAAGAGTTGGCCCGGACTTGTCAAAGCCTTGGGTGAGGCGTGAACCAGCCCTCATCGCCCGGTACGGCAGCGCCTGCGGTCGTATCCTCGATCCCGTGCTCCGTACCATCACCGATCCCGGCGAGCTATCCGACGCCGAACCCCTCAACCGTTCCGGCCTCGTCCTGTCCGAGTTCCGCCGCGGCTGGAGCGATGCGGCGGCCGCCGTCTGGATCGGCGTACGGGACGGCGTGAGCAGGCTCACCGGCACCGGACAGCCCGAAGCGGTGGCGCACATTCTCGACCAGATCGCGGACGACCTCCCGTCCGAAGCGCATTTCAGCGTGCCCGCCGGTGCGGCCGGCCCATTGGCAATGCTCCGGAACATCACCCGGCAGAACGACTGGGAGCTGCGCTGGCTCACCACGGCTCCCCCGTCCGCGGCCGGCGAGGACAAGGTCGCGTGGCTGCCGCCGGATTCGGCCGAACTGACGGCGTTGATCGATTCGGCCTATCCGGCAGCCGAGGCCCGGCCCGGTGATCCGTCGGTACGGGGTTGGGCGGTGCTCCGGGATGACGCCGGCCAGTTGGTCGCGGCCGCGGCGGATACCTCCCGCCCGCGCACCGGGCGGATCTCGGCCGTCATGACTGCCCCGGCCGCGCGCGGACACGGATACGGCGCCGCCGTCACCACCGCGTTGTCCCGGCACCTCCTGAGCGAGTTCGACATGGTGCTGCTCGGACTCTATTTGGAGAACGACAAAGCCCGTCGGCTGTACGAACGCACCGGCTTTCACGGAAAGATGATCGTTACCTCCGGCCGGTGGACGCACGCCACGCGCCCGCCGGCCCCAACCAGCGAAGGATAGGTATGCAGACCCGTACCATCGGCAACATCACGGTCAGCGCGATCGGGCTTGGCGAAATGCCGATGTCCGTAGCCGGGCGGCCCGAAGAGGCCCGGTCGATCCGCACCATCCACCGGGCCCTCGAGCTAGGCATCAACTTCATCGACACCGCGGACTCGTACTGTCTGAACGAGCAGGAGAAGGGCCACGGCGAGCGTCTGGTGGCCAAGGCGTTGGCCAGTTCCGGCCGGGACACCTCCGACATTCTGGTCGCCACCAAGGGCGGCTCGATCCGTCCGGACGGCCGCTGGGAACACAACGGCTCGCCGGACTACATCCGCTCGGCCTGCGAGGCCAGCCTGCGGGCGCTCGGCGTCGAGGCGATCGGGCTCTACCAGCACCACCGGCCCGACCCGAAGGTCCCGTACGCCGACACGATCGGCACATTCAAGGAACTGCACGATCAGGGGAAAGTCCGGCTGGTCGGCATTTCCAACGCGAACGTCGCCCAGATCGCGCAGGCTCAGGAGATTCTCGGCGACGCACTGGTCAGCGTGCAGAACCAGTTCGCGCCCAACTTCCGGTCCTCCGAGGACGAGCTGAAGTACTGCGCCGAGGCGGGCCTGGCGTTCCTGCCGTGGTCGCCGCTGGGCGGCATCAGCCGGGCCGGTGAGTTGGGTACCGCGCACGCCGCGTTCGCCGAGGTGGCGCAGGCGCACGGCGTCAGCCCGCAGCAGGTCGCGCTGGCCTGGGAGCTGGCGAAATCCCCGGTCGTCATCCCGATTCCGGGGGCGAGCCGACCCGAGACGATCAGCGACTCGGCCCAGGCGGCCGATCTGGTGCTGTCGGCCGAGGAGATCGCGAAACTCGACGCCGCGTAATTAATTCCGTACGAAAATCGGCCCCGGATTTACGTTATCCGGGGCCGATTTTATTTACCGACCGAGAATTTCGCCCAATGCGCCGAGCAGCAGGGTGACCGCCTCGGGACGAGCATTGCGGCCCATCAGACCGATCCGCCAGACCGTATTGGCGTACTCACCGGCACCGGAGCCGATTTCGATGTTGTACCGATCGAGCAGCGTCCCGCGGACCAGGGCCGAGTCGACCGCCTCCGGCACCTTCACCGTGGTCAATTCGGGCAGCCGGTGACCCTCGGCCGCGAACAACTCCAGCCCGAGGTCGACCAGACCCTTCTGCAGCGCCGCCCCGGCCGCCTCGTGCCGGGCGTACACCGCCGGCAACCCCTCCGAAAGCACCCGACCGAGGCCGGCGTGCAGGGACAGGACCATCGCCACCGGCGCGGTGTGGTGGTACTTACGGCCGCTGCCGCCGCCGACGTAATCGCCGATCATGCCGAGATCGAGGTACCAGGACTGCGGGTGCTCCACCCGACGCGACCAGGCCCGCTCGCCGATCGAGATCGGGGCCAGGCCGGGCGCGACGCCCAGGCATTTCTGCGTACCGCTGTAGGCCAGGTCGACGCCCCATTGGTCCAGCGCGACCTCGATACCGCCGAGTGAGGTGACGCAGTCGGCCAGCACCAGCGCGTCGCCGCGGGCGTGTACGGCGGTGGCCAGGGCGGCCACGTCGTTGCGTACGCCGGTCGAGGTTTCGGCGTGTACGACGGCGACCAGCTTGGGCGCGGGGTGCGCCGCCAGCACCGCGTCGATGTCGACCGGCTGACCCCACTGGGTCCGGACCGGGATGACCTGCGCCCCGCACCGGCCAGCCACGTCGATCATCCGCTCGCCGAACAGGCCGTTGGCCGCCACAACTACCACGTCGCCGGGTCCGACAACGTTGACAAACGCAGCCTCCATGCCAGCGCTGCCGGTCCCGGAGACCGGCAGAGTACGGGCGTTGGCGGTGCCAAAGACGGTCCGCAGCCGGTCGCAGGTCTCGTCCATGACCGACAGGAAGACCGGGTCGAGGTGGCCGAGCATTGGCGCGGAGAGCGCGGCGGTCGCCTCGGGGTACGGATTTGACGGGCCGGGCCCGAGCAGAGTGCGTTCCACAATCGACATACCCCTGACCTTATGGCGTCGGAATTCCAGCCGTACAACCGCTACCCGCGACGGGGGCGCTCACGGCCACTCCACGAAACCATCCGCGCCACCAGCAGGGTGAGCGTGCCGGACAGGATGATCCCGCCCATATTCACCAGAAGCTGCCACACCGACCCGGTGGCGGCGCTCGGACTGTCCAGCGCCAGCGCGACCGCCGCATTGCCAGCCGCCGGCACCGTGGTGACCGAGATCAGAACGCCGATCAACGCGCCTGATCGGGCAGCGGTGAGCGAGAGCATGCCCACGATGCCGGCCAGGAACGCCACCACGAACGAGAGCGCGTCCGGGCTGGAGATGAACTCGGTCAGCGGCCGGTGGCCGTTGAGCATGCCTTCGTCGACCAGCCCGGCGCGGTGGCCTAGCAAGGTAAGCAGCACGGTCACGCCGATCGCGATGATGAACCCGACGATCAGCGCCTGCACCGACCGCCACAGCGCGGTGGGCCGCCAGCGGGCCAACGCGACGCAGATCCCGGCCAGCGGACCGAATTCCGGCCCGACCACCATCGCGCCCACGATGAGAATCGGCTGATCGAGCAGCACGCCGATCCCGGCGAAGATGGTGGCAATGGTGAGAAAGATGACGAACACCCACGAGAGCGTCGAGTCCTCATCGGTGCGTTCCTCGATCTGACGCCAGACGACGGCATCCTGGCCCTCCCCGGGCACCGCGGCTTCGGCCTGCTCGGCGGCGACCGACAGCGCGGTGTCGATCTCCTCCAAGGTGACAATGCCGTGTTCGCGCAGGTGCAACCTGTCCAGCCCGTCGAGTACGTCGTTGACTGCTTCCCGAGCCAGATCCGCGGTCACCAGGTCGCCCGGCGGCGTCTGCCCGGCCTTGCGCAGCAGCACGATGCCGGTCGCTCCGGGCGTCTCGTTCAGCGTTTCGAGGACCTGCTCAGTGAGGTCCGTGGGGGCGATCACGCGCAGATGCAGCACGGTGCGGAGTGTCTCAGGTAGGCGGTACGCCCGGGGCGGCCGGCTACGATCGCGTCCGAACGACACAGCCAGGAGGGTCAATGCGCGCAGAACGGGCGGTCCGCATCGACGGTTTTGAGTACGAAGTGGACAGTTACTCGATTGTGGACGGTCAGCCGACCGACGAGTTCAACCTGGCCGGCGGCAGCGTCGTGCTGCGCGGGCAGGTCGACGACGCGGCCGTGACCGCGACCGTCTCGGCGGCCAATCTGCAACAGGCGCTGGGCCGGGCGCTGCTGGTATTCCTGGAAGCAGCGCCGCCGCCCGGCGTGACCGAAATGGCGGTCACTGGCTATATCGACGCCGAAATCGGCGCGTTCATGGAAGTCGACCGAGCCGAAACCCGCGCCTGACATTCAGCCCATTAATTGCCGCGAACGTGACATCAGCGGGATTACGTCCGTGGCCCCGCGCCATCACTGCACCGAACGTGACACCAGCGCGCATTTCGCCGCCGACTTAGACCCTCACTGCACCGAACGTGACATCAGCGCGACTACGCCGCCAACCCAGCACCCTCACTGCACCGAACGTGACACCAGAGCGACTACGCCGCCAACCCAGCACCCTCACTGCACCGAACGTGACATCAGCGCGAATTTCGCGCCAATAAACGACCCTCACGCCACACTCGCTGCACGCATGCCGACCTCTCCGCGGCACCGGCCCCCACAAACGACCCTCACGTCACGTTCGCTGCATATAGC
>JBEDUI010000293.1:0-7585 GCA_040414495.1 Mycobacteriales bacterium
CGAGGTCGGCACGATCGCCACCGACGATGCCCGCGGTTTCGACCCGTTTCCGTTGCTGGAATCCCTGAGCCAAGCCGGAGCGCCGGTCGTGATCATCGGTCAGGTGGCCGGCATTCTGCACGGTTCGTCCGAGCTGACCGGTGACCTGGACCTGCTCTGGGACGGCGATCCGGCCCACGCATCGGCGCTGGTGACGGGCTTCGCGGCGGCAAAGCTGTACGACGACGATGGCAAACCGCTGCCGCTGGAGCCGGACGTATTCGGGCTGCCGAAAGTACAGTTCGCCGCGCCCGGCGCCAGCGGGGATTGCTGCACGCCGGCCCTGCCCTGGGGCGGAATACCGGTCGCCGACTTCATTGGCCGGGCCGAGTCGGCGACCGAGGCAGGACTGACCATCCGTTATCTGCGCCGGGACGACCTGATCGGGATGCGCCGCGCGGTCGGTCGACCCAAGGATCTGCGCCGTGCCGCCGAACTCCAGACAATAAACCGCTACATTCAACAGCATGAATAACATCGATCCGGAATGGCAGCAGCCCTGCGAATTGGCGTGGGAAAGCCTGCGCCACGGCAGTTTGCCGATTGGCGCGGTATTGCGGAATTCGACCGGCGAAATCGTGGCCACCGGACGGAATCGGCGCGCCGAAACCGATATCCCGGTTGGGCAGTTGGGTAATACCGCGCTGGCGCACGCTGAAATGAACGTCCTGGCCCAGTTGCCGCCGGTCGGATACGACGACTGCACGCTCTTTACGACGCTGGAACCGTGTCTACTGTGTACTTCCGCGTTACGCATTACCCGAGTGGGCGAGGTGCGCTTCGCCGCGGCGGATCCGTTCTGGGACGGGGTTGCCGATATTCCAACGTTGTTGCGGCCGCGGGCGGCGCGGAATTGGACCCGGCGGGTCGGCCCGGTCGGCGGTCCGCTGGCTGTCTTTTGTGGAGTGCTGCACGCCCATTGGTATCTGCGCTATCAACCGGAGGCGCTGGCCCGGCCCGGCGAGCCACTGGTCGGGCCAGAGCTCGTGTCGTTGGCGCAGAAACTGGATTCGGCGGGAATGTTCGCCGCGCCCACACTGAGTGCGGCCTGGGAACTGGCCCAGCCCCAGCTGATCGCGTAATTCAACGCGGTCAAGAATACGTACGAAAACGCCGACAACGTTCCGCTCCGGGTCTAATCTCGGCCGCATGACCTTTGATGTCGCGGTGGTCGGCGGGGGGATCGTCGGGCTGGCCACGGCCGTCGCCGTTCTCGAGCAGCACCGCTCGGTCATCGTGCTGGAGAAGGAAAATCGCTGGGCCAGCCACCAGACCGGCCACAACTCGGGCGTTATCCATTCCGGCATCTACTACACGCCGGGCAGCCTCAAGGCCCGCTTCGCACGCGAGGGCGCCCGCGAGACAGTCGCCTTCTGTAAGGCCGAATCACTGCCGGTCGACGTATGCGGCAAGTTGATCGTCGCCACCGACCGCAGCGAGTTGCCGGCGTTGGAACGGCTGGCCGAACGCGGTCGCGCCAATGGCGTTACGTTGACCCGACTCGATGCGGCCGGGCTGAGCGAGCACGAGCCGAACGTCGCCGGCGTGGCCGGACTTTATGTCGCCGACACCGGCATTTGCGACTATTCGGCAATCAGCCAACGTTTGGTCGAGCAGATCGGCGAATCCGGCGGCGAGCTACGGCTGGGTTTTCCGGTCAGCGGGCTGGCCGAGGATGAGGACGCGGTCCATCTGCTGAACGGCGCCGATACCGTCAGCGCCCGCCAAGTCATCGTCTGCGCCGGGCTGCAGGCCGGACAGCTCGACCCGGACAGCCGCCAGACCGCCCGTATCGTGCCATTCCGGGGCGAGTACTACACGGTGCGGCGCACCGATCTCATCCGTAACCTGATCTACCCGGTGCCCGATCCGCGGTTCCCGTTCCTGGGCGTGCATCTGACCCGGATGATCGACGGGTCGCTGCACGCCGGGCCGAACGCGGTGCTGGCGCTGGCCCGGGAGGGCTACCGCAAGGGCGCGTTCTCGCCGCGCGACCTGGCCGCAACGCTGGGGTATCCCGGATTCCGGCGGATGGCCCGTAAATACTGGAGAATGGGCGCGGCGGAAATTGTGCGGTCATTTTCCCGGCACCGATTCGCCGATGCCGTACGCCGACTGGTGCCGGAAATACGGGACGATGACCTGCAACCGGCCGAGGCCGGAATTCGCGCGCAGGCCGTAACCCCGGCCGGTGGGCTGGTCGACGATTTCCTGTTCTCGCGGCACGGGCGTGTGCTGCACGTATTGAATGCACCGTCGCCGGCCGCGACCGCGGCGTTTCCGATCGGCCGCGAATTGGCCCGCCGGCTGCGCTGAATCCGAAGTGGGGCTGAAATCGGCGGTAGGGCTTACCCCACCACGACATGGGTGGTGCGCCACCTGACATTCCCGGGCTCGTTCGGGCAGCCTGGGACGGTGAGCAGCAGATCACGGTTTCCGGGCGGCGCCGCGTCGTTCCTGTATCTGCTGCTGAGCTTTCTGCTGGCCTGGCTGGCGTTCTGGGCTACGGCCGCGGCGCTGTTCCTCGGCCTGCTGACCGCGCTGGTCTGGGTCGGCGTACCGATCCTGGCAGTCACGATGGCGGCGTGGCGGGGCCGGGCCGGGCTGGATCGGGCCATGGCCGGCCGACTGTTGCATGTGGACATCCGCGATCCGTACCGGCCGCTGCCCGATGCGTCCTGGCTGCGGCGCTGGCGGGCCCGGGCCGGCGACCCGGCCACGTGGAAGGACCTGCTCTGGACGCTTGTCGTCGCCCCGATCCTGGCCACGGTGTGGTTCCTGGTCACCGTCGGCCTGCTGATCAACGGGCTGGTTTTCAGTACGGCCTGGATCTGGTTCCGGTGGGTCGATCACGGCCGGATGCAGCTGGCCGACTTCGGGAATTGGCGGCTGGTCGTGGACAACACGGCGGGCGGCCTGGTCTGGTTCGGGCCGGGTCTGGCCGCGTTGCTGCTGGCGTACCTGTGTGCCCGCGGCTGCGCCCGCGCCCACGTCACCATCGCCACCGGGCTGCTCGGACCGAGCCGGCAGGCCGAGCTGGACACCCGTACCGCCGTACTCGTGGAAACCCGCAGCCGGGCCGTCGACGCGGCCGAACAGGAGCGGCGGCGGATCGAACGCGACCTACACGACGGCACCCAACAACGGCTGGTGTCGTTGGCGATGAGCCTCGGCCGGGCCCGGGAGAAGCTGGCCGACGATCCGGCCTCGGCCGAGGCGTTGCTGGCCAGCGCGCACGAGGAGTCCAAGCGGGCCATCGCCGAGCTACGCGACTTGGTCCGCGGCCTGCATCCAGCGGTGCTGGCCGACCGTGGCCTGGACGCGGCGCTGTCCGGGCTGGCCGGGCGCTCGCCGGTACCGGTCGAGGTGGAGACCCGGCTGTCCGGGCGGATCGGCGTACCGACCGAGACCGTGGCGTACTTCGTAGTGGCCGAGGCGCTCACCAATATCGCCAAACACGCCGGGGCGAGCAGGGCCTGGGTCCGGCTCGAACAGGTCGGGCGGCACCTCATCGTCGAGATCCGGGACGACGGCGTCGGCGGGGCGACGGTGACACCGGGCGGCGGGCTGGCCGGGCTGGCCGACCGTGCGGCCGGAGTGGACGGCACGCTGGAGGTGACGAGCCCACCCGGCGGGCCGACCATGATTCGGGTCGAGCTGCCCTGCGACGCGCAGCCTGCGGAGCGGCGCGAGCAGATCGACGCGCAGCCTGCGGAGCGGCGCGAGCAGAGTAGTGGCAGCAAGATCGAAACGGAGGAAGCGTGCGGATAGTGATCGCCGAGGATGCCGTATTGCTACGGGAAGGGCTGGCCAGCCTGCTCGCCGACGCCGGCATCGAGGTCGTCGCGCGGGTCGCCGACGGTCCGGGCCTGGAGCAGGCGGTCACCGCGCTCGATCCGGATCTGGCCATTGTGGACGTACGGATGCCGCCGACCTTTACCGATGAGGGATTGCGCGCGGCGCTGGCGATCCGGTCGCACGGGACACGGCCCGGGTTATTGGTGCTGTCGCAGTACGTGGAGGAGCGGTACGCGGTCGAGTTGATCGGCGGCGATCCGTCCGGGGTGGGTTATCTGCTCAAGGAGCGGGTCGCCGACGTTTCGCACTTCCTCGCCGCGGTGCGGGCGGTGGCGGCCGGGGAGACGGTGATCGACGCCGAGGTGGTGGCGCAGCTGATCGGCCGGCGGCGTAAGGCCGACCCGCTGGACGCGCTCACCCCCCGTGAGCTGCAGGTGTTGGCGCGGATGGCCGAGGGAACGTCGAATACGGCCATCGCCGAGGATTTGGTCGTCACGCTCGGGGCGGTGGAGAAGCACATTGGCTCGATCTTCGCCAAGCTCGGCATCGAGGCGTCGACCGACCAACACCGCCGAGTCGTCGCGGTCCTGACCTACCTGCGTAGCCACTGACTGCCACCCGGCTACTGGGGCGTTGCGCGCCGCCGTAGCGGATCGGACTGAAACAATGGGCGGCATGCTGACGTCGGGGCTTGAGAGCCGGTTACGCGACACCGTCCGGGGGCGGGTCGACTTCAGCGCCGCGGCTCGCGGCCTCTACAGCATGGACGCCTCGAACTACCGAAAATCCCCGATCGGAGTCCTCACCCCCGAGAGCGTCGAGGACGTGGTCGCGGCCGTCGCCGCGGCCCGCGAGTTCGACGTACCGCTGGTCCCGCGCGGTGGTGGCACCAGCGTCAGCGGCAACTCCATCGGCGGCCTGGTGCTGGACTTCTCCAAGCACCTGAATCACGTGTTGGAGGTCGACCCGGAAAGCCGGCTGGCCCGGGTCGAGCCGGGCGTGGTGCTGGACGACCTGCGCGCCGCGGCCGCCCCGTACGGGCTGACCTTCGGCCCCGACCCATCGACGCACAGCCGGTGCACGCTCGGCGGGATGATCGGCAACAACGCCTGCGGTTCGCATTCGGTGCGCTGGGGCAAGACCGCCGACAACGTGCACGAGCTGGAGGTGCTGCGGTACGACGGGTCGCGGGTCGTGTTGGGCCCGGAGTCCGACGACGAGGTGCACCGCAAGCTGCGGGCGCTGGCCGAGGGGAATCTGGCCGTGCTGCGCCAGCAGTTCCCGCCGATGCCGCGGCGGGTCTCCGGGTACGCCCTGGACGAATTGCTGCCCGAGCACGGATTCTCGGTGCTGCGCTCGTTCGTCGGCACCGAGGGAACGTGCGCCACCCTGCTCGGTGCGACGGTGAAGTTGGTGCCGACCCCGGCCGCGAAAGCCCTGCTGGTACTGGGTTTTGCCGATGACGTCGCCGCGGCCGATGCGGTACCGGACCTGCTGGACTACCAGCTGCTGACGATCGAGGGCATGGACCGCCGGATCGTGCAGCTCACCGGCGCCTCGGTCGAGCTGCCACCGGGCGATGCCTGGCTGTTCATCGAGGTCGGCGGGGCGGATCTGGGCGAGGCCACCGACGCCGCCCGCAAAATCGCCACCGCGCACTCCGGGCACCACCGGCTGGTGATCGACGCGGCCGAACAGCGGCTGCTGTGGAAGATCCGGGAGGAGGGCGCCGGGCTTTCGACCCGACGGGCCGACGGTTCGGAGGCCTGGCCGGGGTGGGAGGACGCCGCCGTTCCGCCGCAGAATCTGGGTGCATATTTGCGCGATTTCCGTACGCTGCTGGCCGATCACAACGTGGACGGTATTTCGTACGGGCATTTCGGCGAGGGTTGCATTCACGCCCGAATCGATTTCGATTTGATCAGCGAATCCGGCCTGGCCAAGTTCCGGTCGTTCATCGAGGGCGCCGCCGATCTCGTGGTCGCGCATGGCGGTTCGTTGTCCGGCGAGCACGGTGATGGACTGGCCCGCTCCGAGCTGCTGTCCCGGATGTACAGTCCCGAGGTCATCGAGCTTTTCGGTCAGTACAAGGCGATCTGGGATCCGAGCGACAAGATGAACCCGGGCGTGATCGTCCGGCCGGGCAAGATCGACGAGCACATCCGGTTCGCCGGCGCCCGAATTCCGCTGCGCACTGCATTCAGTTTTCCGCACGACGACGGCAATTTCGCGCAGGCGATGCGGCGCTGTGTCGGTGTGGGGAAATGCCGGAATTCGCACACGCCAGGTGGGGTGATGTGCCCGAGCTACCAGGTCACGCGGGAGGAAAAGCATTCCACTCGCGGTCGGGCCCGGTTGTTGCTGGAAATGCTGCGCGGCGAGGTCATCACCGACGGCTGGCGGTCGACCGAGGTCCGGGACGCGCTCGATTTGTGCCTGTCCTGTAAGGGATGTAAGAGCGACTGCCCGGTCGATGTGGACATGGCCACGTACAAGGCGGAGTTCCTGCACCACCATTACGCCGGGCGAGTTCGGCCGGCGGCGCACTATTCGATGGGGTATCTGCCGCTGATGGCGCGGCTGGCCTCGGCCGCGCCCGGGCTGGTCAACGGGACGGCCCGGTCCCCGCTGGCCGGATTGTTGAAACGTGCCGGCGGAATTGCGCCCGAACGTAAGCTGCCCACGTTCGCCGACGAGCCGTTCGTACGATGGTTCCGGCGTCGTACCCGAGCCGGTGCCGAGCGCCGCCCGCCGGTGTTGTTGTGGCCGGATACGTTTGACAATTACTTCACGCCAGAGGTGGCGCGGGCCGCGACCGAGGTGCTGGAGGATGCCGGATTCACCGTGGTGGTGCCGGACGCGCCGGTCTGCTGTGGACTGACATGGGTGTCGACCGGGCAGCTGGACGTAGCCAAGCGTGTGATGAAACGGACCCTGGCCGCGCTCGCCCCGTACATGCGGGCCGGTATGCCGATCGTCGGCCTGGAACCCAGCTGTACGGCGGCTTTGCGGAGCGACCTGGTCGAGCTGGTGCCCGGCGCGGCCTCGGAACAGGTCGCCGCCGCCACCCGGACGTTGGCCGAGGTGCTGGACGACAGCGACTGGAATCCACCGCAATTGTCGGTTCAGGCGATTAAACAGACACATTGTCATCAGCACGCGGTGCTCGGGTCGGCGGCCGATACTCGGTTGATGTCGCGGGCCGGAATCAACGCGCAGACGCTGGATTCGGGTTGTTGCGGGCTGGCCGGCAATTTCGGTTTCGAGCGCGGGCATTACGAGGTGTCGAAGGCGATCGGGGAGCAGGTGCTGCTGCCGGCGGTACGGGCCGCCGACCGGGACACCGAAATCCTGGCCGACGGGTTCAGCTGCCGTACCCAAATCGCACAGCAGACCGACCGACGGGCCGTACACCTGGCCCAGTTGCTGCGCCGGGCCGTAGATCTCGGTCGACCGTAAACTCCTGCCCATCAACCTTCAGCTGCCCTATCTGCAGCGAACGTGACACCAGGGTCGTTTTCCGTCGGCAAAACCACTCTCAGGTCGCGCTCGCTGCAATGGGGGTCGCCGCGCGTCGGCACCCGCCCTGCCGTCACGCTCGCTGCAATCAGGCGAGCGAACCAGCGGGCCAACCAAACCCCACTGCAGCGACCGTGACACCAGGGTCGTTTTTTGCTGGCAAAACCACCCTCAGGTCGCGCTCGCTGCAGTGGGGGTCGCCGCGCCGCGTCGGCGCCCGCCCTGGCGT
>JBEDUI010000294.1:0-10963 GCA_040414495.1 Mycobacteriales bacterium
GGATCTTGCCCCGGTCGTCGACGGGGTACGGATTCATCCGCTCGTTCTCGATGAGGACCTGCCCGTACTTTCCCGACTGGTCGTTCCCCCGCTGCTGATCGCCCGTACGGTGGCGCGGCCGCTGCCCGCGGCCTCGCTGCGCGCCACGCTCGGACTTCCCCGTCCCGACAGCCGTTTCGCCGTCGCCGAAGGATCTGCCCGATGACCCGTACCGACCCGACCGATGTCCCGCGCCCGCAGGCGACTCTGCATTTCGGAGTTTTCTTCCAGGGCGTCAACCACGGCACGATATGGACCGACCCGACCAGCGGTTCCCAGATCGCCCCCGAGTCCTACCGGCAGGTTGCCCAGACCGCGGAACGCGGCCTGTTCGACGCGTTCTTCCTCGGTGAGGGCCTCCGGCTGCGCGAGACCAACGGTCTCGTCCACGATCTGGATATCGCGGGCCGGCCGGATGCCATCACACAGCTCGCGGCGCTGGCCGCGGTGACCGACCGGATCGGCCTGGTCTCCACATCCAACGTCACGTTCAACGAACCGGCCGACCTCGCCCGCCGGTTCGCGAGCTTGGATCTGCTGTCCCAGGGTCGGGCCGGCTGGAACGTTGTCACCACCGACAATGCCTGGACCGGCGCGAATTTCCGCCGCGGTGGATATCTCGACCACGCCGACCGGTACCGCCGGGCCGAGCAGGTCTTGAACGCGGCTCGGGCGATCTGGGACGGCTGGGAAGACGACGCGATCGCCACGTCCCGACACGCCGACGCCTGGGCCCGGCCGAATGCGGTGTCCTCTGTGGACTACGACGAATCCCTGGTACAGATCGAAGTCGTACCAACGCTGCCACGCAGCCCGCAGGGACATCCGGTCATCTTCCAGGCCGGAGACTCCAGCGACGGCCGGGATTTCGCCGCCCGCAATGCGGACGTCATTTTCTCCGCCCACGGCACCGAATTCGACGATGCGCTCGCGTTCGCCGATGACCTGCGGGCCAGATTGCGGGTCGCCGGCCGGGGCACGGACGAACTGCGAATACTGCCCGGCACGCAAATCGTCGTCGGCGCCACCGAACGCGAGGCCGAGGAGAAGGCCCGCTGGATCCGGCACGAGCAGGTCACCCCGGCCACCGCGTTATCGATTGCCGGTCGCATCTGGAATATCGACCTTTCCGACCGTGACCCCGACGGCCCGCTACCGGCCGACGAGCCCCGCGAGCCGGACGACAGCGGGGCCTTCGGCGCGGCTCGGGTCAAAGGCGCGCAGGAGACCGTGGCCCGCTGGCGCAGTGCGGCCGACGCCAACGGCTGGTCGTTGCGGGAGACCGTGATCGAGCTGAGCCAGGGCTCGCGGGGCCACGTCGGCACGCCGGCCGGACTCGCCGACAAGTTCGCATACTTCGTCCGGCACGGGGCGCTCGACGGCTTCAACGTCTCGCCCTATCTTGTGCCGCACGGCCTCGATGACATCGTGGACCTGCTTGTCCCGCAGTTGCAGGAGCGCGGCATCTACCGGACCGAGTACACCGGGACCACATTGCGCCACCACCTGGGGCTGCCCGCGGTGAATCGGACCCACGCGCTGGCCGAGCAGGCCTCGCGATAGGCGGTGATAAACCCTCCGAACGGCAGCCTGGCCATCATCGGCGCCGGACCCCGCGGCACCGGGCTGCTGGAACGTCTCGCCGCCAATATCCCGCTGTTGCATGCCGACCGCCCGTTACGGATTCACCTCATCGACCCATTTCCGGCCGGCGCCGGAAAGGTCTGGCGCTATACCCAATCGCCGTTCGTCACAATGAATTCGATGGCCGAGGACGTGACAATGTTCACCGATTCGACCGTCGTTTGCGACGGGCCCATCGTCGACGGGCCCACCCTGGCTGAATGGGCCGCCGGCGATTCTCCTATATGCCAGGACGACCTCGATCAGCAGCGGCGTGATGTCGACGGATTCTCCTTCCCGACTCGGCAATTGCAGAGCGAATACCTCGCTTGGGTTTGGCGGCGGGCCGCCGCGGCGCTGCCAGCCAATGCCGAGCTGATCGTGCACCGGGCGGCCGCTGTCGATCTCACGGAGCGACCCGACGGCCGGCAGTTGGTCTGGTTGGACGGGCGGAATGAGCCCGTCGTGGCAGACATCGTGGTGCTGGCGATGGGACATCTGGACACCGATCCAGACCCCGAGCACGTGCGGCTGGCCGAATTCGCCCACGAGCACGGCCTTTTCTACCAGCCGCCGGCGTTTTTCGACGACTCGCACGTCGAAGGCATTCAGCCCAGTCAGCATGTCGTTGCGCGCGGATTCGGCCTGGCGTTCATCGACATCCTGGCCATGCTCACCGAGGGCCGCGGCGGGCGGTACGAATCGGGACGCGACAGTCGCCTGGTATATCGGCCGTCCGGGCGCGAGCCGATCGTGTACGTGGGATCCCGGCGCGGCGTGCCGTACCAGTCGAAGATCGAATACCGGCTGCCCACGCCGCTCCCTCCGCTGCCGCGTTTCCTTACGCCTACCGCATTGCCCAACGACGAGACGAGCGATGTCGAGCTGAACCGGGACGTACTTCCCCTGGTGCGTAAGGAACTCGGCTGGGCGTACTACCACCAACTCTTTACCGCACACCCGGGGCGGGTCCTGGCCAGCTGGACCGAATTCGCCGCTGAATACGAAAAACTCGACTGGGACAGCCCGGAACGGTCCACGCTGGTAGCAAGGACCGTGCCGGACTCAGCCGATCGGCTCGACTTCGATCGGCTCGACCGGCCGTTGAGCGATCGCCGGTACGACAGCTTCGAAAGACAGCAGGAGGATCTGCGCCGCTACATCAGAGAAAATCGAGCTCGCCACGCAAATCCCGAATTCAGTGCCGACCTGGCGTTATTCGAGGCGTTGCTTGCGGTACTGGGACCGATCGGCGGCATCCTCGGCCGGCTCTCGGGGCGCTCCCGGGCGGTCGAGTTTCCCTTATGGTTCAAGCAGTTCAGCTACCTCGCGAGCGGCCCGCCCGGCCACAGGCTGGACCAGCTGGCGGCACTGTCCGAGGCGGGGATCGTACGATTTCTGGGCGCCGATATGTGGCTGACCGCTGATTCTGGAAATGGTGTGTTCCAGGCTGGCTCGGCCAGCACCACCGAAACGATCAACGCGACCGGCCTGATCGAGGCCCGGCTGCCTGCCCCCAGCGTCAGCCGCAGCCGCGACCAGTTGATCTCGCGGCTATTCCACCGTGGCGAGTGCGCCGAGGAGACACCGCACGACACGGGTACCGACATCACGTACAACACCGGACGCCTACGCGTTGTCGCACAGACGGGTCAGGTGATCTGCCGGAACGGACAGCCACATCGGGCGCGTTTTGCCTTCGGCGCTTTCACCAACGGTGGATCGGCCGACGGATTCACCCGGCCACGGCGCAATGGGCTGTTCTTTCGCCAAAACGACATCGCCGCGCGACGTTTTCTGACCACACTTTCCGGTCTCCACAGTGGATGCTCGGCCGCCTGATCGAATGACCAGCTGGACCCTGGTGCGATTTGTCAATCTTTCCGCACATTGCTATAGCAATATCGGACGTAATCTCTACCGCGACGATAGACTTTGCGATAGCCTTATTTACCATCTAGCCTTGGCTGAGCGGTCGGTCCGCCTCAGGACGCGCGATCGATTTCGAGAACCGGAGACACGAACATGTCTATCCGCGAAGAGGTTCTGAAAGCCAACAACGAGTACGCCGCAGCTTTCGGCCCGAAGGGCGAACTCGGACTCCCGCCGGCCCGGGGCTTTGCGATCCTGACCTGTATGGACGCCCGCCTCGATCCCGCTAAATATGCCGGCCTGACCGAAGGTGATGCGCACGTCATCCGGAACGCCGGAGGACGGGCCAGCGACGACGCAATCCGTTCGTTGGTGATCTCGTACAAGCTCTTAGGTACGAAGGAGTGGTTTGTTATTCACCATTCCAATTGCGGTATGGAGTTCTTCAGCGACGAGGTAATCCGCGACCTGCTGGCCAACAGCCTGCAGACAGCGGTGCTGGAACCGGGCGGATTCCGCGATGTTGGTTCCGGCCCCGGCTCGAACGAGGGCGACTATATCGACTGGCTCACGATCACCGACAACGCCCGCAGCGTGATCGCGGACGTTCGCCGGATCAGAGACCATCCGCTGGTGCCAGGCACGATCCCTATCTACGGGTACATCTACGACGTCACCACCGGTCGCCTGGTCGAAGTGCCGGAAGCCAGCGCGATCGGTTCCGCTGCATGACCAACCCGACGCATCGGCAGATCGGAGTCGCCCGGTGAGCGCGCAACCACCACGGACGTTGCACACCGTCACCGGAGCCGGGGGAAATCCCGGAACATACGAACTCGCGATCGATCCGACGAAATCCACAGTGGACACTGCGCTTACGGTGGCACGACTCGCGGAAAAAGCCCGTATTGACGCGCTTTTCACCGCGGATCTGCTGCGTTTCGGCGCGCAGGGTGCGATCGGCAGCCAGGAACCGCTCATCTTCGTTGCGGCGCTCTCACAGGTCACGTCACAGATCGGCCTGATCGCGACCGTCTCGACCACCTTCCACCATCCGTTCAACCTGGCCCGCCTGTTCGGCACGCTGGACCACGTGAGCAACGGCCGCGCCGCATGGAATCTGGTCACCTCCTCGATCGGTGAGGAGAACTATGGAGCCGACGATTTACCCAGCCCGGAGGAACGGTACGCGCGGGCGGCCGAATCGCTCGAGGTGATCTATGCCCTCTGGGACAGCTGGCGACCCGGTGCGCTTCGGCCCGGACCAGACGGCGGTATCGTGCTGGACCGAAATAAGATCGAGCCGATCAATCACGTAGGCAAATACTTCACGGTCGCCGGCCCGCTGAACATTCCGCCGCTGCCGCAGGGCCGGCCGGTGCAAATACAGGCGGGCCAATCAGAGGGCGGCATCGCGCTCGGCGCGCGTTACGCGGAAATTGTTTTCACCTCGCTCCCCACGCTGCAGATCGCGCAGGAATACACCGCCAAGATACGGAAGTCAGCCGCCGAATACGGCCGTGCGCCAGGGCTTCCGCTCATCTTCAGCTCCTTCCACGCCACCTACGGCGCCACCGAGGAAGAGGCGCGCCGACTTGTGCAGGAAAAACAGGAAGCGATCGATTTCGAACGCGGGCGCCGCCAGGTCGAAGACATGCTGGGCGGCAATATCGACCTCTCGGAGGTCAAGCTCGACCAAACTATTCCCGAAAGCCTCCTACCCGACGTGTCATCGGTGAACCGCCGCCGCGGCCGGGTGGAAATCTTCAACGGATATGCGCGATCCGGCTACACGCTGCGCAAGCTGATTATCGCCGCGCAGGACACCGGTCACTGGTCGATCGCCGGCACCCCGGAACAACTCGCCGACGCCATCGAAGAACGTTTCCGTGCCGGAGTGCTCGACGTGATCTCGCTCGGCGGACTATCCGATGCGCGACAGCACGACTTCGTCGTCAACGGCCTCTTGCACGAGCTGCGCAAGCGCAAGATTGTCAAGAACGATTACGTCGGTGCAACGCTACGGGAGAATCTCGGCCTGGAATTTCCTTCCGTGGACGGCAGAACGGCTCGACCGTAAGATGGTTTATCCGTTGCCTATTCCTTCGGTGGGTGGCCGGTGAGATTTCTTGCAAGCACGCTCGTTCCGAAACACAGCACGGGATTCGCCCAGCCCGCTTTGGGTCAGCGGGAGCGATTCCGGGAGCTGATCGAGCTCGCCCAATGGGCCGAGGATATTGGGTACGACGCCATCGGAATCGGCGAGCGGCATAATCCCGCGCTGCTGTCTTCCTCGCCCGCGGTCATCCTGTCGCACATCGCGGCGCGGACTCGCTCAATTCGACTCGTCACCACCGTGGCCGTGTTGTCGCTGACCGACCCGGTGCGGTCCGCTGAAGACTATGCAACCCTCGACCACCTCAGCGACGGACGGCTGGATCTCATTATCGGCAAGGGTGGCGATCCGATCGCGCCGACGGTGTTCAACGTCGCCGATTCGGATTTGTGGGACCGGCTCGAGGAGGCGTACGAACTTCTGCGTCGACTCTGGCGTGAGAAAAATGTCAACTGGCAGGGCCGATTCCGCCCTGCGCTGACGAATGCCACGATTGAGCCGCACCCGCTGCAGCAGCCAGCACCCCGGGTCTGGCACGGCTCGGCGACGAGCCGGCGATCGACCGAATTGGCCGCGAAGTGGGGCGACCCGCTCTACTCCGCCAATGGCCTCGGCCGTGTCGAGACCTATCTCGATCTCGTCCGACACTATCGCGATCGACTCGCAGTCCACGGGCACGACCCCGACCAGGCTTTGGTCGCGGTCGGCGTTCACTCCCCGATCATCACCGACCGATCCCAGGACGCACTCGCAATCGCGCGACCGATGTACGACGCATCCGTGCGCGCTCATTTCCCGGATCGAAGCCGATTTCCGTTCGACTCACTCGAGGACTTCCTGCAGAACGGGTCCGCTCTCGTCGGCACCGCCGGGCAGATCACCGAAAAGCTCCTCGACCTGCAACGCAAGTTCGGCAATCAGGTATTCGGCGTAGGCGTTGAGGGTTTCTTCTCCACCTACACGACCGAACTCGGCACCACCCGCGAATACCTCGAACGATTCTTCGCCGACGTCGCACCGGTACTTCGGGCCGAAGTCCCCACGAGCCTATGGGAACCACTTCAACAACCCGGCCAATAGCCGCCGCGCCGGCAACGCAACCACCGCCGGGGCCATGCCCCAACCAGCGTGATCAGCGACGCAACGCCTTACGGGCGAGCCAATTTCCGAGGAACTGTCCAGCCTGGACGATCACGATGATGGTTGCCACCGTGATATAGACGACCGGCCAGTTATAGCGCTGAGAGCCGTACGTAATCGCGAAATCGCCCAATCCCCCACCGCCGAGCAGTCCGGCCTGTGCCGACATGTCGACGATGCCGATGAAGATGAACGTGTAGCCCAGGACCAGCGGGCCCAACGCTTCGGGCACGACCACGGTGAGCAGGATCGAAAGCGGCCGCGCGCCGGCGACCTCGGCCGCCTCGATCACACCAGGATCGACGGTGAGCAGGTTCTGCTCGACGATCCGGCTGACCGCGAACGCCGCCGCGAGCGACAGTGCCATCGTGACCGCGCTGGTGCCGATCGTCGCCCGCACCGTGACCAACAGCAGCGGTGCGATCGCGGTGATGAATATGACGAACGGAATCGGGCGCACGATATTCACGATCACGTTGAGCACCAGGAAGACCGGACGGTTCGAGAGCAGGTTGCCCGGCCGCGTGGCATACAGGCCCAGACCGATCGCGAGTCCGAGCACACCGCTGACCGCGACGGAGATCAGGACGATGTAGAACGTCTGCCAGATCGCGTGTTCGTACACCGACAGGTTGTTGGTGAACTCCGACACCTCAATCCCCGATCTGCTCGATTCGATGCCCGGCAAGTCTCGCGAGCGAACGGTCGACCGCGTCCTGATCGCCGGACAGCGCGAACGTCAGGCTGCCGATCGGGCGTTCCTGGAGTTCGCTGATTCCGCCGTAGACGATCTCCGCTTTCACACCCTGATCGTCAAAGGCCCGCAGCAGGTCCGAATGCAGGCCGCCATCGGTGATGGGAATCGTGACGAGGCGCCCGGGATGCTTTTTCCGCAACCGGGCCAGGGTCTCCGGCGACGGCCGGTCATGCAGCACGCTGCCGGCGAACCTGGCCGCCACCTGGGTACGCGGCCGGGAGAACACGTCGTACACGTCGGCGACCTCTATGACCCGGCCGGCTTCCATGACCGCGACCCGGTCGGCAATGGAGCGCAGTACCTCCATTTCATGAGTGATCAGCACGATCGTCACGCCGAACTGGCGATTGACCCGCCGCAACAACGCCAACACATCGGCCGTGGTCTCCGGATCGAGCGCACTGGTGGGCTCGTCGGCCAGCAGCAGCGAGGGATCCGTGGCCAGCGCCCGAGCAATACCGAGCCGCTGTTTCTGACCGCCGGACAGCTTTTCCGGGTAGTCGTGGGCCCGTTCCAGCAGCCCAACGAAATCCAGCAACCGGGCCACCCTGCGGTCCCGATCCGACTGTCGCACTCCGGCCACCTTCAGCGGATAGGCCACGTTTCCGGCGACCGTACGCGACCGGAACAGATTGAAATGCTGGAAGATCATGCCGATCTCCCGGCGTTCGATGCGTTGCTGAGCAGGCGCGAGCGCGGTCAATTCCCGCTCGCCCAGGTACACCCGACCGGACGTCGGCACCTCCAGTCCGTTGATCATCCGGAGCAACGTGCTTTTCCCGGCCCCCGATTGGCCGATAATGCCGAAGATCTCGCCTCGGCCGATTGTCAGCGTCACGTCATCGACCGCGGCGACCGATATTCCCGATCGGCCGCGCGCGGCGAATCTCTTGCTGACGCGGTCCAGCCGCACCCGAGTCTCGCTCACGCCGGCCTACTTAGAGGCGGATTCTTGCGTCTGAACCGTCCGCAATTCCTTCTGCAGCGCCGCTGGGGTCAGTGTCCGGAAGACGGCGGTGCCAGCGTTGGCCTGCTGTACCCCCTTCTCCACCGTGGCATCGTGATAGAGCGCGGCCAGTTTCAGGTACGTGGAATTGTTGGCATCCTTCGCCCGCGCCACAAAGACATTCACGTACGGCGCCGAGCTCGCGCCGGCCGGATCGTCCTGGAAGAGCACATCGGATTTGGCCAACTTCGCGCTGGTGGCGTAATTGTTGTTCACGATAGCCGCCGACACCGATCCGCTTTTCAAGGCGCCCGCGGTCTGGGAAGCGTCCAGCGGGACGACGTTGATCTGGTGGCTCGTGACATCCGATACGCTGGAAAACGCGGTGCCACCATTGGCCAACTTGAGCAGGCCAGCCGATTGCAACACCAGGAGCCCACGCGCTTCGTTCACCGCGTCGTTGGGTATCGCAACCTTCGCACCCTTGGGAATTTCCGGAACGGAATGATATTTCGTCGAATACAACGGCAACGGATACACTGCTGTCGCACCGATAGGCCGCAAATCCTTATGCGCTGTCACATTGTAATTCGCCAGGTACTGGATGTGTTGAAATTCGTTGAGATCCAGCTGTCCCTGGCTTAACGCTGGATTCGGTTGGCTGTAATCGGTGAAGTTGACAAACTTGACCGTCACGCCAAGTTTCTTCTTCGCCAGCGCTGCGAACGTATCCCAGTACGGCTCTGAGCGATCGGTCACGCCGATGCTGATCGTCTTCCCGCCGCCGGAGTCGCCGGAGCCGCCCGTGGCGACCACGACGCCGACCACAATTCCGACGACAACGACCACGCCCGCACCGATCAGCGCCACCAGCCGGCGACGTCTCGTCCGCCGCTGCGGCAGTTGTGGCTCGGTCATATCCAGAAGTCCCTTCGATATATGCGCGAACAGGCCCGCAGACCGTCAAATCAAGGCCTGGGGCTGATGAGGAATTAAGAGAAGGCTCAGTTGCAGGAGGGCGCGCAACACCGCGCGCTCGCCGACCGCAACAAGTCGACGTAGCGCCGGGCAACCAACGGCTTCACAATGCCGAACGACACGCCCGTCAAGCTAATCGCTGGCCGGCGCGCACGCAAGGTGACATCCACCATGTTTTCTATCCGGAATATAGAATTCCTCGAGCGATCTGTTGCGTCCGGTACGGCTGCAGCTCAGGATTTCGACGTTCCGGATGCTGATCGGCGCGCCCATTCCTCGGCCAGCAGCTGGTAGGAGCGAACGCGATCGGCGTGGTCGTGGGTGATGGTGGTGATGATCAGTTCGTCGGCGCCGGTGGCGTCGCGCAGGATTTCCAGCTGGTCGGCGACCTGGGCCGGCGAGCCGACGAACTGGGTGTCGACCCGGTCGGCGACGAGTTGCCGATCCTCCTCCGTCCACACATGTTTGCGTGCCTCATCCGGCGTAGGGAAGGGAATCGCGCCCTCGGCGGTGCGAATGCTGCGCACCCACAGGCCGTAGCCGGTAGCAAGCTCGCGGGCGGTCGCCTCGTCCTCGGCGACGACGACATCGGCCGACACGCTGACATACGGCTCGGCTATATCGCCGGGACGGAACGCGGCCCGGTACCCGTCCACCGCCTCCAGCACCGTGGCCGGGCTGACGTGGTAGTTGGCCGCGAACCGCAGACCGCGCTCCCCCGCTACCGTGGCACTCTCGCCACCGCTGCTGCCGAGCACCCACACCTGCAGTTGCGCATTCTCGCCCGGCACGACGTGCGCCTCCTCTCCGTCGGCGGATTTGTACGTACCGGCCAGCAGCGCAAGCACGTCATCCACCTGCTCGGTGTAATCCTGCGGCTGCGCACCCGGAAGCTGCAAAAGCGTCTTCTGCAGACGGAAACGCGGCGAGTTCAGCAAATGCGCGACCGAGAACCGCGGCGGAATCTTCAACCCGTTCGGTGCGGCGCGGCTCGGCTTGTCGGGGCCGGGTTGTCTCGGGCGACCGCCGGAGCGGCCCAGCCCGAGATCAAGCCGGTCCGGATGCAAGGTGTCGACGAGCCCGAACTCCTCCACTGTGGACAGTGCGGTGCGGTGGCCCATCTGTACGGCACCGGAGCCGATCCGGATCCTCGACGTGGCCGACGCGGTCAACGCGAGCAACACCGCCGGCGAAGTGCCAGCCACGCCGGGGTTCAGATGGTGCTCGGCGAACCAGTAGCGGGTGTAGCCGAACTCCTCAGCCCGTCGGGCGAGGTCGATGCTGTTGGCCAATGCCTGGCGCGCGCTGGAACCGGACGAGATCGGCACCAGATCGAGTACCGTCAACGCGGTCACGGCTGCACCTGCAGCGCATCGAGGGGTGCCAGGCCGAGGTGTTCGCGTAATGTCGTGCCCACGTACTCGGTGCGAAATACGCCGCGTTCCTGCAGCAGCGGGACAACCTTGTCGACAAAGGGATCCAGTCCGCCCGG
>JBEDUI010000295.1:0-64067 GCA_040414495.1 Mycobacteriales bacterium
TTGTAGGTCGAGGCCACCTGCACGAACCGCCATTCGGTGGCCACCGGTTCGTGGGCGCTGCCACCGGGTGCGGCGGAGGTGTATTTGTAGCCCCACGGAATGAACCCGTGCACCGGGAAGAATTCCCCGTCGGCGCGCTGGTAGGCGACACGCAGGATTTCCTGCAACGTCCGCTGGTCCGTGCCCAGCGGCTGGTGCGGGTCGTCGACCGGCGCCTCGTCGTCCCACGGCTGCAGGTCGAAGACGAATCCGCGCCGGCTGACGACGTAGTCGTGATTGCTCAGCAGCGCCTGGGGCAGTTTCCCGGCCGGCCCGTGCAGCCACCAGGCGTCCAGGAAATAGCCCAGGTCAGGGCGGGATCGGCCAGTGCTGAGGTAATGCTCGAGCGCCCAGAGGTAAGCGTCGCATTTGGCGCTGCCGCTGGAGGCACGACTGGTGCCGGGAATGGTGCCGCTGCCGGTGAACAACGGGCTGCCGTCAGAATGGACCAGCCAGACCCGGGGCCCGATCCCAACACGCTGATACAGCGACTGCGGGTCCGCGTCATATCGCAGCACCACCAGGTCGTCGGCGCCCGCGACCGTGGAGGCGACGTTCGAGGTCGCCGGCACGTTCGGGTCCCACACCACCGCGCCATGAGTATCGGCGGCGAAAAGCTCGAGCAGTGCTGCGACATCGACGACCGTCCGTACCGAGCGCCCACTCAACAACGCGCCGGGCCGCTGCAATTCAGCTAGCCAGAAGTTATCGATGTCGATGTTTCCCAGTTCGCTGTGCGTGGTGAAATGCACGTACAGCCTGGGACGCTGGCGATTTACCACACCCTGCAAGGCGCACACCAGATGCAGTTCGTCATACGCCGCGGCAGCCTGGCGCGGATCATTCAGATCCAGCTCGTACAGATGGGCCAGATCGTAGACGTAGAGCGGCTCGGGAGCCGCCTCCGCCGTACCCGGCACACCACCCAACGCCGCCACGCTCGCAGCCAATGCGCTGTAGGACAGTAAAGCCCGCCGACCGATCATGAGGCACCTCGCCATCACGGAGATAGACAATGCCAACGGATCGGTCCCGGCCTGTCAACGAAACGGACCTAATATGGCCATTTCTAGTCGAAATGGATTGACAACGCACGGAAAGCCGACCGGGTAAACTGCTTACAGGCGGAAGATCCGCACTCCGTTCTGTTCGGTCCGGCGCACCTAGCCGTATCGGATCGCGACGACAGTCATCCTGGAAATTCTCGATAGACATCCCGGCCATGACAAATCCGTGGCAATGTCGCAACTAGCGTCTCTTCGTAGACTAGGAGACCTTTTGGTCAGCGGTATAAAGGAAAACCCCGGCTGGAATCGGTGATAAAACTTGACGGTGAAAGATGCAGCGGTCGCGGGGACGGCTGGTCGGACCTCATTCTTGACCGACCGAAGTGGCGTCCTTGCTGACGATCTGTCGAGTGGTCGCCTGCGCGTTGTCCGGCGTCTGACCGTCACGGACCAACTGAACAACCCGCGATGGGAGCTCGCTGGGGTCATAACTTCTCAGCGTCAACAGTCACCAAGCAAGGGGACTGACATCGACTTTGCCAAGAAGACCCTGACAATTGAGCGGTCCCGAGTGTCTGCGGACGGTCAGGTTG
This sequence comes from Mycobacteriales bacterium, assembly GCA_040414495.1. Lineage (GTDB taxonomy): Bacteria > Actinomycetota > Actinomycetes > Mycobacteriales > QHCD01 > DATAVB01. The sequence continues at coordinate 1,640 of JBEDUI010000295.1, forward strand.
CGGAGGTGTCTCCAAAGACCGCTCGTGGTCGGCGCACTCTGCCGATGAGTCCGGAGCTGATCAAGGTGTTGCGGCGGGCCAAGCGCCGTCAGGCGTCTCAGCGTGGTCGGGGCATGCGAACGCGACGTTCACGCTGAAGACCTACGCGCATTCGCAGGATGGGGCCTTGTTGGATGCCGCCCGCACCCTCGGCAATGTGACAGGACGGTGACATCTTTGCCTTGCTACGTGGTCGCACCGCTGGTGTTCAGTGCTTTGACCTGCGGTTTCAAGGGTGGAGCTGAGGGGACTCGAACCCCTGACCCCCACACTGCCAGTGTGGTGCGCTACCAGCTGCGCCACAGCCCCTTGCGATCAACGCTGGCCCAGCTTACAGGTCCCCCGGACCGGCCAGCACAGCGGGCTCGATCACCAGGGTCCCGGCCCCCGGATCCAGCCTGGACGGCGCTCCCAGCGGTACCGTCACCTGCCCGGGACCATGCCCGATCGGCAGCCCGCCGAGCACCGGAATCCCCAGGGTACCGAGCCGATCGGCCAGCACATCGTCCACCGAACCGCAGTCCGTCATCTGTCCCAGCGCGAAACCCGCAGCCCCGTCGAAGGCGCCGCTGCGACGCAGTTGGGTCAGCATCCGATCCACCCGGTACGGCGCCTCGTCGACCTCCTCGATCAGCACGATCGCCCCGGCCAGCGACGGCAGCCCGGCCCCTACCGATGCCGCCAGCAGGCTCAGGTTCCCGCCCACCAGCGGCCCATCGGCAACTCTGCCAACGGCAACCGACGCCCCCGGCTCGTTCGGGTCGACCCGCACGGTCACGGGCGCGCCGGTCATCATCGAAGACCGCAGCGACTCAGCCCCGTCCGCGCCCAACCGGTCCGCGTCCCACGACGCCCCCGGCCCGTACAGCGATGTGATCCCAGCCGCCGACCACGCCGCCAGGTGCAACGCCGTGATGTCGCTGAAGCCGACCAGCAGCTTGGGATCATCGCGTAACCCCGACCACGGAATCTCATCCACGATCCGCTGCGCCCCGTACCCACCGCGGGTCGCCAGCACGGCCCGGATTCCGGGATCACCCAGCGCCGCCACCAGATCGCCGGCCCGCTCGGTATCGCTACCAGCCAGGTACGCCTGCCGCGACAATGCGTGCTTACCCAGCTCGGGCTTCAACCCCCACGACCGCAGCATTTCCATGCCGAACTCGACCCGGGTCGCGTCGGCCGGCCCGGACGGCGACACCACCGCCACCCGGTCACCGGCCCGCAATACCGGCGGACGCAAAGTCATGTCCGACGCCGGCGGTTGCCCGACGCCACGAAGAACACCACAACCAGCACCACGACAAGAATGATCAGCACGATTACCCACGTATTGCTGCTGCTGCCGCTCTTCTTGCCGGCGCCGACATTGCCGTGCCCGGCCTTGATCGCGTTCTTCAGGTCGGTCGCGTTCGGAATCGCCCCGGCCGCGCCCTGTACGTCCTTGCCGTCGATCCGGACCGTCGGCGTGCCGGTGACGTTGTCCTTCGAGGCCTGGTCGGTGATTTTCGAGACCCACGGTTTGTACGTGGATCCGTTGATGCATTGGGTTAATGCGGGATCTTTGGCGCCGGCCTGCTTCCCGTACGAAATTAATTGTTTGTTCGACAGTCCGGCACTGCCTTCGCTGGGTTGATGTTTATAGAGCAAATCGTGGAATTTCTTCCACGTAGCGGCATCCGGCATACAGGCGGCGGCGCTGGCGGCTCGGGTGGAATATCCGGCCGGCTTGCTGTTCGCGTCGAGAAAACCGAGGCTGTGATACCGGAAGTTGGCGGTGCCGTCCTTGGCCAATTGCGCGATCGTACTGCCGTCGTTCTTCTCGAACTCCCCACAGATAGGGCAGATGTAGTCCTCGTACAAATCGACGGTGACCTTCGCGTTCGCCTTTCCGAACAGCACGCCGTCGTTTTTCGCGTACGTCGGTGCGGCGGCGGTCGTGCCTGAGCCGGTGCCGGCCCGGTGCGACTGCACGCCGATACCGATAAAGCCGACCGCAATCAGGACGACGGCCGCAAAGACGGAGGCGACAACCAACCGCTGTTGCCCCTCTTTACGCCGCTGCTCCCGCAATTCGGCCAGCCGCCGCTGCGCCTCCTTGGTCCGGCGCGGACCGACCCTGGCGGTAACCGGATCCGTAGTGCCACCAGCGCGAATCCAGTTGTCAGCGGCGTATTTCGTCAGCGGCCAGACAATGAGATAAATCGCGGCTACCAACAACCCGGCATCGCGCAGAATGTCCCACGTATAGCTGGTGCTCTGCCCGGCGCCCAACTGCCCGCCGCCACCGAAACAACCGCATTCGATCTGCAACCCGCGAGCTGAGGCCTGCACAATTCCGATGAGAAAGCCGACCAGCAGAATGCCGAGCACCGACGCGGCGATCCGAATCGCGACACCCAGCAGAATCAGTACGCCGGTGGCGATTTCCAGGTACGGCAGGCCATAACCAGTCGCCCGGGCGAACCAGTCCGGCAACACCTGATACGCACGGGTGGCCCGGACGAACGCGGACGGGTCACCGACTTTCTGCGCACCGGCGACGATAAAAACAATGCCCAGCAACAGCCGTAACGCCGTACCGAGCCACGGCCGGATCGTCAGCCAGGAGAACCCTGATGCGGCCGGCTCCGGCTCGGGTAACTTTCCCCCGGCCTTCTTGGCCTCATCATTCTTTACCGCAGTTTTCTTCGCCGCTTTCTTGACGGTGCCGGCCATGGCCGTGTCATTCCTCCTGCTTGCCGACTAACGGCAGGTCGTGGCTGATGTCGGCCGGGTTAGCGCCTGCGGTATAGAACACCCGGTCTTTGTTATCCGCACCATAGAGCAACACCTCGGCCGAGTGTTGCTGTCCATCCTCGGTTGCCAGCGGTACGCCGGCCAATTGCTGAGCCGCGTTGACCTGGGCCTGGTTGCCGGTCAGGCCGACGAACTTCACCGGCAGGCCCTCATCGAAATGCGCCAGCCAGCGGCCGATCACCGTCGGCGTGTCACGAGTCGGGTCGGTCGTCACGAACACCACGCGGGTGTCCTTCCGTACGGCCGCCGGGACCCGTTGCAGCGCGACCCCGAACGTCGCCATCGTGGTCGGGCAGATGTCCGGGCAGTGCGTGTACCCGAAGTACAGCAGCGTCGGGTGGTCCTTGGTCTCGGTGCCGAAGTTGTACGTCGTGCCCTGCGTGTCGGTCAGCGTGAAGGACGGGCGCGGCCTCGGCGTCGGGAACATCTGGCCCTTGTACGCACTGGCGTCCGTGGGCGAGATCGATGCCGGCGCCTTGGCGTGGCCGCCGCCGGACGAGCACCCGGCCAGCAGCACCGGCACCGCGGCCGAGAGCGCGAGGAGTGCGCGGATGCCCCGATGCATTGAGACGCGGTGCATCACGACGTGGCCTCCAACCAAGATCGACACAAAACCAGGCCCGGGCCCGGAACGAATCGGCGCGGCGTACGAGCCGACCGGAGCGGCCATCGGAGATGGCTGGTCATGCTCGTCAGTCTCCCTCATCACCGATCCGAGCCGGCCCTGTGGTCACCGGTCGGCCAACCCGGTAGTCGTCTCACTCCAACATGTAGTTCCCGCACCGCGCGCGCATCGCGGCAACCTCACAGCCAAATTTCAGGAAGCCACCGCGGTCGGGCTGCCAAACGGCCGGCTGCTGCGGGCGCGCTCGTAATTGCAGCGGTCGTCACTGCAGCGGCGCGGTCGTCACTGCAGCGACCGTGACACCAGAGCGATTGCGCGGCCCGCGCTCAACCCTCTTGTCGCGCTCGCTGCAGTGAGCGTCGGCGGGACACCCCGCCCACCACCCTCACATCACGCTCGCCGCCATTGCGGCCGTACAGAAACGTCGAAGAGCCGGACCGCCGATCGGTACACGCGACCACTCATCGTCAGCCGCCGTTTTCCGTCCGTAACCAGCACAGGAAGCGCAGATCACAGCAACCAAAGAGCGGATCCCGGCCGTCCACCCGGACGCAACCATTTAGCCTCATCTGCGATGATTCAGCGCGCGTATGGGTAACGAACTCGTGTCGCCAATCGGAAGCGAGAGTGAACAACATCATCACGCTGTATAGGCTTCGGTCTTGTGTCTCGACCGAAAACCGTCGATCGTGCTATCGGCGCGGTCGCAGCGTGCTGTTAATCCCGCCCGTACGCAGCTAGGTCCCTGGCCCCTGTCCCCCCGGAGCATCAATCGTGCGCCTGCGCCTTACTCCCAAGGACGAGAGCTTTTACGACCTGTTCACCGCGGCCGCGGAGAACCTCGTCGCGGCCGCTGATGTTCTCGATGAATTCGTCGAGCAGACCGCCGACCGGGATCAGCTGGCCGCCAAGCTGCGCGACTTCGAGCACTCCGGCGACTCCATCACCCACCAGATCTTCCGGCAGCTCAATTCCAGCTTCGTCACCCCGTTCGACCGGGAAGACATCTACGCGCTGGCCTCCAACCTCGACGACGTCATGGACGCTATGGAGGCGGCCGCCGACCTGATCCAGCTCACCGGTCTGGACAGCCTGCCGCCGGAGATGACCCGGCAGGTCGAGCTGCTGCGGACCGCGACCCGGACCACGGCCGACGCGATGCCACGGCTGCGCTCGATGCGGGACCTCGAGCCGTATTGGATCGAGGTGAACCGGGTCGAGAACGAGGCTGACAAGCTCTACCGCCGGCTGCTGTCGCGGCTGTTCAGCGGCGACTACGAGGCGCTGACCGTGCTGAAGCTCAAGCAGGTAGCCGACGAACTCGAGAGCGCCGCCGACGCCCTCGAACACGTTGCCAACGTTGTCGAGACCATCGCGGTCAAGGAGTCGTAGTGAGCCGCCCAGCGCCCGCCGGGACTGCGCGGCGGCCGGATAACCAGGTCCGGGAGCAGTCGGCATGAGCCTGGCGACGCTCGCGCTCATCGTGATCATCGTCGTCGCGCTCGCGTTCGACTACACCAACGGTTTCCACGACGCCGCCAACGCGATCGCGACATCCGTATCAACCAAGGCCCTGACCCCGCGGACCGCGTTGGCGATGGCGGCGGTAGCCAACGTCATCGGCGCCCTCGTGTCGACCAAGGTCGCCCAGACGATCGGCTCGGGCATCGTCGCCCCGCCCTCGGGTAATTCCGGTCTGACCCTCGTCTTCGCCGCGCTGGTCGGGGCCATCACCTGGAACCTCATCACCTGGTATTTCGGCCTGCCGTCCTCGTCCTCACACGCGCTGATCGGCGGATTGATCGGGGCCGCCCTCGCCGGCGCGCACACGGTGCAATGGTCCGGGGTGCTGGACAAGGTCGTGGTGCCGATGATCGTCTCGCCGCTGGTGGGCCTGGTGATCGGCTACCTGTTCATGGTCGCCGTGCTGTGGGCGTTCCGGTGGGCGCAGGTGGGCAAGGTGAATCGCGGCTTTCGGTTCGCGCAAATGGGTTCGGCCGGGCTGATGGCTTTTGGTCACGGTACGCAGGACGCGCAGAAGACGATGGGCGTGATCACGTTCGCCCTCATCTCATCGGGTCATTTGAACGGGTTTCACGTACCGCTCTGGGTGATTCTGTGTTCGGCCGCCGCGATCAGCTTCGGCACCTACTCCGGTGGTTACCGGATCATGCGCACGATGGGTCGCCGGGTCATCCAGCTCAGCCCGGCCGGCGGTTTTTCGGCGCAGACGGTCGCCTCGGGCGTGATGCTGATATCGGCCTACGCGTACGCGGTTCCGGTTTCCACGACGCACGTCATTACGTCATCGATCATGGGCGTTGGGGCGACTCGCCGGTTCTCGGCCGTGCGCTGGGGTGTGGCCGGCAATATCGCGGTCGCCTGGGTGCTCACTCTGCCGGCCGCCGCGATTGTGGCGGCGATCGTGTACTTCATCGTCAACGCCATTACGTAGGTCGCATCACGCAACTCAGGGCAGCCAACTGACGTGCCCGCGTAACAACGCGTACCCGACAAACGAGACCGCATCGATCAGCGTGTGCGCGATGATTAACGGGATCACCCGACGGGTCCGTTGGAAGTAATAACCAAAGATCAGGCCCATCACGAAATTGCCCAGGAATCCGCCGAATCCCTGGTAGAGGTGGTACGAGCCGCGCAGCACGCTACTGGCCAGCAACGCGTATTTGGGCCGCCAGCCCAGCTGTTCCAGCCGGGTGATCAGATACGCGACCACGACAATTTCCTCCAGCGCCCCGTTCTGGAACGCCGAGAGCAGCAGCACCGGATACCGCCACCACACGCTGGGCAGATCCTCGGCCACCACCTGCGCGTTGATGCCGAGCGCATGCGCCGCGATCACCAGGCCGAGCCCGGGAAGGCCGATCAGACAGGCCAATCCGAGTCCGGTCGCGCCGTCAAGCCCCCGCCGTCGGCGATCCAGCCCGATCGAGGCCGGCGACTTTCCACTTTGGACCAGCAGGAAGATCGCCAGGAACGCCGGCACGATTCCGGCCAGGATGCCCAGCAATTGCAGCGAGAGGTCCAGCCACGGCCGGTTCGGCGCCTGGGAGGCGTTGAGTACGGCCCGCTGTGAGGAGAGCGCCTGTTTCGCGGTCAGGTCGCCGATCAGCTCGACGATCGCGTACAGCGCCGACATTCCCAGGGAGACCGCGAGTACGAGGATGATCTCCAGCCGCAGCCGGGTCTGCGACTGCTGCGGCGCGTCGCGGTCGGTCTCCACGCGGGTTGACATTAGCGGGCCATTCCATGAACCGAGGCGCGGCCGGTCCGCGGCGCTCGTGCGCGCATAAGACCCAGAGACGCCCGAGTCCGGCAACGGGTTGACCATTCCCAGCAGATACCCCTTATGGCGTATTGCCGGTTGAACCGTAGCGTGTAACCGTTTGTACGGCCTTGGAGGCCTCTTAGCGGAGACATACGGCTCCGTCCCGATTTGCCGTTTGGAGGCACTGTGTCCGAAAAGCGAGCGCACACCGTGGTGCGCGGACGCCTGTTCCGGGTCGGCATCATCGCCACCGTCGCAGCCCTCATTCCGCTGGCCGCCACCACCATGGCCGCCGCCACACCGCTCGAGCCCACCGCATCATCCACAACAACCGCCCATATCGCCGGCTTCGACCCGAACCGCGGGACCGTGCCGCCCGGCTATCACCCCCAGGATGACTACCTCGGGTCCCAGGTCGCCAAGCACACCACCGGTTCGAAGGACCTGGTCCTCAAACCATCCGCGACGCAACTCAAGGGCCTGGACGTCAGCGGCTACCAGACCGGCATCAACTGGTCGACCATCGCGGCCAATGGCGCGAAGTTCGCGTACGTCAAGGCGACCGAGAACACCAACTACCAGAACCCACAGTTCAGCAACGAATACACCGGCTCGTACAACGCCGGCCTCATGCACGGCGCGTACCATTTCGCGATTCCGAACGGGCCGAGCGCGGTCTCCCAGGCCGATTACTTCGTCAGCCACGGCGGCGGTTGGTCCAAGGACGGCCGGACGCTGCCGCCGATGCTCGACATCGAGTACAACCCGTACGGTGCGACCTGCTACGGCCTGAGCCAGAGCGCGATGGTCAGCTGGATCACCGCGTTCGTCAACGAGGTGCACGCCAAGACCACCCGCTGGGCCACGATCTACAGCAACCTGGACTGGTGGACCCAGTGCACCGGCAACAGCGGCGCGTTCCACGACAATGACCCGCTTTTTGTCGCCCGGTACGCCAGCAGCCCGGGCACGCTGCCCGGTGGCTGGCCGTTCTATACCTTCTGGCAGTACGCCGACTCCGGTACGTTCCCCGGCGATCAGGACTACTTCAACGGGGACGCGAGCCGGTTGTTGGCGCTGGCCAACGGCTGAGTTGGCCTACGGCTGATCAACCGATTAAGCGCCGGCCGGTGGCTGCCCACCAGCCGGCTGTTTTTCTATGATGCCGGTCCGACCACAGACCGATTTCGGCGACATGTCTGCCGTGCTTGCCTGCTCCGTGCCACGATGCATTGCGGCCGGTCGTCAAGCCGGCCCTGACCCTGTCCCGTCAAGGCATAACCGGGAGTGACGTGAATCCTCTCTCCGTACAGCTGTATTCGGTACGCGATCTAATGGCCGAACCTCGTGGCGTATTGACCCGCATCGCGGAGATCGGTTATGACGCGGTCGAGCCGTACGACCCGGTGAATGACCCGGCTGGATTCCGGGCACTCACCGACGAGCTCGGGCTGAAGGTCTCCAGCACGCACGCCCGGGTCACCGGCGAGCAGGCCGACGAGATCCTCGACGCGGCCGCCACGCTGGGCACCGACACCGTGATCGTTCCGCACATCGACCCGGCCCGTTGGGCCGACGCGGCCGGCATCGCCGCGATCGCCGAGGAGCTGAACGCCGGTGCGGCCAAGGCGGCGCAGCGCGGCATTCGGGTCGGCTACCACAACCACTGGTTCGAGCTGGAGTCCACGGTGGACGGACGGCACGGGCTGGAGGTCCTGGCCGACCAGCTCGACCCGGCCGTGATCCTCGAGGTCGACACGTACTGGGCCCAGGTCGGTGGCGCCGACGTACCGGAGCTGCTCAAGCGCCTGGGTGACCGGGTTCGCTACCTGCACGTCAAGGACGGCCCGGCCAAGAACCCGGAGGACGCCATGACCGCGGTCGGTGGCGGCGTCATGCCGGTCGGCGCGATCCTGGCCGCCAACCCGGCGGTCGAGTGGCACGTGGTCGAGCTGGACCGCTGCGACACCGACATGGTGCAGGCGATCGCCGACAGCTACACGTACCTGACCTCGGGGAACGTGCGATGACATCGACTCCGCTCCCAAGTCGCTCCGTGAAGACCGGCGGTCCAGTCGGCGTTGGCGTCATCGGCGCCGGCACGATTTCCGACGCCTACCTCAAAAACCTCACCGCGTTCGCCGACATCAACGTCGTCGGTGTCGCCGACATCGACGTGCCGCGGGCCGAAGCGGCGGCGAAGAAGTACGGCGTGCCGCACGCGGGCGATGTCGACTCGGTGTTGGCGCTGCCCGAGGTCGAGGTGATCGTCAACCTGACGATTCCGGCCGCGCACGTCTCGGTCGCCACCGCCGCGCTCAAGGCGGGCAAGCACATTTACGGCGAGAAGCCGTTGACGCTGGAACGGGACGCCGGGGTCAGCCTGCTGGCCGAGGCGGCCAAGGCCGGCCTGCGGGTCGGCAACGCTCCCGACACGTTCCTCGGCGCCGGCCTGCAGACCACGCAGCGGCTGATCGCCGAGGGCGCGATCGGTGAGCCGTTGTCGGCGTTGACGGCGATGCAGAGCCCCGGCCCGGAAAGTTGGCACCCCAGCCCGGAGTTCCTGTTCCAGTACGGCGCCGGCCCGCTGTGGGACATCGGCCCGTATTACTTCACCAACCTGGTGCAGGTGTTCGGTCCGGTCTCGCGGGTCGCGGCCGTTGGTCGCAAGTCCCGTGAGCACCGGGTTATCGGTAGCGGTCCCAAGGCCGGTACCGAGTTCAAGGTCGAGGTGCCCACGCACACGACCGCGTTGATCGAGTTCGCCGGCGGCCAGGTCTCCACGACGGTGCTGAGCTTCGACTCCCCTGCCTCGCGGCACGGATTCGTCGAGATCACCGGTACCGAGGCGACGTTGCGGGCCTCGGACCCGAACGGCTTCGACGGCGTGATCCGGACCCGCAAGGCCGGGGCCGACGAGTGGACCGAGCATCCGGCGATCGGGACCAAGGTCGGACGCGGCCTCGGTGTACTGGAAATGGCACGCGCGATCCGGAACGACGTGCCGCACCGGGCGTCGGGTGAATTGGCGTTGCACGTGGTCGACGCGATGACCGCGGTGGCCGAGTCCTCGGACCGGGCCGAATTCGTCACGATTTCGACGACCTGCCAGAGCCCCGAGCCGCTGCCGGCGGATTGGGACCCGGCGGCCGCCACGCTGTAAATCTCGTTCTGATTGTGGCTCTGCCCTTTTGTATGGGGGCAGAGCCACAATCGTTTTCAAGGCGTTTCAATGGCCGCCGGTTTTCATTCCGCTGAGGCCGCAGGTTTCGTTCAACAGGTCCTAGTCCCTCAACGCCGCCTGTGACTCTGCTCCACCCGTTGGAGCAGAGTCACAGGCGCGAGGACCCACGATCATCGCGGCTCAGCCATCCGGTCGGTCACCTGATCCGGCGACAATGATTTGCGCATCTTGATCGACGTTGGATAGTCGAATCCCGGGTGCGATTCGCGCGCCGTTTCCACGTATCCCAGCCCGGAAAAGAACCGCTGATTCTCGGTCAGCACGACCCGTACGCCCAGCCGGACGCCAGCTAGTCCACGACGCACTGCCTCTGCCTCAACGGCGTGGACCAGGCGGCGGGCAATGCCGCGGCCACGCGCCGTGGGGATCACCGCGAGCCGTCCGAAATAGAGATCGCCGTCGACCGGTGTGATCAGGACACAGCCCACCGGCTGCTGGTCCAACTCGGCGATGATGGCGTCGGTCCCGTCCGCGAGTTCACGCGCGATCGCGTCGCCGGTCTCGTTGAACGCGGCCGATTCCGGAATGAGCCGGCCACGATATTGCTCAAAGGCGGCAGCGATGGTGGCCGCGAGCGCCGCCGCATCGGCGAGTACGGCAGCGCGCAGGACAAGGGTGTCGGTCATTTTACGATCGCTCAACGTCCGGCCTCGGCTGGAATCGCCACCGGTTGGCCGGTCGCCGCCGATTGGTACGCGGCCTCGACGGTGCGTTGGATATCCATCGATTGTTCCAGACCGCAGGCCGGCTTTTCGGTGCCGCTCACACAGTCGAGGAAATGCTCCCACTGCGGGGCGAACAAGTCGCCGCCGGGCCATTCCTGCGCGTCCACCTCGGCGGTCCGGTCGTACCGGGTCAGCCGGGTCGGGGTGATTTCCAGATTTCCCAGCGTGCCGTGCACCAGCAATTCGAACCGGTCCGGCAATGCGACATGACAAGCCGTGGCGGTCGCGACCGAACCATCGGCATATTCCAGGGTCAGCATGCCCTTGTCATCGGACGTCCAGTCGCCGGCGGTCGCCCGCATCCGGCCGTTCACGGCGTACACCCGCGACGGCTGACCGGCGAAGGCGTGCAGCATTTCCAGCACATGCCAGCCTGCGTCCAGAATCGCTGTCCCACCGGACAGAGCGCGATCCCCGCGCCAGCCCCAATTCTGTCCGTCCGGATGCCAGGCGTAGAGAATTCGCCCCTCGGACAGGTAAACATCCCCCAGCGTGCCACCGCTCACGGCTTGCAGGCCGGCTTGGATCGCGGGGGCGAAAAGCCGTTGCCCGGCGGTCATATACACCCCGCCGTGCCCACTCAGCGCACGCTGCATGCGCAACGCATCGTCCAGATTCCGGGCGAACGGCTTTTCCTTGAGAATATGCAGCCCGGCCGCCACCACCGCTTCGATCACCTCGGGGTAGACCTGATGCGGCAACACCACGACCGCCACCTGGGCCGCCTCGGCGTGCCGGTCCAGCATTTCCCGGTAGTCCGCGTAGGTCGGCACCGCGAAGTCGGATTCGACCGCGGCCCGGGCGGTCGGCGAGACGTCGGCGACCGCGACCACCCGGCAGCGCGGATGGGCCGCGACCGTACGCAGGTGCGCCATTCCCGCCCCACCGGCACCGATATGCACCACGCCGAATTCTTCCCCGGCGAAACCTGTCACTGATCCTCCACTGTGTTCAGCTGTGCGCCGCCGGGTTGTCCCAGAAATACGTTTCCGGATCGTAGACCGCCGGCGTGGGCAGACCCCAGGTGTTCACGAACCCGCCCAACGTCAGGTTTTCCTTCGTCGGGACGTTACGCAACTCGGTTTTCGCCACCACGACCTGCGGATACCCGGCCACGCAACCCATGAAGAACGGGCCCTGGTGAATGTGGATTTTGATCATCTGCCAGACCAACTGCGTCCGCTTCATCGGATCCGGCTCGACCTTGCTCTGGTCGTAGAGCTTCCACAGCGCCTCGATCGGCCCGCCCGACTCGGGTTCCAGCCGCGGCGGTGTGCGTTTCCACGGATTCACGTCCTTCTGCTGATGCTCGGCCGCCGTGCCGCGCACGTTGTAGTACTCCCCCTCCAACGGCGCCCAGCGGGCGTTCTCGATCGGCACCAGCCACTGTGGATAGATCAGGCAGCTGGGGTCGTTGCTGACCTCCCAGTTCGTGTGCGCCATCAGCTTGCCGGCCGCCCATTGGTCCCCATAGGACTGTGGCGCGACCGGGTTACGCACCATGTGCAGGCCGATCGCCTTGGCGTCGCGGACCAGCTGGTCGTCCTTGGCCGCCTCGGTTTTGCTGATATCGGCGGAATAATCCAGGCGGATGGTCAGCGGCGAGCCGTCCGGCATTTCGACGTAGCCATCGCCGTTTTTGTCCTTCAGCCCGAGTTCGGCCAGCAGTGCCTTGGCCTTTTGGGGATTGTGGTCCTTGTACGAGTCGCGCCACTTCGCGTAGAGCGTTTTGCCCTGCTGGTTGACGCTGAACTCGCTCGCTTTGGGGCTCATCGTGCCGGTCGTCAGCTCGCCGGTCTGGAAATAGAGGCTCTTCTGGATTTCGGCCCGGTTGAACGCGTACGAGATCGCCTGCCGGAATTTGGGTTCCCGGAACAACGCGCGCAGCTTCGAGTCCTCGTAGTCGTAGTTGAGGAAGAACATCGACCCGGTGCCCGATCCGCTGTCCCACAGCAGAACCCGGGTGCCGGCCTGTTTCATCGACTGGTTCAGCGTCGATACGTCGGACAGGTCGATCTGGTTGTACGGACCGTGGCAGTAGTCGACCTTTCCCTGCTGCACCTGCAGTTTGCCGACCTGCGCGTCCTGGACGGTGTTGATGACGATCTGGTCCAGGTACGGCAACTGGTCGCCGTCTTTGGTGACCGCCCAGTAGTACGGGTTGCGCTCGAGCACGACGCCTTTGTTGTTGTCGAAGGACTTGCAGCGGAAGCCGATCAGCGTCGGGCAGTCCGGGTTGCGCATCCAGTCCGACTTGGTTTCCCACAGTTCGCCGACGCCGTCCCAGTTCTTGGGCACATGCGGGTTGTATTTGGGGTGGTATTGCTTCAGATAATGCTTGGGCAGCACCCAGATCGGTCCGTTGTGACCGATGCCGCCCTTGGCCCATTCGGCCAGCCGGTCGGCCGTCAACGGGGTCGGCGCGTCGAAGGTCAGCTTCAGCGTCAGCGGATCAAGCGCGGTCATCTTGACCAACGTGCCCTTACCGGAGCGGCATTCATCCGGCGGCACCTGGGCGAAATGCCCGGGCACCACAAGGTCCTCCCACCAGAACAGGATGTCCTCGGTGGTGAAGGGTTGGCCGTCGGACCATTTCACACCGGGCCGCAGATGCAGTGTCCACTCTGATGTGTCGGGAGTGGACGACCAGGTCTCGACCAGTCCGGGCCCGATGTCCTGGCCATCGTTGAGCCAGCGCAGCAACGAATGGCCGTAGAAGAATTCCCGATTCGAATCCGCCGTGGACGTGCCCTGGCTGGAAAAGACGATCATGTTGAGCTTGCCGCCGTACTTCCCGCGCTGCACCCAGTTGTGCGGAATCACGTACGGGTGCTCGGGCAACCGCTTGGCGACGGCCGGCAGCTTGCCGGACTTGGTCAGACTGGCCAATTCCGGTGCCTCGGTGAACTTCGACGGCGCAGTCAACGGTTTGCTGGCTGAGCCTTTCGCCGTGCTGCCATTCGTACTTCCGCCCGACTTCGAACTGGAACCACCACTGCTGCTGCACGCGGCCAGTACGGAAGAGCCGGCGGCCAGCGCCGAACCGTACAGGAATGCCCGCCGCGAAAGGGAACGATGAGCTTCCACACTCAATTCAGGCCTCTTCTCTGCCAAAGGCAAGCCCGGCGCGATAATCGCGGGGCGTGGTGCCCTCCAGTCGCCGGAATCGGCGGTTGAAATTCGACAAATTGTCATAGCCGCAGCGGGTCGCGATTTCGGCCACCGGCAGGTCGGTGTCGGCCAACAGCCGGCGTGCTTCGGCGATCCGCAACCCGGTGATGTACGCGGTCAACGTCCGGCCCATCACTCGCCGGAAAAACCGGCTGAACGCGGCCGGGGTCAAGTGCGCCACCGCCGCTACGTCGGCCAACCGGATCGGCCTGGTGTACGACTCGGCCAGATATCGGCTCACCGCGTCGATCCGGGCCCGGCTGGCGCCATCGGCCGGCCGGTTGTACCCACCGCTGGTCAGCGTGCGGGCCGGTTCGCCGGCCAACTCAAGCAGAATATGCAGCAACTCCAGGGTCCGCTGTGGCCACGGCTGCTCGGACAATTCCCGCAGCCGGGTCGCGATCGATGCCGACTCGAAGGCCAGCCCGGCCGCCGATCGGTCCAGCAGCCGCCCGATCGCCGTGAATTCCGGGGTGTCGAAGAATTGTGGTCCGAGGAACTCCCGGCCGAATTGGACAACGACCGCCTCCTGCTCCGGTGGCGTCGCCGAGACGTACGTGTGCGGCAGTTCCGAGCCGATCAGCGTCAGGTCGCCCGGCCCGTAGCGCTCGATCGAGTCGCCAACGAACCGCTGCCCGCTGCCCCGGGTGATCAACGTCAGTTCGTATTCGACGTGGTAATGCCAGGTGAACGGGAAGACGCGCTCGCTGCGGACGAAGTGGTGCCAGCCCGCGGCGACCGAAGTCTCGATGTGCTCGAATACCGCCTCCACGGAGGGAACGATATCCACTCGCGCGTAAAACGCCAGATCAGCGGCGCTGAGCGCTAAGAAAGTACCAGAACTGATCATCTGAGGCGTGGCGAGTCATTAACCTGCGAGCGAGGCTGTATCCAGTCGTTCTGCGCCCTGGAGGTCACCTGTGCCGACGTTGCTGCCGACTCCGCGTAAGCCCGAACTCGACGAGCCGTTCGCGGTGTCCGAGAGTGACCGGGCGCTATTTGATCAGCAGGGATTCGTTCGTATTCGAAGCGTGTTGAGCGCGGACACGATCGCCGCGTACGAACCGGAGATCACCGGCAAGGTCATCGAACGCAACACCATGCACCTGCCGTTGGAGGAGCGAAACACCTACGGCAAGGCGTTCCTGCAGGTGGAGAATCTGTGGGAGCACAGCGACATCGTGCGCGAATTCGTATTCTCCCGGCGGCTGGCCCAGATCGCGGCCGACCTGCTCGGCGTGCCCGGTGTCCGGCTTTACCACGACCAGGCGCTCTATAAGGAGGCCGGCGGCGGAATCACGCCGTGGCACGCCGACCAGTACTACTGGCCGCTGGCGACCGACCGGGTCTGCACGGTCTGGATTCCGTTGCAGGAAACGCCGGCCGACATGGGGCCGCTGGCCTTTGCCGTGGGCAGCCAGCGGTTCGAGTTCGGCCGCGACCTGGCCATCAGCGACGAATCCGAGGCCAGGCTGCAAACAGCACTGTCCGAACAGGACTTTCCGCTCTCGCAGGTACCGTACGAATTGGGCGAGGTCAGCTATCACCTCGGCTGGACCTTCCACCGGGCCGAGCCCAATCACACCGACATCCCGCGCCGCGTCATGACAATCATTTACATGGACGCCGACGTTCGGGTTTCGCAGCCGGTCAACGACAACCAACGCGCCGACCACGCCCGGTGGCTGCCGGGCGCGACCATCGGCGAGATTCCGACAACGCCGATGAACCCGGAGCTCTACCGCCGCTAACCCGTACGAATCCGGGCTGTCCCCGAATCCGGGCTGGCTCTCCCCCGAATCCGGGCTGTCCCCGAGTCCGGGCTGGCTCTCCCCCGAATCTGGGCCGGCCCTGCCTCGAATCCGCGTCCCCGCCCGCAAGACCCGAGCTGTTTCGTGATCGTGATGCGTTTCGTCGCGGATTTGCGTACGAAAGCCATCACGATCACGCCACACCTCGGACGTGCAGGGGGCCGGTGTGACTGACAGGGCTCAGGGGGACGCGATCGTCGTACGTTCAAGATCGTGAGTGGATTTGGTATCGAATTCGGTATCAAATCCACTCACGATCATGGCCGAGGGGCCTGTGTGAACGGGTCGAGCGGGTTGGTCGGGAGGCTTGTTGGTCGGGAGGCTTGTTGGTCGCGAGGGTTGTTGGTCGCGAGGGTTGTTGGTCGTGGGCGGCGCGGTTAGTTGGTGGCCGGAATGAACGGGGTCAGGTCGTTCAACGCGGCGTCGACGATCTGCTCAGGTTGGCCCTCGATGCTCAGCGTCACACCCGGCTCGTCCGCCTGCAACGGTTGCAGATCGGCCAGCTGACTGTCCAACAGCGACGGTGGCATGAAATGCCCGCGGCGATGCGAAAGCCGGTCGGCCAATTCGGCTTTCGTCCCGGCCAAATGTACGAAAACGACGCCGGGCCGGTTACGCCGCAACAGGTCCCGGTAGCTGCGTTTGAGCGCCGAGCAGGAAACCACGACCGAGTGCCCGGCCCGCGCCTGCTCGTCGATCCAGACGCCGATACGTTCCAGCCACGGCCAGCGGTCCGCGTCGGTCAGCGCCTGGCCGGCTGACATCTTGGCGATGTTCTCCGGTGGGTGCAGGCTGTCGCCCTCTTCGAACGGCCAGCCCAGCCGTTCGGCCAGCTGCTCCCCGACGGTCGTCTTGCCGCTGCCGGTCGTCCCCATGACGATCACGGCGGTGTTCTGCTCCGACACGCGCGCTCCTCGTGGCCGGGCACTCCCCGAGCCCTGCAGCAGGCTACTTCACCGCCGGTGCCACCCGCCGATGCGGACGGTACGGCCCGGGCCACCGGAACAGCACCACCGCGCTGGAGAGCACGATTTCCTTGTACCGCATGCCAAGCCGGCCGGTGAGGACCGTCTTCTTCGGCGTCTCGTCCCGGCGCAGGAACTGGATGACGGCCTGACCCCGGCCCAGGCTGATGCATTCGTGGAAATACCGGAACCGGAAGCGACGCGGCTCGCGGCCGGCCAGCCGGGCGGCCAGGATGTCGGCCACCTGAGGCCCGGTGAACCCACCGGATCGGCAGCCCATTGCCAACGCATCGCCCCAGACGCCGGGCACCGCCGCGGCGTCCCCGATCGCGTAAACGTCAGGATGCGAGACCGACCGCAAAGTCTGATCGGTACGTATCCGGCCGCGCGCGTCGACGGCCAGACCGGCCTCCCGCGCCAACGGCGGCACCGTGAACCCACCAGCCCAGATGCACACATCGAACGGCAATACCGAGCCGTCGGCCAGACTCAGCTTCTCCGGCCCGACCTCGGCGACCTTCGTATTCTCCCGGACCTGCACGCCCAATTTGCTGAACGTACGCGAGATATAGCGCTGGGCCCGCGGCGAGAGCCAACCGCCCGCCGCACCCGCCGTCACCAACTCGACCTCCATACCGGGAAATGTTTCGGCGAATTCGGCCGCGGTCTCGATCCCGGTCAACCCGCCGCCGCACACCACCACGTGACCGTGAGACGTCGCCGAAAGCCGTTCGGCCAAAAGCAGTGATTCGGCCGAACCGCCGAAGCCATAGGCATTCTCGGCCACGCCCGGTACCGCGCCCCGATCGGTCGTGCTGCCAAATCCGTACACCAGCGTGTCATAGTCCACTGTGGACCCATCAAGAAATGCAATTCGATGAGCGGCGGTATCAATGGCAGTGACCCGACCCAAAACCAGCCGCACACCGCTTCCGCGCAGGACGTCCGCGAGCTGAACATCCCGCAGCCGCTGCCCGGCCGCCAACTGGTGCATCCGCGGCCGCTCGGTGAACGAGGCCGACTCGTTCACGAGCGTGACCTGGACCAGATCGGTCCGGACCCAGCGGGCCAGCCGTTTGGCCGCTGGCAGCCCCGCGTAACCCGCGCCCAGTACGACAACCTTGTGCACCATTTCGTACTCTCCTTCCGATCACGAAATCTCATGCGCACGACGCAGCCCGATTCGGATCCGTGACATGTCACAGCCGACCGGATGGCTGCGTCCTGGTGAGGGCCACAGCTGTGCGAGGAGGTTGGTATGTCCGAGCAGGAGCGCGACGCGGCGATCTTCGCCGAGCACCGGCGCGTACTGCAGGGGGTCGCCTATCGCGTCCTGGGGAGCTTCACCGAAGCCGAGGACGTGGTGCAGGACTGCTGGCTGCGCTGGTCCGGCCGCCCACCGGGCGAGATCCGCGACCCGCGGGCGTACCTGGTACGCACCACGACCCGGCTGGCGATTGACCGACTACGCCGGGAGCAGGCGCGGCGGGAGTCGTACATCGGGCCCTGGCTACCGGAGCCGGTGGTGACTGACCGGGACACCGCCGAGCTGGCCGAATCGGTCTCGTTGGCGCTGTTGGTGGTGCTGGAAACGCTGTCGCCGCTGGAGCGGGCGGTGTTCGTGCTGCGCGAGGCGTTCGATTTCTCATACGCCGAAGTGGCCGAGGCGACCGGCCGCAGCGAAGCGGCGGTACGACAATTGGCGCACCGGGCCAAAGAGCACGTGGCCGCGCGGCAGCCTCGGTTCGATATCGACCAGCAGGCGCGGCAGCAGGCGACCGAGCGTTTCCTGGCCGCCTGTCAGAATGCCGATGTCGGTGCGCTGATGGAGATGCTGGCCCCCGACGTGACGCTGATCAGCGACGGCGGCGGTAAGGCGCGGGCGCCGCGGCGGCCCATCTTCGGCGCCGACAAGGTGGCTCGTTTCCTGTGCGGTATAGCGGAATATCCCCTTCCGGATCCCGGTTCCGCTGTGGTGCGGATCGGCGATGGCCCCGGGATATTGATCACCTCAGCGGGTACGCCTGTGACCACCCTGACGCTGAACCTTCGCGACGGACACGTCCAGGAGATCGCGCTCATCGCCAATCCCGACAAGCTGCACGGTATGCGGGTGCCCGCGGCCGAATAGTGGATCTGTCCACTGTCGACGGTGCTGGCCAGTGACCCGGTCACTGCGCCAGAATGGCCGCACCCCGCAGCGGAGGAGTCGGCCAGCGTGAGTAAAGGTGGTGGGGACCCACACCCAGGCCTGTCCGTACCAACCTGGATCGCCGCGCCGGAATGGCTGGCACCGCCCGAATGGCTGGTCGAACTGGTCAAGCCCAAGAAAGCGCCGGTGCCGTGGCCGTCCGCATTCCGGGCCGCCGCCGCGTTGGGGACGCCGCTGTTCGCCGCCTGGGCCGCTGGGCGGCTCTCGCTCGGCCTGTTCATGGCGATGGGGGCGCTCTCCGGCACGATCGGCGACCGGCGCGGTCCGTACCGGGTACGCGCGCTACAGATCGGGTTGTCGGCTCTGTTCGGCGCGATCGGCATCGTCATCGGCCAGGCGGTGTTCGACAAGGGCTGGATCACGTTCGTGGTCGTGTGCGCCGTCGCGTTGTTCGCCGCGCTGAGTACGGTCGCCGGCACCATCGGCGCGACGTCCTCGCTGCAGGTCCTGATCTTCATGCTGGTGGCCTCCGGGCGCGGTTTCCCGCCGCCGTTCTGGCAACCGCCCGTGCTGTTCCTCATCGGCGGTGCGTGGGCGCTGACGTTGGCGATGATCGGCGTCCTGCGCGATCCGGTCAGCCCGGAACGGCAGCGCGTCGTCGCGTACCTGAAGGATCTGGCCGACCTGGCCGACACGATAGGGGCCGACACGATAGGGACCGACACGGCCGAGGCGCAACGCCGCAAGGTCACCACCGCCCTCAACGACGCGTACGACGCGCTGCTGTCCGGTCGGGTCCGCAGCGGTGGCCGGCACCGGAGCTTCCGCTGGTTCATGGGCCTGCTCAACTCGACGACACCGCTGCTGGAACACATCGTGGCCGCCATTCCCAGCGGCCGCCGTCCGCCCGAGCACGTCGCCCCGGCGCTGCGGGAGGTCGCTGACGCCGTACTGCACAAGCACCCGGTACCGGCGCTGCCCAGCTGGCACGGTACGACGACGCTGGCGCCCATCGAGGACGGGTCGTATCCGGATCCGGGAATTGCGCTGCGACTGCGGAACGCCGTTGACCAGATTCTGAGTGGTCCGACGACGCGGATGTTCACGCTGCGGTTCGTCTTGTGTATCGCGATCGCCGAATTGGTACGGCAGCTGATGCCCTCGTCCCGTTCGTACTGGATCGCCTTGACCGTAGCCATTGTGCTCAAGTCCGACTTCGGTTCGGTTTTCGCGCGCGCCGTGCAGCGTGCCGCCGGGACCCTGCTCGGCGCGGCCATTGGCGCCGTTCTGATCGCGGTCGTCCCGCGGGGCATCGGTGATGTGCTGGTCATCGCCGCGTTGGCCGCGGTGCTGCCGGTCGCGTTGCTGCGCCAGTACGGGATGTTCTCGACGTTCCTCACGCCGTTGGTCGTGTTGCTGATCGATCTGTTGCGGCCCGGTGGCTGGAGCACGCTGGACGCGCGGTTGATCGACACCGCGCTCGGGTCAGCGATCGTGCTGGTGTTCGGGTACCTGCTGTGGCCGCAGACGTTCCACAACCGGATCGGGCCGCGCTTCGCCGGCACCGTACAAACCCTGGCCGACTACACCCGGGCTGCGCTCGGCGCGCCGGGCGGCGGCGATCGGAATGCGCTGCGCCGCGACGCGTACCGCAAGCTGTCCGATCTGCGCACGGTGTTCCAGCAGGCGCTGGCCGAACCGCCGCCAATCAGCCGGCGGGCCTCGGCCTGGTACCCGAGCATCGTGGCGTTGGAGCGGATGACCGATGCGGTCACCCGGGCCGCGATCCGGATCGACCACGGCGCACCACGACCCGCGCCGGAGGATGTGGCGGCGCTGGCCGACGGGATCGGCGACCTGGTCGGATCGCTGCGGGAACGGCGGCCGCTGGAACTGCCCGAACTGGGCGAGGACCCGGCGCTGACCGATATCGCGTCCGAACTGGAAGCGGCGGGCAAGATCATCACCGGTCCGACCACGCAGGCGGCCTAGTTCCTGAATTCGGTAAAATAATTCGTACCGCATTCGCGATTCTCACGGCGTTTACCGGCGGCGTATGGATTTGTCAATACCCGCGGTCGCGGGTCGTTGCTTCGCCAATAGCTGAGCCGATTGCCCGTCTGCCCAAGGCGCGACGCTGCCGGTACGCTTCGCAGGACACAGAGGACGAGAAGAATGCAGGTAGCTGATGACGGACGCCAGAGAACGTTTGGTTTATGTCGGCTCCTCGGCCAGAGGCGAGGGTGAGAACAGCCAGGGAATATCCGTCTTCCTGCAAGATCCGGATAGTGGAGCGCTGGCCCCGCACTTACCGTTCGTCCCGCTCCCGGCGCCGACTTTTCTGGCCTGGCATCCGGACGGTCACCACATTTACGCGGTGAACGAAGGGAGCCCGGGCACGGTGACCGGGCTTGAGGTCGACTCGAACGGCGCGCTGAAACCCGGCGCCAGCCAGTCCACCGGCGGCGACGGCCCGTGCCACCTGACCGTGCATCCGGCCGGTGGCTACGTGTTGTGCGCCAATTACGGCAGCGGAAGCATCAGCGTGCACCCGATTCTGGACGGCGGCGAGGTCGGCCCGCGCACGGATCTGGTGCAGCACGCCGGTTCCGGCCCTGACCCGGATCGGCAGGCCGGCCCGCACGCGCACAACGTGCAGCTGGATCTGGCCGGGCGTCGGGTGCTCGTGATCGACCTGGGCACGGACGAGGTGCGGACCTACGATTTGGACCTCGAGGACGGCGAGCTGGAAACCGGTCATGTCGCCCGGCCGACGCCGGGTACCGGCCCGCGGCATGCGGCATTCCACCCTGGTGGCTGGGTTTTCGTGGCCGACGAGTTGGTCTCGACGGTGACCTCGTACCGGTACGACATGACTACCGGCGTGCTCACCATCGACGGCAGCGTGCCGGCGACGGCGGCCCCGGTCGACCCGGCGGTCCGTAATTACCCGTCGGAGATCGCACTGACGGTTGATGGCCGGTTCCTGTACGTGGCCAACCGGGGCGCGGACTGCATCACGGTGTTCCGTGTGGACGGTGGTGAGCTGAGCGTGGTCGCGGATGTGCCCTGCGGCGGGGAATGGCCACGGCATTTCGCGATCATGGGTGATTACCTTTACGTGGCTAATCAGCACTCGCACGGCGTGGCGATATTCCGGCTCAACAGCGAGACCGGAATTCCCGAGCCGACCGGCGACGTCGTGCAAGTGCCGGCGCCGCAGTGCATTCTGCCGGCGCGCTAAGCGTTTTCGAAAATCCCCGGCTCGAACGGTTCGAGCCGGGGATTTCTGTTTCCGCCCCCGACCAAACGACACCTACTCAGCCACCTGTGTCTCTGCTCCACACGTTGGAGCAGAGACACAGGTCGAGCGGCAGCGCACGTTTCAACCTGCGGAGCCGTTGAGCACCGCATGCTGATTCCCCAAAGTTCTGGGCCATGACGCTTCTATGTGGGTGGCGTTCTTGGCGTGGCTAGGGTCCGGTGCTGGCAGGCTGGGACGATCGTGTCCCCATACGCCCCGCCAGTCACACCAGCCCCTGCATGTCCGAGGTCGAGTGTGATCGTGATGGCTTTCGTACGCAAATCCATGACGAAATCCATCATGATCATGAAACAGCTCGGGCTCGGGGAGATTTCAAGCGGATTCGGCGGGGATTTCAGGCGGGCTCGGCGGCGATTTCGGGCGGATTCGGCAGGAATTTCAATTGGATTCGGCGGGGGTTTGGCGAATTCGGCGGGGATTTCAGTTGGGCTCGGCGGAGACACTGGTGCCTCAGCCGGCGACGGCGGAAATCTCGTCGAATTCAATCCGCGTACTGACATCGCGGCCGTACCCGATCTGATCGGCCAACGGCGCCAACACCAGCGGGAATCGGCCGGCGAAACCCAGACCGTCGACCCGGAAGGTCTCCGGCTCCTCGCCCGCACACAACCCGAATGCGTCGCCGACAACGCGAATTTCGGCCCGCCGCGACCGCAGCACCGGTTCCAGGTCATTACGCGCGGCGTCGGCGCCCAGCAGCAACGGGCCGTGGAAGAACGCGCCGCGGCGGCCGTGCAGCGGACCGGTTTCGTCGGTGCAGTTGGCGGTCGGGGTGAGGAACCGTACGAGGCCCGAGCCGATCCACAGCGCCCGGTCCAGTTCGAGCTCGACCGTCGCGGTCGGTCGCACGTGTACGTAGCCACCGCGGATCTGCGCCGGCACCTCGGCTCCGTCCACCCGCAATCGGCGCACCCGCGCGGTTCCCGGCACCCGCAGCCGCACCGAACATCCACTGTGGACGGTCAGGGTGACCTGATCCTCGCGGGGGTAATCGGTCCGCAGCTCGTACTCAACACCGTCGACCGAACCGGCCGAGTCTATAAAAAGATCGACCTGCAGTCCGTCCTTGGCCCGGACCGCCGCCCGGGCCGCGTCGTACACCGCCCGCAAACCATGGAACGTGCAGCACCACCATGCCTCCGGCGGGTAATCAAAGGTCAACAGCCCCGGATCCGCGGTCAAAGTCTCGCAGCCGTAGTGCCCGGAACCGCGCTGAGTATGCGGCAATGCGTTGTACAGGCTCAATTCCGCGGTATCAAGCAGCTGCGGCTCATCCCGCACCTCAGCGAGCCGTAACGTCAGCATGATCCAGTCGGCGATACCGCAGCATTCGGTATTGATGTCGCGCGGAATTTTCAGGCTTTCCAGTACGCCGCCGTGCGGGAGCATCCAGCCGGCCCGGACCCGCGCCCAACGTTCGGCAATCAAAGCAACAGCGGCAGAATCGCCGGTCACGTCGGCCAGCTCCAGCCAACCCCGTAAAGCCAGCAAATAGCCGTGCATATGGAAATCGCCGTCGGGCTCGGGAATCACAGCGGCGGCGGCGCGCGCGGCCGACAGTACGGCCGGGTCGCCGGTCCGCCGATACCACGCGACCAGCGGATCCAATGTGGACAGGAAATCCAGCGAGAATTTCAACCGCTGATTCTGCGGATCGGCGAACCAGTCCAGCCAATTCGGCATCGCGGTCACCAAGCGGTCGACCAGCCGCTCGGCCGCCCGCAACACCTCATCCCGCAATGCCCCCTCGGCCACCTCGGAAAAGGCGATCAGACCGGTGAGCAGCCGGCCATTCCCCCAGGCCACGCCGTGATCGGTGGTGCCGGTGGGGCGATCCGGGCCGAAGCTGCCATCGGCCCGTTGCGCCGCCACCACCACACCAGCCACCCGGCACGCCTTTTCCCAATCCACCGGGCGATTCAACTGCCGAGTCAACGCGACGGATTCCAGGTAACGACCGGACAGGTCGCCGCTGTAGTCGTCGCAGGCCCGCCGTGCACCCGGATCGAGGACCACGTCCTGGGCGATCAGCCCTTCGGTGTACGGGGTGTCGCCGTCCAATTGCGCGACCACCCGACTGGCCCAGTCGTCCAGCAGGCCGCCGATCCGGGTAACGGTCATGGCGCCTCGATTCCACCATCCGGTCGCCGGACCCGGGCCGCCCAGCGCTCGTGCCCGAAGGTCCGCGGCTCGTATTTCTCCGCCTTTTTCTCGTCCAGGTCAACGCCCCAACCCGGCTGGTCCGACGGCGTGATGTGACCGTCCACAGGAGACGGACAGCCGGGAAATACCTCGTGCACCGGTTCGGGGTACACGTGGCTTTCCTGCACACCGAAGGCCGGCGTCGTCACATCGAGCGTGACATTGGCGGCGACGCCGATCGGTGAGACGTCGGCCGGGGAATGCCAGGCCGTCCGCACGCCGGTCAGCTCGCACAAATTCGCCAGCTTACGGGCCGGGGTGAGCCCGCCGATCGCCGAAATGTGGCACCGCAGCAAATCCACGCCACCACGCAATACCAACCGGGCCGCGTCCGCCGCCGAGACCAGCAATTCGCCGACCGCGATCGGCACCGGCGAGGCGGCTCGTACCTCGGGCAGCCGGTCGAAATGCTCCGGCGCCAAAACGTCCTCGACGAAGAACAGTCGATACGGCTCCAGCGCCCGGCACAGTGTGATCGCTTCCTTGGGCGTCAGCCGGTTGTGTACGTCGTGCAGCAAGGAGATCTGGTCGCCCAGCACCTCCCGCGCGCGGGCGAAAAGCTTCGGCGTATCGGCGAGATAATTCTGCACATCCCAGCCGTCCGGATTCGGCGTACGCGGGTACCCACCGCGGGTGCCCGGCGCGCCGTACGTACCCAGACCCGGGCCGCCGGACTGCAGCCGGACGTACCGATAGCCCTGCTCGATCAGCCCCTGCGCCTTTTCCAGCGTCTCGTCGATCGAACCGGCCGCGGAATGTGCGTACAACGCGGCGGCGGACCGGACCCGGCCACCGAGCAGCTCGTACACCGGCATATTGGCGCGTTTTCCGGCGATATCCCACAACGCCATGTCCAAACCGGACAGTGCGTTGTTCAGCACCGGACCGCCGCGCCAATACGACGAAAAATGCACCAACCGGGTGATGTCCTCGATATCGGCCGGATGCCGGCCCACCGCCAGCGGCGCGAGATGTTCGACCGCGGACGCCACGGCCTTCCAGCGCTGGGTGAAGGTTGCGCAACCCAGGCCGTACAGCCCCGGCTCGTTCGTGTCGACCCGCACCACGACCAGCGTGGGTCCCTCGGGGGCGGTGACAATGGCGCGTACCCGGGTGATGCGCAGTTCGTCCCGAGCCGGCCAGGGTGGCTGCGTCTCCGGCAATGATTCCGGCCAGTCGCTCACGTACAACATCCTTCCGCGATACGTGATCAAAGTTGTGTGATCCGACGCTACCGGCCCGCCGAGCCGGCGTCGGCCCCAACTGACCGCATGCGGCCTGACGGGGATGCGAAAATCGGCGCTGCCACAACAACTCTCGCTGGAGGACGCCCCGATGCGAATTCAGAAATTCGGCCACTCCTGTCTGCTCGTCGAGGACGGCGGCGCCCGCGTACTGCTCGATCCGGGCACGTTCTCCCGCGGCTTCGAGGATTTACGCGGGTTGACCGCGGTGCTCATCACCCACCAGCACCCCGACCACATGGATCTGGATCGGCTCGAACCGCTGCTGGCGGCCAACCCTGACGCGCAGCTGTACGCCGACCCCGAAAGCGCCGAGCAGCTGGCCGCCCGCGGGCTGACCGTGACCCCGACCGACGCCGGCGCGCAGTTCGAGATCGGCGGACTGTCGGCCCGGATCATCGGCCACCAGCACGCCGTCATCCACCCGGACATTCCGGTGGTGACCAACGTCGGCTACCTGCTCGGCGGTCGGCTCTTCCATCCCGGCGACGCGCTGACCGTGCCCGACGAACCGGTCGAGCTGCTGGCGCTGCCGGCCGTCGCGCCGTGGATGAAGATCCAGGAGACCATCGACTACCTGCGCGCGGTCGCGCCGCGGACGGCGCTGCCGATCCACGACGCGGTCAGCGCGGCCAAGCAGCTGTACTACGGCCACCTCGACCGGCTCGGCCCGGACGCCACGACCCTGCGGGTCATCGACGACGGCGAGCCGGTCGAACTGTGAGCTACTGCGACCGCAGGGCTGTGAGCAGGTCGGTGCCGACCGGGACGCCCAGGCCGGTGCACGCATCCCAGCCCGGCCCGGCCGAATAGTCCCCGTTGGAGCCCTGCGTAATGTCGCGGAACCCGGTCGCGGCCTGACCGGCCGCGCTCGGGTAGAGCCCGGTTTGCACCAGACCGAGCCCCCGGCCGGTGCCCTGCGCGAGCCGGCAGACCAACGCCGCCCACAGCGGAGCCGCCGCGCTCGTACCACCGATCACCATCTTCTGGCCGTCGACCAGGACCTGGTACCCGGTAGCCGGATCGGCGTCGGCGGCCACATCCGGCACACCCCGGCCCTGACCGCCGCCGGGTCGGTCCGGCACGCCCGCGTTCGCCTGCCACGTCGGCTGATCGAAGACCGCGCTGACCCCACCACCGGTCGCACCGCCGTTCGGCCCGGAGTTCCACACCGTCTCCTTGTTGACCTTCGACCCGCTCGCCTGCAACGAGGTGCCGCCGCAGGCGAGCACGTGCGGGCTGGCGGCCGGAAAGTCGGTGTGCGCCTGGCCGTCGGACGCGCCGTCGCTGCTGCCGCCATCGCCGGCCGCGACGCAAACGGTCACCCCGAGCGCGGCCGCGTCGGCGAAGGCCTGGTCCATCGCGTTTCGGCTCTGCGCCGACCATTGGTCCTCGGACTGCCCCCAGCTGATGCTCACCGCGGCCGGGGTCGGGGTGGCATGCACGGCGGTGCTGACCGCGTCGATGAAGCCCTGGTCGGTGTTGGGCGCGAAATACACCAGGATCGAGGCCTTCGGTGCGAGCGCGCCGGCCACCTCGATGTCCAGCAGGACCTCGCCGTCGGCACCCTGCGGGTCCTGGCCTGCCTGGTTTTTGGCACCGTCGACGGATACGGCCTTGACGCTCGGCGTGGTGATGCCCAGACCGCCGAAATAACTGGTCAGGTCGCTCTGCGCGAAACCGCCGCCCAGCTCGATGATCGCGATCGTCTGGCCGGTGCCATCGGTGCTCGGCGGGAATTCGTAAATCGTCCCCAACTGCGGTGGGGTGAATGAGCCGGCGGCGCTGGCATCGGCCGCGACCCGGGTCTGGATACGCGCCTGCGGGTGGTCGTCGAGTCCGACGACCGCGGTGATCACGTCGGCCAATTCCTCCGGGATCTGCAAAACACCGTCCCGTCGCCGGTGCTCGACCCGTGCGCCGGTGCCCGGATGCCGGGAGGCCGCGCGCGTGAGCGTTACCCCGAACGCCGCCGCCATCGCCTCCGCCGAACCGGCGACCTGAACCCGGCGCGAGGCCGGATCCTCGGCGACAATCCGTAACCCCAACTCCCCCAATACGTCGCGCAGTTGGGTGACGTCGGCCGGGTCGGCGCCGTAGGAATTCGCGAATTCCTCCGCCGCTACGACGTCGGGCCCTTGCACCAGCCGTGCCGGCACCGGGGCGCGATGCCGGAGCACGATCGTGACCGTGATCTGCTCGGCCGGATCGATCGGGCCGAGCTCCTCGAGGATTTCGTACGGACCGCGTTCGCTGCCGCGCAGCGTGCTGAGTTCAGGCATGCGGACAGTGTGCCCCTCCTCACCGACAGTTATTCGACTCAGGTACGAATGCGTTACCAGTCAGGGTGCATCTGTTATCTGGCAGAGTGTTTCTTACGAACGCGACACGAACGGTGGTCTGGAATGGCCCTCACACCCGGTGACCTAGCCCCGGAATTCACCCTGCCCGACGAGGACGGCAAGCCCCGCGCGCTGCGGGATCTGCTGGCCAATGGCCCGGTCGTACTGTTCTTCTATCCGGCCGCGCTGACCGCCGGCTGCACGGCCGAGAGCTGCCATTTCCGCGACCTCACCACCGAATTCGCCGCGGTCGGCGCGCAGCGGGTCGGCATCAGCGTCGACCCGGTCACCAAGCAGAAGGAATTCTCGACCAAACATTCTTTTGACTATCCGCTGCTCTCGGACGCCGACGGCGCGGTGGCGCGCAGCTTCGGCGTGAAGCGGCGGTTCGGCCCGGTGCCGGTCAAGCGCACCACGTTCGTCATCGGTACGGACGGCAAAATCCTCGACGTCATCCACAACGAGTTCCAGATGGGCGCGCACGCCGACCGGGCACTGAAAGCCGTACGCCAGGCCTGATCCGCAGCTACGCCGGCTCCGGAGAATTCGGCCGCAACGCCTCCGGATCGGGCGGGGTCACCTCGCTCGCCGCCGCAGCGCTGCCCCGTCGCACCATGGTCGCCGCCGCATCCTTGTCGTGCACGGTCGCCACCAACGCCAGCGCGAAAACAAACAGGCCCGCGGCCACGTAGAACGCCGTGTGGTAGGCGGCCAGATTGGGCCGGACGACGCCGGCCGCGGTCCGGGTCTTGGTGCCGAGCGTGGCCAGGACGGTCCCCAGGAGCGCCACGCCCAACGCCGACCCCATCTGGCGGAACGCGTTATAGAGCGTGGATGCCCGCCCGGTCGCCGACGATGGAATGGGGGCGAATCCGGCCGCCTGGCAGGGCATGAAGATGTGCGCCATGAAGTAGCCCATGCCGTACAGCTGCAACCGCATGATCCAGGCGTTGGGGTGGGATCCGTCCAGGGGCAGCGTCAGCATCAACGTCGGTACGGCGATCGCGCCGAACGCCATGATCCGCTTCGGGCCGATGATGGGGTAAATCCGGGTGACGACCTGGCTGGCGGTCATCACGCCCAACGCTTCGGGAAATACGCTGAGCCCGGCGTTCAGCGGCGAATATCCCATCGCGTCCTGGAGCATCAACGGGAACACGTACAAGATGCCAAGAAACGCCATCGTCACGACCAGGCTCAGTGCGTTAGCGGTCCGGAACAACCGGAATCGGAACAACCGCAACGCCAGCATCGGCTGCGGCGTACGCAATTCGACGACGACCATGGCCGCGAGCAACGCGACACCGATCAGCACGCTGGCCAGAATCGGCGGCGACGTCCAGCCGTGCGACGCTCCCTCCGACAGCGCATACATCACCGAGCCGAGCCCGCCGGCCGCCAGCAGAAATCCGGGCAGATCGAAACGACCCGGTTCCGCTTCCCGGTTTTCCCGGAGAAATAGCGAGCCGAAGATAAATGCCGCCAATCCGATCGGGACATTTACGTAGAAAATCCAGCGCCAGGACAGTTGATCAATGAGAAAACCGCCGAGTACCGGTCCCATTGTCGGAGCCAATGTGGTCGGAACGGTGAGAATCCGGGTGGCGCGCATGCGTTCGGCCGGCGGAAAGGTACGAAACAACATCGCCATTCCGACCGGGGTCAGTAGACCACCGCCGGCACCCTGAATAACCCGGAAGATCACCAACTCGGGCAGGTTCTGCGCCAATCCGCACAGGGCCGAGGCACCGGTGAATACCACCAACGCCCACAACAGCATCCGCTTGTCGCCGTACCGATCACCCAACCAACCGGAAGCGGGAATGAACACCGCCAGGCTGACCAGATAACCGACAGCCACCGTGGAACTGGAGGTGACCGGGACGCCGAGATCGACGCTGATCGTGGGCAGCGCGACATTGACAATCGTCGTGTCGAGGATATTCACGAACATGGCGGCGACGAAAACGACGCTCACCGCGACTTTCGGGTTGTGCAACTGGGTCAGAATTCGCGACGACGGGACAGTTTCGGTCGACCCTGTGGTGCGGTGCATTCGGGCGGCTCCGGGCGCGCGTCAGCCCGCCGGCGTTTCTAGCTAAACCGATCAATGACCAGCCGTCGACGCCGACAGGTCGGTGGATGGAAAAGCCCCGCTGACGGGTCGCGCCAGCGGGGCTTGATGAAACGATACAAGAACGTCCTCGCCGAACGCTACGAGAGCGTTGTCAC
Source organism: Mycobacteriales bacterium (assembly GCA_040414495.1). Classification (GTDB taxonomy): domain Bacteria; phylum Actinomycetota; class Actinomycetes; order Mycobacteriales; family QHCD01; genus DATAVB01. The sequence continues at coordinate 31,805 of JBEDUI010000295.1, forward strand.
ATTGACAGTCCTGCCCGCAATCGCCTGTACAGCGCGTGTTCCGGCCTTTCAGTCGGCGCGCAGTTCGGTCTTACGCAACTTGCCCATCGCATTACGCGGCAACGCCTCGAGAAATCGAATCTGACGCGGTCGCTTGTGGACGGACAACCGGCCGGCGACGAATTCGATCAACTCCGGCTCGCTAACGCCGGACGCGACAACGTACGCCAATACCCGTTGGCCGAGATCGGCATCAGGCGCTCCGACAACCGCCGCCTCCCGTACGGCCGGATGGGCCAGCAGCGCGTCCTCCACCTCTCCCGCGCCGATTCGGAATCCACCAGATTTGATCAAGTCGACCGAGGCCCGGCCGACAATGCGGTGCGCGCCGGACGGGTCGATCGTGGCCACATCGCCGGTACGGAACCAGCCGTCGGCCGTGAACGACCGAGCCGTCTCCTGCGCGCGGTTCAGGTAACCGGAGAACAACGTCGCGCCCCGGACCTGCAGATCACCCACCGATTCGCCGTCGTACGGGACAGTGCCGGTTTCGGCCACCAGCCTGGTCTGTATGCCAGCCACCGGAGTGCCGACGAATCCCGGTTCGCGGCCGCCGTCGGCGCGGGTGGAAATCGTGATCAGCGTTTCGGTCATGCCGTACCGCTCCACCGGCCGCGCGCCGGTCAGGTCGGCCAGCCGGTGGAATACCGGCACCGGCAGCGGCGCGCTGCCCGATACCAACAGCCGGGCCGAGGCCAGCGCCCGTGCGCATTCGGGTTCGGCCACGACCCGGGACCACACGGTCGGAACACCGAAATACAGGCTGCCTTGCGCGGCCGCGTACCGGTCCGGCCGCGGTCGCACCGTATGCACCAGCGGGCTGCCGACCCGTAGCGCACCGAGGACCCCGAGTACGAGGCCGTGGACGTGAAACAGCGGCAGCCCATGTACGAGTACGTCGTCGGCGGTCCATTCCCATGCCGCGGCCAGCGCGTCGAGATCGGCGGCGATGGCCGCCCGCGGCATCACCACGCCCTTGGGCGCTCCGGTGGTGCCGCTGGTGTAGAGGATCAACGCCGGCGCGTCCGGCGCCGGCTCGGGCAGGCTGGCGGCCGACCGGGCCCGCAGGTCGACCGCAACGGATTCCAGCCGCTCGTCCTCCAGCCCGACCCCGAGCTGCGCGCCGGAGTCGGTCAGGATGTGTTCTCGTTCGGCCGTACCCGAATCCGGCGGTACCGGGACCACCGGCACTCCGGCCAGGAGCCCGGCGCTCACCGCGACGATCGTGCGCATTGAGGCGTCGGCGTGCACCGCCAAAGCCCGTGCGCCGCCGAGCCGGCCGGCCAGCGCGGTGGCGGCGGCGAGCAACTGCTCGCGCGACATCGCATCCTCGCCGACCCGTACGGCATCCGCCCGGTCCGCGGTCCCAGCCAGCGCACTCAACAGCACGGCACGTCCCCTCGTTTGGCTGCCCGCGACGATAACGGGCGGCCACGCTCCGTACTACTGAGAGCGTCAGCGGGCGACGAGCCGGTCGCTCCGATCGGCCCGCCGCGGCTGCGGCAACGGCACCACGGTCGGTGCACGTAGCGGCTCGGGATCGGACACGGTGCCGAACACGAACCGGGCCCAGCCGATGGCCAGGTCGGCGGCGAACCGGGCGTCCCGGGCCTGCAGGAAATCGGCGTCCAGCGGCCCGTCCTCGAGCTCGGCCCGCAGCGTGGTCAACGTCGCGGCGTACTGGGCACCACCGGCGGCCAAGCCGCCCAGCGTGCTCGGCAGGTCGCGTTCGGCCAACGCCGCCTGAACCCGTTCGACCAGCCGCGGCAGCGACTCGCCGGCCGGGCAGGTCCGGCCCAACGTCGCCAACGCGTGCCGGGCCACCGCGCCCACCAGATGCTCGGTCCAGCGCAGCAGCCGGACCGGATCGGTCAACGCGCTGAGCCGCACTTCGAGGCGACGCAGCTCCAAGGCCAGGCCGACGGCATCGTCGGGCACGCTCAGGTCGGCGCCGGCGAACGGCTCGACCCGCCACGGACCGCGGCACAACCGCAGCCCGACCCGATTCAGCTCGTCCTCGATCGTGGCCAGCCCGTCTTCCATGGGCCAGTTCTTGCCGTAGAAACCGAGATCGGTGGCATCGCGCAGCAGCCGGCCCAACGCGTCGAACAGTTCAACCGGCTCTCCACTGCGCCAGTTGATGCGCTCGAGCCAGATGTGGGCTCGGGCCCGTCGTTCGCTCTGCAGGGCCCGCTTCAACGCGGCCTGTCGGTCCAGATGCTCGAGTCGGATCACGTGTTGACAGCCGACGAATGCGGCATCGATACGCACCAACGGCATCCCAGCGCAGAACTCCCGCACCGCGACCGCGAGCCCACGCCACTGTGGGGGCACCCAATCGAAGGTCGGCGGCAGTACCGCGTCCATCTAGATCTCCGCCCCGAAGCGGACGATGGTGCGGTTATGGAGTCGTTCTCGTGACGTCATGGCGTGGCCCCCAGCGGTGTATGCGACGCACGGTAGCGACACCTTAACGCTATGCAGTAGGTCCCTGTCCAGCGGCACTTGTACGCCATAAGCGATCTCGTCATCCTTACATGCTTTTGGGCGCGCAAATCCCCAGCAGGTTCAGCCCAGTGGCGAGGGTGCGCCGGGTGACCGAACAGAGCGTGAGCCGACTGGCCCGGGCGCCGTCCGCCCGGATGACTGGACACCGCTCGTAGAAGGCCGAGAACGCGGTCGCCAGCCGGTACAGGTAGCCACACAGTCGGTGCGGCTCCAGCGTGGCGAGGGTGTCACTCAGCGCGGCCGGGAACCGGGTCAGTACGAAGGCCAGGTGCAGTTCGGCCGGATCGGTGAACTGAGTGGGCTGCTGGGTGGGCTGCTGGCCGGGCTCATCCCCGGCCCGGTCCAGCAACGAGCAGAGCCGGGCGTGGGCGTATTGCAGGTACGGGCCGGTGTCGCCATCCAGCGTCACCATGCGGTGCACCGCGAACACGTAGTCCCGCGACCGCCCGGCAGAGAGGTCTGCGTACTTGACCGCACCGATGCCAACCTGCCGGGCCAGTTCCGGATCAGCGGTCGAGCTCCGATCGGCCAGCAACGTCACCGCGGCCTGGACCGCGATGTGCAGCAGAGCGCGCAACGCCACCACGTCACCGCCACGGCTCTTCAGCGGCTGACCGTTCTCCCCCAATACCGACCCGAACCGCACGTGCTGCGCCGGCACCCGGTCGGGCAACCAACCGGCCTGCCGGGCCACACCGAATATCTGCTCGAAATGCAGCGCCTGCCGGGCGTCATGGATATAGACGAGACGGTCGGCCTTGAGCCTGCCGACCCGGTACCGGACCGCGGCCAGGTCGGTGGCCGAATAGCCGAATCCGCCGTCGCGTTTACGCACAATCATCGGCGCATTTCCCGGAATGGGAACGATCCGGGCGCCGTCGGATTCTTTGAGCAGACCGGCCCGGTCCAATTCCGCCAGCAGGACAGGAAGATCGGGGTTGTACGCGCTCTCACCCATCACGTCGGCCGGCCTGAGCTGGACGTCCAGTAGCCGATAGATCTCGTCGAATGCGGATACAGAGATATCGACCAGCCGCCGCCAGATTTCCCTGGTGCGACCGTCCGATTGCTGCAGCTCGACGACCCGGGCGCGGGACCGATCGGCGAATTCCGAGTCGGCGTTGAAATGCGCCTGGGCCTGCCGGTACGCCGCCGACAGCGCCTGCAGGCTCATTCCCTCGGTCTCAATTCCCTCCTCAAACAATTGCTCGATGAGCATTCCGAATTGAGTACCCCAGTCGCCGATGTGGTTCTGCCGGATCACCTCGTGTCCGGAGAAGGCGAGAATCCGGGCCAGCGCGTCCCCGATCACGGTCGAACGCAGATGGCCGACATGCATTTCCTTGGCCACATTGGGGCCGGAATAGTCGACCACGACACGCTGCGGGGCCGGGTCGGGCGCCACCCCCAACCGCTGGTCACCGGCGAGGGCGTGAACGCATTCGGCCAGATATTCCGGCCGCAATGTGAGGTTGAGGAAACCGGCGCCGGCAATCGTGGGCGGCAAACACAGGTCGCTCAGGTCAGCTTGGCACAGTAATCGGTCGGCGGCCGCATGCGGTGAAATACCTAACTCGCGGCCCAACCGAATCGGCAGGTTGGTCTGGAAATGCCCGAACTCCTTACGGGTTGCTTCACGCAACTCGACCGGAATCGGGATCGGGCTGGCGGCGGCCAGCCGGGTACTGATGATCTGCTCGGCGCTGGGCATACGACGTCCTCGGGCTGCGGCATTCGCGGAAATGCCGGATTGACGAAATGGGAAACGTATGGCCCGTCGTCAGAAAAGCTGCCGGTACGACCGAGCAGAATCCACAATTACGACGGACCGCAGGGTCCGCCGATCACGGCTGGAGACCCTAGACGTTGAATCGTCGTCGCAGGGCAGGGCAGCACGAAGCGCTCATCGGCCCACACCCGTAATGCGACATGCCCCTCAGTATGCCTGATAAATCAGACCGTACGAACACCCCTCTTTGTTGATCATGACGTTTCCCGCGAATCCACCGGCGTGTCGTCGGCGTGTCGTGCACGAAACTTCATGATCAACTTTCGAGGACGCGAAATGACGACCGGTCGAGGCCGTTGAATAACGGGACCGGTCCCCGTTTGTATGGCGACCGGTCCGCCGTTGAATGCCGACCAGTCCCCGTTTGTATGGCGACCGGTCCGCCGTTGAATGCCGACCGGTCCCCCGCTAAATAGCTGACCCGCTAAATGGCGACCGGCTGACCGGTCCTCGCCGACTCGTACCCGGCCATCACAATCTGCACCGTGCGCAGCCCAACCTCACCGTCCGGCTGGGGCCTACGGCCCTCGCGGACCGCGGAAATGAACTCCTCGACCATCAACGCGTCGAGATTCGCGCCGTACCCGACCGAAATCGCCTTGCCGTCGGTGTCGTCGTAGCCGGTAACCGCCTGGCCAAAGGCATCGAAGCTCACCGAGCCGGCCGAGCCCTCGACGTTCAGGGTCAACCCACCCCAGGTCAGATAGCTGGCCGGCCGGTTCCAACTGCAGTCGATGGTGGCCACGGTGCCGTCGGCGTACGTGACGACGACCAGGCCGCCGGTCTCGACGTCCACCTCGGGATGCACGATCCGGTTGGACTGGGCGTACACCGATACCGCGCGGGCATCGAGCAGATCGTCGAGCAGGTCGGCCAGGTGCACGGTGTGGTCCATCAACGAACCGCCGCCGGCCAGCACCGGGTCGGCGAACCAGCGGCGCGCGGCGATCGGAATCTGGCCGTTATTGGTACCCGACGCGGACAGCACGGTACCCAAACCGCCGGCCCGGATCCGCTCCCGCAGCGCCCGGAAGGCCGGGTGGAATCGGACCGGGTACGCGGTCATCAGGCTCACCCCGGCCTGCTCGCACGCGGCCACCATCGCCTCGGCGTCCTCGACCGACGTGGCCAGCGGCTTTTCACACAGCACGTGTACGCCGGCCGCGGCGGCCCGCTCGACCAGTTCCCGGTGCCGGGAGTTCTCACTGCAGATCACCACCGCGTCCGGTCCCCACGCGAATAGCTCGTCGTACGTGTCCACATAGGACACTCCGAGTTGGTCGGCCAGCGTCTTGCCGCGGACCTCACCCGGCGCGGAGTCGGCCTGGTCGGGGTCGGCGGCCAGCAGCGTGACGTCCTCCCGTTCCTGCAGCAGCATGGCGTAGCCGGCCGCGTGGACGTGGGCGAACGACAACAGGCCTATCTTCAACGACTCGCTCACCGGGCGATCTCCTTTGGTGCGACGGCGCGGCCAGTCCGCGCGGATTCCAGCGCTGCCAGGCCGATATCGAGGGCGGCCAACCCGTCGGCCGCACTCACCCGCGGCGCCGGGCCGCCTGCGAACGCCGTGGCGAACTCCCGCAGCTCGGTCAGGAACGGCGACTCGGCGAAGTCCATCGCGGGCAACAGACTGCCGCCCTCGCTGCCCGACTCGGCCACATCCCAGTCCAGCGGCGCTTTCCCGAGCGAGTCGTACTCCAACAGACCGCTGGAACCGGCCACCGAGAACGTCGTCCGGAACACCGTGTTGGGATGACTCCACCCGCCGGTGACATGACTCAGCGCGCCGTTCTCGTGGGTCAACACGGCGTAGGCCGTGGTCGGTGCGCCTTCACCACCGGTGACCCGGGCGAACACACGGACCACGTCGCCGGCGATCCAGCGGGCGAAGTCCATGTCGTGGATCATCTGGTCGACCAGAATGCCGCCGGAGGCCTCGACGTCGTGGAACCACGGCATCTGCGGGGCGGCACCGCGCCGGGAGAACCGCAGCGTAGCCGGCGTACCGACGCGCCCGGCATCGACCGCAGCCTTGGCCGCGGCGTACTCGGGGAAGAACCGCACGACCTGGCCCGGGTACAGCTGAACCCCGGCCGCCTCGGCCGCTTCGACAATCGCCGCGCCCTGCTCGTGTGTGCGCGCCAGCGGCTTCTCGCAAACAACGTGTCGCCCGGCCGTGACCGCCGCCTGCACGATCTCGTGGTGCACCGGCGTCGGCGTGCAGACGTCGATGATCTCGCCCGCGTCGATCAGCTCGTCCAAACTGTCGACGGCCCGACCTCCCACGCGCTCCGCCAGCGCCGGCGCATTGCCGTCGATGGAATAGATCGTGATGTCCGCGCCGAGGGCGCGCCAGGCGGCGGTGTGCGGGCCGGCGATTCCGCCGGCACCGACCACCCCGACCGCAAGCGGGCTCTTCATCCGTACTCCTCGCTGCTGGGGCTCCGTACGAAACGCTGCGCGACTGGCCGTTTCTGTGCGTATCGGCGGCCAAGTCGTCAGCACCGAGCACATTACCGTGTCGCTTCGGCCCGCCGACCATACTTGGCGAGCCCCGCCATTGGCCGGGCACGGACACCCAAGAATTTGCTACGCGGCCGCTATCGCGGCATCCAACAGCACGGCGGCGGCCGCTTTCGCCTGTGCGGCGGCCTTCTTGGACCGGTCGATCCGGGTCGTAATCCCCGCTCCGTCGTAGAGCATGACCAACTGCCGGGCCAACTGGTCGGGCCCCGCGGCCCCGGCTGCGTCGGCCAGGTCCCGGAACAAGCCGCGGATCCAGTCCCGGTACTCGGTGGTGGCCTCCTCGATCGGACTGTCAGGCGTGGCCTCGGCGCTGGCGTTAATGAAGGCACAGCCGCGGTAGTCCGGTTCGCCGAACGACTCCCCCAGCACGTCGAAGATCGCCAGCAGGCGCTCGCGCGGCGTCTCGTACTGCTCGATCGCCTGCATCGCGGCGCGCCGAGCCGCGTGCCGACTCATCAGGTACGAACGGATCAATTCGTCCTTGCTGCCAAAGGCGCTGTAGAGCGTGGCCTTGGCCACTCCGGCCCGCTCGATCACGCGGTCGATGCCGACCGTGTGCACTCCGTTCCCGTAGAACAGCTCGTTCGCCGCCGCGAGCAACCGCTCGCGGGCCGAGGCCTTGTCGGACGTCTCACGCGCCATGCCTTGACATTACCAGACAGGTCTGTCTACTGTCGCTGAACAGACCGACCTGTCTAGTCGTCGTTTTGGCTGGACCAACGCCGGACTCCACACACTCACCGAAGGGTTGCCCGTGGCAACGTTGTCGGAAATTCGCGTCCCTGAGTTCGGCCGCCGGACCCGGCTGCCGTCCGGCGTCGCGTTCCTGCTGCTGGCGTCTTTGCTGGCTTCGCTGCTGGCGTCCTCGGCCGCGGCGACCCCGCTGTACGCCGTGTATCAGGCCAAATGGGGTTTCTCCGCGATCACCGAGACAGTGATCTTCGCCGTGTACGCGGTCGCTGTGCTGTTGACCCTGTTGACCTTCGGCTCGCTGTCCGATCACGTCGGCCGCCGCCCGGTGCTCGTGGTCGCGGTGCTGCTGCAAATCGCGGCGCTGCTGATCTTCAACACCGCCGACGGGGTGCCTGCGCTGCTCGTGGCCAGGATCGTGCAGGGCCTCTCGACCGGGGCCGCGGTCGGCGCGCTCGGCGCCGGCATGCTGGATCTGCACCGGGCCCGCGGGCCGATCGCCAACGCGGTCGCGCCGCTGGTCGGGCTCGGGGTCGGCGGCATCGGATCGGGGTTGCTGGTGCAGTTCCTGCCGGCGCCGATTCACCTTGTCTACTGGGTGCTTTTCGGGATTTTCCTCCTGCAGGGCGTCGGGCTGCTCGTGATGCACGAAACGACCACGCCCAAGGCCGGTGCGTTGGGGTCGCTGCGGCCGCAGGTCGGCGTGCCCTCGGCAGCGCGGGCGCCTTTGGTGCAGGCGATTCCGGTGCTGGTGGCGACCTGGGCGCTGTTCGGCCTGTACGGGTCCGTCGGTCCGGGCCTGGTGCGGTTGGTCGTAGGGTCGAATTCGATCGCGCTCGGTGGTCTGTCGATATTCGCGCTCGCTGGCGCGGCCGGGGTCGCCGTACTGCTGCTGCGTAATGCCGACGCACGCCGGATGATGTTGGGCGGCACACTGGCGTTGGCGCTCGGGGTCGGGGTGGCGTTGCTCAGCCTGGATACCCGATCGGCGGTGGCGTTCTTCGTCGGTACGGCGCTGGCCGGGATCGGCTTCGGAGCTGGCTTCCAGGGCGCGATCCGTACGATCCTGCCGTTAGCCGCGCCGCACGAACGGTCCGGACTGCTCTCCACGTTTTACTTGATCTCGTACCTCGCTCTGGGCGTGCCGACCGTCATCGGCGGAGCGCTGATCGTGCACGGCGGCCTGTCCACCACAACGTACGAATACGGGCTGGCGGTCATCGTGCTGGCCGCGGTCGCCTTGCTGGGCTTCGCGATTCCCCGTACCGCGCGCTAATCCTTTGGGTGGTGGCGGGTCCAGCCGGTGGCCTGTTCGAAGGCGTGGCCGACCTGCAGCACCCGCAGATCCGAACGGAACGGACCGACGATCTGAATGCCGACCGGCAACCCGCCGCTGGTGAAGCCGGCCGGCACCGACAACGCCGGAACGCCCAACGTCGAGACGTAATAGCAGGAACGCATCCAGTCCAGGTACGTCTGTTGCGGCTTACCGTCCACTTCGGACGGATATTCGAGGCTCGCGTCGAACGGCGGGACCTGGCTGGTCGGCAGAATCAGTACGTCGTGCCGCTCGAAGAATCGCCGCATCCGCTGGAACAGTTGGGTTTTGAGTACCTCGACCCGGGCGACGTCGGCTCCGGTCAGGCTTCGGGCGGCGTCGATGTTCCAGACCAGGCTCGGCTTCATCCGGTCGGCGTGCTTGTCCCGTAAAGCACCCATGCCGGCCTCGAACTGCACGGCCCGCAACGTACGGAACACCTCGTCGGCGCCGGTGAAGCGTGGGCTGGCCTCTTCGACAATGCAGCCGAGGCTCTCGAAGACCGCGGCCTGCGCGGTGACGATCCGGCGTACCTCCGGATCCACATCGACGGCGCCGCCCAGGTCGGCCGACCACGCCACCCGTAGCCCGCTCAGGTCGGCCTCCAGCGATCCGGCGAACACGGACCCCGGATCGTCCAGCGAGATTGGCGACAGCTCGCTCGGTCCGGCCTGGACCGACAGCAGCAGGGCGGCATCGGCCACGGTCCGGCCCAACGGTCCCTGGACCCCCAGGGTCGACCACGCCGACACGACCGGGTAGGCCGGCACCCGACCCGGCGAGGGCCGGAACCCGACCACGCCGCAGAACGAGGCCGGGTTGCGCAGCGAGCCGCCCATGTCGCTGCCGTCGGCCAGCGGAGTCAACCGGGCCGCGAGCGCCGCCGCCGATCCGCCGCTCGAACCGCCGGCCGACCGGGTCCGGTCCCAGGGATTCAACGTCGTGCCGAATACCTGGTTGAACGTGTGCGAGCCGGCCGCGAACTCCGGCACGTTGGTCTTGCCCATCGTGATCGCACCGGCGGCCAGCTCACGGGTGATGAGCAGGTCGTTCGAGGTCGGTACGAAATCGGCGAAGATCGGCGAGCCCTGGGTCGTCCGGATTCCGGCGGTGGCGTACGTGTCCTTGTGCAGAATCGGCATGCCGTGCAGCGGTCCGACGGCCGCGCCGGAGGCGAGCAGGTCGTCGGCGGCCTTGGCCGCGGCCAGCGCCTGGTCGGCGACCAACGTGACCACGGCGTTGATCGACGGGTTCACCCGGTCGATCCGCGCCAGGTGTGCCTCCACCACTTCCCGGGACGACAGCTCGCCCGCCTTCAGGGCAGCCGCCAATTCCGTTGCCGTGGAGAAAACGATGTCGTCGCTCATATTGTTCGAACCCTAACGCACGGAACGCCGGCCGCATTGGCCTTCCTTTTGTTTGCGTTGCCAGACTAATTGCCGGGAACACACCCGGATAAGCCCTTGGTCCGGAGCGTCCGGGCCTCCTGCGATACTTCGCAGACCCTGCCATCAGAACTGCCAACGACGCCAACGAGCTGATGAGGAACCCGGCAATGAACGCAACCACAGTCGTGGTTCCGACGTACAACGAACGCGACAACCTGCCCAAGCTGGTCGATCTGCTGTCCGGGCTGCCGGTGCCGAACCTGCGCGTCCTGGTCGTCGACGACAACTCCCCCGACGGCACCGGCGAGGTGGCCGATGCCCTCGCCGTGGACGGTCCGATTCCGGTTTCGGTCCTGCATCGCGCCGGCAAAGAAGGCCTGGGCCGGGCCTATATCGCCGGCATGACCCGCGCCCTCGATGACGGCGCCGACATCGTCGTACAGATGGACGCCGACCTGTCCCATCCCACCGACGCGATCCCGACCATGGTCGACACGCTGGCTGCTTCGGATGCGGCGGTCGTGCTCGGATCCCGTTATGTAGCGGGCGGTTCGACCGCGGCGGACTGGGGTTGGCACCGTAAGGCGCTATCGGCCTGGGCCAATACGTACGTCAATACGATTTTGCGGTTGCAGGTCAAGGACGCTACCGCCGGTTTCAAGGCTTGGCGGGCGCAGACGTTGCGGGACATTGATTTCGGTACGGTCTGCTCGAATGGGTACGCTTTCCAGGTCGAGATGAATTACCGTACGGTCCGTCGCGGCCTGCGTATCGCTGAAATTCCGATCCATTTCGAGGAACGTATTACCGGTACGTCGAAAATGAGCCTCCGGGTTCAGCTCGAGTCGGCGCTCATGCCCTGGCGGTTGTTGTTCTCCCGCCAGTAACGGATATTGCTGTCGAGCAGCGGTGGATATACGTCCGAACCCTCACCGTCCACAGTGGTCCCCGCGAATTGCAACATCGCCCGCAGCGGTCCATGTAACGGGTGCCGGATAATTGAGCGTCGGGGCGGAGATTTCGTCCAGTTGCCCTGCCTTTCAGCCCTCGGCCCGGGCACCGGTTACCGCGGTGCCCTTCAGCCCAACTCGGACTCTCATTGCAGCGAGCGTGACAACAGGGTGGTTTTGCAGCCACCAAAGTCACCCTGGTGTCACGCTCGCTGCACATTCGAGCGGCGGGGTCGCGCGGCTCGTTGGCCCGGGGCTCCGATTGCAGCCGGACTCAGAGATCGGCCTGCGCTCTAAATTGCAGCGACCGTGACAACAGGGTCGCTTACCGGCCGCCAAAACCACCCTGGTGTCACGCTCGCTGCACATCCGAACGGCGGAGTCGCGCGGCTCGTTTCTACGTCCGGCCCGCATTTTGCAATTCGCAACCGTCAAACCCGATCGGCCCAACGCAAGGCCCGCAACGCCCGGAACGTGACCCAGCGGCTGGCCTGGCCGTCGCCCGGATCCATCGCGAAATGCAGGTGGGTGATACCCCGGTTGGTCAGCGGCCACCGCCCGTTCTGGTGCCGCCTTTCCTGCAGCAGATCAAACGCGTCGGCCAGCCGCGGATCGGGTTCGCCGCCGCGATTGTAGAAATAGTCGACCCCGCGCAGCACGTCGTACTGCCACCGGTGCGGGAACCCGAACCGGGTCCAGCGTTTGTCGATGACCTCGCCGGTGCGCAATGACCGGAACAGCCGCCGCTGCAACAGGTACTCCTCGCCACGGGCCATCGCCTTGGCCACCAAGCCGGCCCGCGGACCGCCGGCACGCTCGTATTCGGCCAGCCCTTCCAGCACACAGATCGTGGTGTGAAACGAGGAGACGGTGCTGTTGCCCGGCGCCTCGCAATTCCACCCGCCGTCTGCCAACTGATGCGACAGCAGCCGGGTGATCAGCCGCTCGCTGGACTGGCCGAAATACGCGCCAATAGCAAGGATCTGGCCGCTGACGCACGGTTCGTTCTCGCCCTCGAAGAACGGTGGCCAGCCGAATTCCGGTCCCCAGGTAACATTGTCCCGGGTGCGCTCGATCGCGGCCCGCACCCGCTCATCGTCGGGATCGGGACCAAAGGCCCGCAACTGCTGCAACGTATAGATGTTGAACCGCCAGCGCTCGGCCGGCTCCTCACCGCCCCAACTGCCGTCGGCCCGCTGGGTCGCGAGCAGCTGGGCACCCCAGCCTTGCGTCGGAATGAGCGCGCGCTCGGCCGCCACGAATTCGGGTGGGGCATCGGCGAGATCTCGCAGCACCTGCCAACGGATCGCCGGGTCAGAATCCAACAGCCAACGCACAATAGCCGAATTGCTGGGAGTCATTGTTTGGTGCGGTCAATCTACGGACCGCGCCTCCCACCAGTTGAGCACCCGCATCGCTCGCAGCGTCACCCAACGCGACGGCTGCCCGGGACCGTCGTCCACGTCGAACCAGATCCGGCCCGGCAGTGTCCAGTCCAGCGACCACGTACCGTCGGCGCGGCGTTTGGAACGAACGTGCTCAATCGCATCGCGCAGCCGCGGGTCGGGCTGGTCGCTGGCTGCGCGGAAATAGTCCAAAGCTCGCAGTACGTCGTACCGCCAACGATTCGGATGCAGAAATTGCAGAAACGCCTCGTCCGCCATTTCACCGGTGCTGAGTCGGCGAAAAAGGCCACGTTCCAGCAAGTATTCCTCGCCCGTTGCCCGGGCCGCTCGCGATTCGACCGTGCCTCCTGTGGATCGCTCGTACTCCAGCAGCCCTTCCAGCACGTTTATCGTGCTGGCGAACGACGACCGGACCGAACCGTTGGCCCGCTCGCAGTTCCAGCCACCATCCTTCAGCCGCTCGCCCACCAGTCTGTCCACAATGGACGACACATCGACCCCGAAATACGCGCCGTCAGCCACGACCCGGCCGTTGATGCATTCCTCGACCTCGCCGGCCCAGAACGGCTGGCCACCCTCCTCCCAACGGGAATTGGCGCCGATTAATTCAACCGACCGTTTGATCCGCTCCGAATCGGGTTTGATGCCGAATTCCCGAAGTTGGGAAAGGGCGAATATGGTGGCGGTCCAGGGCTGGCCGACCTCTTCCCATTCGCGCGCCTGGAAATCGCGTGGGAAAAAGGCGCCGCCGGCCCACTGTCCGTCCTCGTCTTCGTACCCGAGCAGCCGCGCACCCCAGCCCTGCGTCTCAATAGTGGCCCGTTCCGCCTGCCACTGCGCCTCCGGGGCGCCCTGCAGATCGCGCATTACCTGCCACCGGATCGATGGGTCGGAGTCGAGCAACCAGTCGACCACCGTGTCAGCCATATCGGGAGGCTACCAATGCCGGCATTGAATGGGACCGATATTCATCACGGCTTCCAGGCCCACCGAATGAACGCGCCGACCGGGACGGTCGTGTGCGGTCGCAGATCAAAACCGGTGCTGACCGTGAAATCGTTACGTTCTACCCGTTCCGGTCGGCCTGTCCTAAATCGGTATGGACAGAGCTCATCCGCAAGTCCCAATCCGAGCTGTATTTCGCCGGCTATACGAACTACTTCCTCTGGCTGGAGCAGCCGCCCCTGGGCCGCACACTCCAGCGGAAGGCCGAACAGGGCTGCCGAGTCAGGTTTCTGGTCGGCGACCCCGAGTCGGAAGTGACGCGCCGCCGCGAAGAAATCGAAGGCGTATCGCTGACTGTCCCGACCCGCATTAAAGTGACGCTCGATGAGCTACAGAAGATCAACGGCTCGTTCGAAGGTCGCCTCTCCGATGAGCACATAGCTGTTTCAGTGTTCCGGTTTGATGAGCAGATGCTCGTCAGCCTTCACCTGGCCGACCTCGTCGGTCACAACTCGCCGACTCTGCACCTGCGCCGGCGGCAGGACGATGGTCTCGTCGACGGTTCAACTACCACGTCGAGAAGCTCTGGACTCCAGCCGGCCGATGCCGTAGCGACGCTCACTCCCGGGCCAACGACAACGGCCTGGCCAGCCCCTGCGGATAAGGGCGCTTTTGAACAGCACCCGACGCAGCCGTAGATGAGTGATCGCCATGGTGAAGCTATCGGAGCTACGGACTGCCGACGAGATCCACAAGCAGGACTTGCGGGATCCGGAGTACCGGCGGGAGTACGAGCGCGCCAAATTCGCCAACGATGTGGCCATCAAGGCTCTCGCGTACCGCACCCAATACGGCATTTCGCAGACTGAGCTCGGGGGGATGATCGGCATGAGGCAGCCGCACGTCGCTCGTCTCGAGGCTGGCGATCACAAGCCGTCGCTGTCGACCCTCGCCAAGTTGTCGGCAGCAACAGGTCAGGACTTCAGCGTCGACATCACGCCAAGCGCTGGCAGCGCCAAATCGAGCCAAAGTCGCAAACGATGCTGAGCCAGGACATACAAGGCCGTTTGCGTCAGTTGGTCCTGACGAAACGCCACCGCAGAGGTGGTTTCCGCGCGCGGCGGCTTGCGAGCCTCTCGATGATTAATTTCGTGGAAGTGGCGGGAATCGAACCGGCGTCTTACCACGCAAGCTAGCTTGTCGTCGTTGACTGTCGCTGAAAACCGCTGGCGTACATGCGATTTACAACAACAGGGCAATGACTGCAGTTGATCAATATTGGCAATTCATGGGCTATATTCCGGACGTAAAGCGGACGCGATTCACGCTCGTCGGACCGGTACGATCACGTCCTCAACGACAGCCGCTATCTGCTGGTCTGCCAGGAAGCCGTCATCCGTCCGACCTCCAGGATGTGGAATGGGCCGCTGTCGATCTTCGGCGGCCTGTAGCGGACGCCTTCCTCGTTCCACCAGACGACCGCGCAGATCACCCCGGCTATCAGCAGCAGCGGGATGCTGAGAACCAACACCCAGGTCGCGGCGCCGTCGTGGCCGGAGGTGACCGAATACACCACAATGAACGCCGCTGGGCATGCCAGCAGGAGCATCAGCCAGAGGAGCCGGTACCGACGGGTACGGGCACTGCCCAGCATCCGAAAATCGACGCGCTTGCCGCATTCGCCGCATTCGAGCGATGTCCGCTCTTCGCCCTTGGCCGGCCGCTGGAGGGTCGCCCTGGTCACCACGTACCTACCCTTGTGCTTGGCGTATCCGATGTGCCGTTGGGTTGTGCCCTCGCCGATCTCATGCGAGAACCTCACACCTAGACGCCCTGGCACAGGCCGAAAGGGCACGATGCACGCTCCTCATCCACAACCGGTTGCAACCCACAGCGGCGAAGCAGGTTGCCGGTCGTTAAGCATTCCAGGTCACATGATGCGTACATTCCTAGCCCGATACCACTAAAGCTAGCACAACGGTTAGGTCTACCGCGTCAGCGCAGATCAGGCCCTAACCGGATAAACCGTGTAGCGAACAACGGCCCCACGCAAGCAACCAACGGCAACATGCCGATCCAGGCTTCGATCCGGCAGCTCTTGAACGCACTCAACCGGGCGGGTGGACGATCGGGACCAGACCGCGATGGCGGGTATTCCGGGCGTAAAGCGGGCGTGGACAGCAGTACGCCCTGGCCAGCAGGACGCTGATCAGGGCGTTCGCACTTGGTGGAGGTGGCGGGAATCGAACCCGCGTCCTCCGGCGATAAAACAGGGCTTCTCCGGGCGCAGTTCGTTGTGTCTCTACTCGACCCCACCGGTCTCACGAACTAGCCGGTGTGACAGGCCCAGCCGCTGTTTGATGTCCCGGCGGCCTCCGCGGCCGAAACCGCCGGTAATCCTCCTAGTCGATGCCAGGGTCCGGGCCGGAGGCGCTCCCGGTCTGACAGAGTCGCTATCGCTTATGCAGCGAGAGCGAACTCGCGCTGACTATTGTCGGCGCTTAATTGGTTGCGACGCGTGGTTTGCGAGATCATCGTCGCCTTCCTCGGCCCGCTTCCCCTGTCTCGACGTCCGGAGTCGAGACCATTCACCCCCTGGTCGTTGCTGTGTCGTACCAGCCTAACGGTTCCGCGAGCGCAGATCATCCCGGATTCCCCTGTGTCGCTTTGCCCGGTTCCCTGCGCCGCTTTGTCCGGACGCAGCTGTGCTCTCGGTCCGGCTCCGGTGCCGCTTTGTCCGGACTCAGCTGTGCTCTCGGTCCGGCTCCGGTGCCCCTTCGTCCGGACTCGCCAGCGCTCTCTGTCTGGGTTCCCGCGCCGCTTCGTCCGGACTGGCCAGCGCTCTGTCTGGGTTCCGTATGCCGCCTTGTCCGACTGTTTAGTGCGACGGTCGCCGGCTCGCTTAACGATGATCGAGTGGATTTGGTACGGAAATCGGTAGCAAATCCACTCATGATCATGGTTTTGGCAGTCGTTCGGGCGCAGCCTCGGAGCTTTGACATGGTCGGCCGCGAGCCCGCTGACGCCGGTGCAGTTCCAGACTCGAGACCAAGATCGTGATGGCTTTCGTCAACGAAATCGCGACAAAAGCCATCACGATCATGCGGCCGAGCTTGACGAAGTCGGTTGGGGCGACGCCGCGGGCCGGATCGGTGAGGTGAGCTGGCGGAACGCCGCGGGCCGGATCGGTGAGGTGAGCTGGCGGAACGCCGCGAGCCGGGTCGCGCGGCGCCAACACCTGGGCCACTGTGTCGCTGCTCCAGCCGTCGGAGCAGAGACACACGCGCCCCAGGGGGCGTTGGGCCCCGAGTTGGCGCCCCGCGCCAAGCCAGGATCGCTGGGCGAGCCGAGCACAGTCAGCGCGAGCGCCTCCCGATTGGGCTGGGCTAGCCGCGTCAGCCAACGAGCAACCGGGCCCGATCAGCGCCGACTACCGACCTACCATGCCTGATCAGCGCCGACTACCGACCTACCAGGAGCCGCCGCCACCGCCGCCGAACCCACCGCCGGCGAAGCCGCCACCACCGAACCCACTCCCACCGGACGCGGACGGTGTCGACACCAGCGTCGACCCCGTACTCACCGTGAAGGAGTTCAAAGCAGACGCGAAGTACAACGCCGTGAACGGTCCGTAACCCACGTACCAGCCGCCCATCGAAGCCGGATTCACCGCATTGACCGCGGCGAATGTCTTGACCCACCGGTCCGCCTCGTTAAACGCGATGGCGTACGGCAGATAACGGCTGAACACGCCCTCCCGCTCCTCGACCTTCAACTGCTCCGCCTCGGCCACCCGGATATACCGGCGGAACCCGAGCGCCTGGGCGTACGCGGCGCTGCCGACCGCCGTCCGGGCCGGCATATAACGCGACGCGAAGTACAGCGTCAGCCCGGCCAGCGCCACCCCAACGCCGAGCAGCCCCGCGTTGACGGTGAACCCGGCGATCACGCCGACCAGCGCACCGAACAGCACGACGCCCAGCGACCGCCCGCGCCACAGCATCCGAACCAGATCGGGCCGCTGGTCGTACCACTCCTGCCGAACCGCGTCGTCGTAGATCTCGGACTGCACGACACTGGTCGTCCGGGAGAACGTGTTGCGCAGCTCGCCGACCGACACCTGGTCGCGGCCCTCGAACAGCCCACCGAAGAGCGTCAGCTCGTACTCGGTCATCGACGCATCGGCGTCCCGCAGCCGGTGCAGCTCCCACTCTCCGCGCTGCCGCTCCTCAATCCGCAGGTAACCCCGAACGGCCAGGTCCACGATCGTCGCGGTGACGTCCCGGACATCGGTCGTCTGGTCCAACAGCACCCCGATCGACCCGGGCCGCACCCCCTTCGGCGGTACGAACTCCACCGGACCTTCGGGGCTCGACAGGATCGGCCGGAACTCCTCGTCGCTGCTTTGCCCGGACGCCGGGCGCAGGCCGGGTATCTGGCCGGCGAAGCGCCGGTCCCGACCGCGCGTATAGACGACCGACCCGACCGCACCGACCCCGACCAGGAACACCACCGCCGAGGCGACCCAGACCCAGTTGTCGCTGACCAGGCGGTAGGCCAGGTCGGTCCGCTGGACCAGCAGCGGCGGCTGCGCGGTCACACCCGCCGGCAGCGCCGCCACCGCGGTCATTGCCTGGTGCGGCTGCAGCGAGCTCTGGTGATAGGTCGCCGTGTCACCGGTCACGGCCGGCGGCACACTGCAGGCGTTACGCGAGCCGGTATCGCCTTGGTAGCAACGGACCTGGCCGATGTGGCCGGGCGAGTTGACGGTGACGGACACGTTGTCGATCGGCACGTCCCAGCCGGTGCCGACCGCGTTCCAGAACAGCTGCGGCGAACCGTCCACTTTGTTCAGTGCCCGGTCGATCGTGTAGCTGATCCGGTAGGTGACGATGCCGCTCACCAGCCGGTTCGGGTCGCCGATCTGGATGACCTTGGAAGCGCCCTTCTGCTGGACTTTCTGCGGCACCGGCTGCTGGTTCGCCGTCGACGGCGCGACCGTGATCGGGTACGAACGGTCGTGATGCCGGTCGTGCCGGGCCTTGTCCGGGATGTCGCGGAAGATGCCGTGCTTGCTCTGCCCGCCGAAGTCGTACCGAATCGTCTCCTTGACGGCGATCTTGCCGGAGGGCTGCACGTTGGCGTTGATCTGGTACGAGGAAATGTGCTCGCCGGTTGCGGCCGAGGCCGGGCTCGCGAGCACGATCGGAGTCACCGCTGCGGCGGTGAGGAGCGCTAGGACGACAGGAGTCCGCATAACCCACCCTAACCCGGATCCACGTGCCACTTCCGGAAGCCGGTGTTCTGCCGCATCCGACTCGACACAAACGATACGGGGGCGGTCCAGTCACTGGACCGCCCCCGTATATCAAACGCAAATTACTGCTTCAACCAACCAACGTCCTGCCACTTCGGCGATTCGTAGGCCGAGGTGATGCCGTCGTAGTTGGCCAGGTTGTCCTTGACCACGGCCACGTTGGGGTCGGTGAACAGGGTGACCTGCGAGGAGACATCCCAGATCGCCTTGTCCAGCTGGTTACCGATCTTGTTCCGCGCGGTCGCATCCAACGTTCCGCACGCCTGGTCGAAGAGCTGCCCGATCTGCGCACTGGAAGCGAACGTCTTGTTCTGCGCGCTTTCGGCCGGGTAGTAGAGGCTCTTGCCGCTGCACTCGGAGAACGCGTCGGAGCTCCAGCCCTGATAGGACAGGTCGTAGTCGCCGACGTTGACGTACTTGGTGAAGAAGTCGTTCAACGGAACGGTCTGAATCTTCACCTGCACCCCGATGTCGCCCAGCGATGCCTGCACCACCTGGGAAACGTCGGTCTGCGAGGACGTATCGGCCGGAATGACCTCGCGCAGGGTCAGGGTCTTGCCGTCCTTGACCCGGAACTTGCCCTTCATCTTCCAGCCCATTGAGTCCAACATGGACTTTGCCTTGGCCGCATCCGGACCGACGACCGATTGGCCGTTGTTCTGGTAGCCGGCCTGCGATTCGGCGTAAATGTGATTGTTGCGCACCGCCACCGGAGCGCCGAACGGTGCCAGCCGGATCTTGGCGATCTGACTCCGGTCGATCCCCATCGCGATCGCCTTGCGCATGTTGACGTCCTTGAGCAGCGGCGATTTCGCGTTGATGTTCATCACGTGGAAACCGACGCTGGCCGAGCGTAGGACCTTGGTTCCCTTGACGCCCTCGGCCTGCTTGAGCGTGTTGACGTCCTTGCCGGCGTCAATAGCGTCAATTTCACCGTTACTGAAGGCGCCGGTGGTCGAATTCAGCGACAGGGCGCGGAATACGACCTGGCTCAGCTTCGGCTTGTCGCCCCACCATTTCGGGTTGGGCACCAGCGTGATGGTCTGCGCGGTCGCGTCGGCCTTTTTCACCATGAACGGGCCACTGGAAATTGTGGGCGCGTTCTTTTCGGAGGTGTTGAATGCCTTCGGTGAACTCGTGATGCTGGAGGGCAACAGTCCGTCGAACTGGGCCGCCCACTCCGCGTACGGCTGCTTATAGGTGACCTTCACGTCCTGGTCATTGGTGCCACGCTCGACCTTCGTGATCTCTTCCCACCCGTTGGTGGAGACGATCTGGTAGGCCTTGTTGCTGCCGTTGTTGGCCTTCCACATGTTCACGAAATCGGTGTACGTGATCGGCTTTCCGTCTGACCACACCGCCTTCGGGTTGATTTTGAAATCAACCACGAACGGCTTCTGGCTCACGATCGAGAACGACTGCGTGAAATCCTTGTTGATCACCGGCTTACCCGACTCGTCGAGGTCGACGAAATCCGGCATTGTCGCCTGGGTAGTCGGGGCCAGCGAGACGTCGTTGCCGTCGATCTCGGACGCGTTGAAGTTCTGTGGGTAGTCCTCGATCGCGGTGGTGAACGTCCCACCGTCCTGGATCTTGTCCCGGCTGGCGGTGATCATGTCCGTACCGGGCAGGGATTTGGCGACCTGCTTGGCCTTTGCCTGTGCCTTCTGGTCGCTTTCTTTGGCCCCGTTTTTGCTACAACCGGCCGCGACCAGGGCTACCGCCGAGACGGCGGCGATTCCGGCCGCCCATCTCATTCTGGTGCTCGTCACTTGCCCCTCCTTCGTACTTGCTATCCGGCTCTGGTGCGTCCGGCTTTTGTTCCGGTCAATCGGTTTGTTCGCAACAACAATTCAGCCGGTCAACACACCACGCGTGTGGTGACAAGCCACGCCACGCCCGTCGGCCGCGGGGTCCAGGTCGGGATCTTCCCGCTGGCACAAGGACTGTTCGGCCTCGCCGAGCGTGAGATAGAGCGGGCACCGGCCACGGAACCGGCAGCCGACGATCTCGTCGGTCGGCGCCGGCATATCGCCGGTGAGCACAATTCGTTGCCGCTCCCGTTCCCGTTTCGGATCGGGCACCGGTACGGCCGAAAGCAACGCCTTGCTGTACGGGTGTCGCGGCCGGGCGAATACGTCCTCGATCTCGCCCAACTCGACCAGCTTGCCCAAATACATCACGGCCACCCGGTCGGCGATATGCCGTACCACGCCCAGATCGTGCGCCACAAAAAGATACGACAAATTCAATTCCGAGCGCAGGTCATCGAGCAGGTTCAGCACACCGGCCTGAATGGACACGTCCAATGCGGACACCGGTTCGTCCAGTACCAGCAGCTTCGGACGGACCGCCAGCGCCCGGGCGATCCCGATGCGCTGCCGTTGGCCGCCGGAGAATTCGTGCGGATAACGCTCGACGTGTTCCTTCGCCAGGCCAACGGTTTCCAGCAGTTCGAGCACGCGACGCCGTCGGTCGGCGCCGCTCATTCCCTGCACCTGAAGCGGTTCGCCGATGATGTCGGAGACCGGCAGCCGCGGGTCCAGCGAGGCCATCGGGTCCTGGAACACCACCTGCACATCGGCCCGCAGCGCCCGCCGGGCCTTCTTGGTCAGGGTGGCCGTGTTGTGGCCGAGCACCTCGATTTCGCCGTGTTGCGGCCCCGCGAGCTCGAGCACCTCGAGAATTGTCGTGGTTTTCCCCGAGCCCGACTCGCCGACCAGACCGAGTGCCTCGCCGGCCCGGATGGAGAAGCTGACCCCGTCGACCGCGCGCACCTCGCCCACGGTCCGGGCGAATACAACGCCTTTGGTGAGCGGGAAAACCTTTTTGAGGTCGGTCACCTTCAGCACCGGCTCGGCCTCGCCGATGGTCCGCTCGGACCGCGCCGGCGCCACGCCGAACATCGTCTCGCGATTCACCGCGCCGGACGCGATGTCGCCGGCCCGGATGCAGGCAGCCCGGTGCGCCCCCGACAACACCTCCGACAAATCCGGTTCGCCGTCGGTGCATTCGGGCAACGCGACCGGACAGCGTGGCGCGAACGGACACCCCGGTGGCAGGTCGAGCAGCGAAGGCGGGCTGCCCTCCAACGGCAACAGCCGTTTGCGTTCGGTCGGGTCAATATCCGGGACCGAACGCAACAACCCGATCGTGTACGGCATCGAGGGCTTCTCGAATACCTCCTCGACGCCGCCGTTCTCGACCAACCGGCCGGCGTACATCACCGCGACCCGGTCGACATTTCCGGCGACAACACCCAGATCATGGGTGATCAGTACGAGCGCGGCCTGGGTCACTTCCTTGGCCGTACGCAGTACATCCAGGATCTGGGCCTGGATGGTCACGTCCAGCGCGGTAGTCGGCTCGTCGGCGATGATCAGCTTGGGGTCGTTGGCGATCGCCATCGCGATCACGACGCGTTGGCGCATACCGCCGGAGAATTCATGCGGGAACGACTTGGCTCGCCGGGCCGCGGCCGGAATGCCGACCAAATCGAGCAACTCCACGGCCCGCTTGCCCGCGTCCTGTTTGGACATTCCCGGGTTGTGCACCAACAGCGTCTCGGCGACCTGGTCGCCGACCGAGTACACCGGGGTCAGCGCCGAAAGCGGATCCTGGAACACCATCGCGATTTCGCGACCGCGAATCGCCGAGAGCTGCTTGTCGTTCTTCGCCAACAGCGACTCGCCCTGGAACCGGATATCGCCCGAAACCCGCGCCGTGCGCGGCAGCAGGCCCATCACGGCCATCGACGACACCGATTTCCCGGAGCCGGATTCGCCCACGATGCCGAGGGATTCGCCCGGCTGCACGGTATAGCTGACCCCGCGCACCGCCTTGACCAGACCGCCCTCGCTGGGGAATGTGACGCTGAGGTTGTCGACCTCGAGCAACGGCTCAGGCATGGTTGACCCCCGAGGTCGGGTCGACCGCGTCCCGCAGTGCGTCACCGATCAGGCTGGAGGCGAGGATCGTGATGATCAACGCGCCGGCCGGGAACAGGAACAGCCACGGATACGTCACCGCCGAATCGGCGCCCGCGGCCAGCAACGTACCCAGTGAGACGTCGGGCGGTTGAATACCGAATCCCAGGAACGACAGCGTCGATTCGGTGATGATGGCCCCGCCAATACCGAGCGTCGCGTCGATGATCAGCAACGAGGCGATATTCGGAATGATGTGCCGGCGAATCACCGTGAACGGACCGACGCCCATATAACGAGCGGCCCGCACAAATTCCCGGTCCCGCAACGAACGCGTCTGACCGCGCACGATCTGCGCCATGATCATCCACGCGAACACCGCGATGAACAGCACGTACCACAGCCACGAGCCACCCAGCTTCGGGCTGACGATCACCAGAATGAAGAACGAGGGAATTACCAGCAGCAGTTCGATAATCCACCGCAGCACGGTGTCGACCCGGCCACCGAAATACCCGGCCGTACTGCCGACGATCGCGGCGATGCAGGTGCCCAACGGCCCGGCCAACAAGCCGATCACCAACGATTTCTGCAACCCGCGAACGGTCTGCTGGTACACGTCGTGGCCGATCTGGTCGGTCCCGAACCAGTGCGTCGAATTCGGCCCGGTCAGGATCGCGTTGGCGTCCTGATCGTGATACGTCCAGGCGCCCAGGTACGAGCCGAATATCGCCCAGAGAGCCAGCAGGGCGAGCACCGACAGGCCGACCAGGCCGCGTTTGGTCCGCAGGAACCGGCGCAATACCAGGCGACCACGTGAGGCGGACCGCGATCCCTTACCAGCCGGGATGTCATTGGCGGCGGCGTCGGGCCCCTCACCGGCCACCATCGTCTCGATACTCATTGCGCCTCCGCGGCAAAGAGTGCGTCGGCGGTGCTCATTGTGCCTCCGCGGCAAAGAGTGCGTCGGCGGTGCTCATTGCGCCTCCGCGGCAAAGAAAGCGTCAGCGGCAAAGCGCCAGTCGACTAATACGTTTACGCCGCAAGTGCGCACCGCGTTCACCCCCGCACCCGTGGATCGAGCAAGGCATACAAAATGTCCGAAAGCATGCCGGCCAGCAGGATCAGAATCGCGGTGAAACCGACCAGCGCCGCGGAGGTATTGATGTCCTCCTGCTGGATTGAGGTCACCAGCAGCTCTCCCATTCCGTGCCAGCCGAAGATGATTTCGGTCAGCGTGGCGCCGACCAGGATCGTGCCGAACGAATACGCGAAGAACACCGACATCGGAATCAACGCCGTCCGCAGCCCGTGTTTGATCAACGCCTGCCGGCGGGTCAGGCCCTTGGCCCGCGCGGTCCGGATGTACTCGCTACCGAGCACGTCCAGCATCGCGCTGCGCTGATAACGGCTATAGGCAGCGAGCCCGAACAGCGTGATCGACAACGTCGGCAGGATCAGGTGGGAAAGCCGGTCGCCGAAATGGGTGAAGAAACCGCCGGATAGACCCGGCGTGAATGCACCCGTATAAACGAACACCCGGTGCCCGATCGCGTCGTTGATCTGCACGGCGATGATTTCCAGGATCGTCGCGACCACGAAAACCGGCGTGGCCAGCGTCAGGTACGAAAACCCGCCGATGATGTTGTCCGTAGCCTTGTACTGCTTGACCGCGCACACCACACCGGCGATCACGCCGACGATCGCACCCAGGATCGACCCGACGATCAGCAACTGCAGGGTGACACCCATCCGGTGGTACATGCTGTGCGCCACCGACGAGCCGAACGGCGTCTGCCCGAGGCTGCCGTGAAAGAGCATTTCGACCCAGCGGCCGAAGCGCCGGAACACCGACACTTTCGGATTGATGTTGTACGCATTGAGCGTGTGGTCGATCGTCGACTGCGGCACCGGAGGGTTACGGCCCTGGAAGCGGACGGTGGGATCCAGCGTCTTGGACGCCAGGAAGTAGGTGCCGACAGTGGCGACCACGATGAGGATGACGTAGTTGACCAGCCGGCGGGCGAGAAATTTCAGCATGCGTTGGGTCTCACGGTCGACAGCACTGCCACAAACCGGCCCATACCTTCGTAGGGGACAAACCGACGAAAGGGAATGTAGAGAGACAGCGGGGCACACACATCGGGCAACACGGCACTGTTAACGAATCGTGACGTAAGCCACCGTGATGCGGTCAGGAAGGTGACGGCCGGGGGTACTTCTGGTGGCGCGAGGTAGGGTCGGCCAGATTCGCAGGATCAACGGACGAGCTGGGGGAACTGGGTGTCGGAGGCCGAACCTGCGCTGACGTCCGCGCCGCGTCAGCTGCGGCACGTGTTGCTCACCGGTGCGACCGGCTTTCTCGGGCAGGCCCTGCTCGAGCGGCTGCTGTCGGACCACCCCGAGACGCGTGTGTCGTTGCTGATCCGTCCGCGCGGGGCGACCAGCGCTGCCGACCGGGCGCATGCCCTGCTTCGTAAGCCGGTGTTCGGCCCGTGGCTGGCCAAGGTCGGCGAAGAAGAGGCGGAGCGGATCTTCGCCGAGCGGGTGCACGCCATCGCCGGCGATGTCACCTCAGGTCTGAGCGAGCTGTCGACACTGGCCGACGTGGACACGGTCGTGCACTGCGCATCGACGGTGAGCTTCGACCCGCCCGTGGACGAGGCGTTCCGGACCAACCTCTCGGGCGTCACCTCGCTGTACGAGGCGGTGGCGGCGCTGCCGTCCAAGCCGCACATCGTGCACGTCTCCACCGCCTACGTCGGCGGGGCCAAGAAGGGCGTGGTTCCCGAGGCGAGCCTGGAGCACAGCGTCGACTGGCGGGTCGAGTTGGACGCGGCCCTGGCCGCCCGGCAGGACGTGGAACGCTCCTCGCGCCGGCCCGAGGTCCTGCGCAAGGCGCTGGCCGACGCCGGCAAGGAGCACGGCAAGGCCGGTCCGCAGACGACCGCGGCGGCGGCCGAGTCGCTGCGCCAGCAGTGGGTGCACGAGCGGCTGGTCGACTACGGCCGGATGCGGGCCCGCAGCCTGGGCTGGCCGGATGTCTACACGTTCACCAAGGCGTTGGGCGAGCGGGCGGCCGAGCAGATCGCAACCGACCTGCCGCTGTCGATCGTGCGACCGGCCATTGTGGAAAGTTCGCTGCGGCATCCGTTCCCGGGCTGGATCGACGGGTTCAAAATGGCCGAGCCGTTGATCTTGGCGTACGGCCGCGGAATCCTGCCGGAATTCCCCGGTGCCCACGACGGAATTCTCGATATCGTTCCGGTCGACATCGTCACCAATGCGCTCATCGCGGTGGCCGAAAACCCGCCCGAGCCAGGGAATCCGGAGTATTACCACGTCGGGTCCGGCTCCCGTAATCCGCTCACGTTCGGGCAGATGTACGAATCGGTGCGGGAGTATTTCACCGAATTCCCGTTGCCCGATCCGGACCGGGGCAGCGCCATTCGCGTTCCACAGTGGACTTTCCCGGGGGCGCGGCGGATCGAGCGGTTGATGCGGACCGGCGAACGGGCGGTCAATGCGGCCGAAACGACGCTGCTGCACCTGCCGGCGACCGACCGCACCCGCGACTGGATGACCAAGACACACCGGCAGAAACGGCAGCTGGACTTTCTGCGCCGCTACGCCGACCTGTACGGCACGTACACCCAGATCGAGGTCATCTACTCCGATGACCGGCTGCTGGCGTTGCACCAGGCCCAGCCGGCCGAGCGGCAACGCGAGGCCGGATTCGACACCGCGGCCATCGACTGGCACCACTACCTGGTCGAGGTGCACTACCCGGCCGTGTCGCAGGTGCTGCGCCGCCCCGCCTCGACCCGACGGGTGGCCGCACCGCCCAAGCCGCTGCCGGTGGCCGGGCACGAGGTGGTCGCCGTCTTCGATCTTGAGGGAACGCTGATCGCCTCGAACGTCATCGAGGCCTACCTGTGGTCCCGGCTGGCCGAACGCCCGGTCTCCAGCTGGGCCGGCGAGTTCGCGTCGCTGGCCCGGTCGATGCCCCGCTACCTGTCGGCCGAGCGACGCGACCGCGGCGATTTCCTGCGTACGTTCATGCGCCGGTACGCCGGTGCCTCCGAGGCCGAGTTCCGGCGGTTGGTCGACGATCAGCTGACCGACCTGCTGTTGTCCCGGGCGGCGCCAGACGCGCTGCGTCAGGTCCGCAAGCACCGCGCCGCCGGGCACCGCACCATCCTTATTACCGGCACGCTGGAGCAGTTGGTCGAGCCGATGCGACAGCTGTTCGACGTCGTGGTCGCCTCCCGGCTGCAGGTCAAGGAAGGCCGGTTCACCGGTTACCTGGAGCTGCCGCCGCTGGTCGGCGAGGCCCGGGCAGCCTGGCTGCGCCGGTACGCCGCGGCCAACGGCACCGACCTGTCGGCGTCGTACGCCTACGGCGACAGCTTCTCGGACCGGCCGTTGCTGGAGACCGTCGGACATCCCGTCGCGGTACGCCCGGATCCGCGGCTCTACCGGCACGCCAAGCAGAAGCACTGGCAGATCGCGAACTGGGGTACGCACGCCCGCGGGCCGATCGAGACCCTGCTCGAGGTGACCCGGTGACACGCTTGTCGCCTGACGTGCGACGCGCTACCACCATTTCAGCGACAGCGATTGCCGTACGGAAAGACTCGGGAGCGGAGTCATGATCACGCGCAGCGACTCGGGAGCGGAGTCATGATTACCGTTATCGAGTACCGGCGTTCGCCGACCCGGTTCCTGGCTGCCCGCGGCGCCAGCGCCCGGACGACCGGCAAGCTGGGCGACGCGGTGGCCGGTTCGCTGGCGCCGTTGCGCCTGATCAACCGGCCCGACCCGCGCCGGCCCGGCAAGGAATGGGGTCGGGTCCGGCCGATGCTCTCGGGCATCTGCGGCTCGGACCTGGCGCTACTGACCGGCCGGTCCTCCCCGTACCTCTCCCCCGTGGTCTCGATGCCGTTCGTCCCCGGCCACGAGGTGGTCGGCGAACTGCTCGACGACGTCGGCGACCTGCGGGCCGGGCAACGGGTTGTCATGGATCCGGTCCTGTCCTGCGCCACCCGCGATGTCGACCAGTGCCCGCACTGCGCGGCCGGCCACGAGAGCCGGTGCGACCACGTCACCGGCGGGACCGTGGCGGCCGGCCTGCAAACCGGCTTCTGCTCGGACACCGGCGGCGGTTGGGGCGGCATGCTGGTCGCTCACGCCAGCCAGCTTTACGCCGTACCGGACGACGTGCCGAACGAGCGGGCCGTGCTGGTCGAGCCGCTGTCCTGCGCGGTGCACACCGTGCGCCGGGCCGCCGTGCCGGACGGCGCGTCGGTGGTGATCGTCGGCGCCGGCACGGTCGGTCTGCTGACCCTGCTGGCGCTGCGCGAATTCGCCAATCCGGGCCCGGTGTACGTCATCGCCAAGCACGGCCACCAGCGCGAGCGGGCCAAGGCGCTGGGCGCCACCGACGTGCTGGAACCCAAGCGCGCCGCCCGCGTATTGCGCCGCGCCACCGGCGGTTCGCTGCAGACGCCGGAGCGGGGCGCGGAGTACCTGCTCGGCGGCGTCGACGTGGCGATCGAATGCACCGGCGGCGGTGGCCTGGACTCCGCGCTGCGGCTGGTCCGGGCCGGCGGCACCGTGGTCCTGTCAGGTATGCCGTCCGCGGTCGACCTGACGCCACTGTGGTACCGCGAACTCACGTTGATCGGCGCTTATGCTTCCGAACATGCAGGCTCACACGACAGCGGCGATTTCGCCGATGCCCTGAGCCTTGCCGCGCACGCCCCGCTGGACGGCTATGTCGACGCGACGTACCCCCTGTCGGGGTGGCGGGAAGCGATCGGGCACGCGCTCGCCGCGGGCCGGCTCGGCAGTGTCAAGGTCGCTTTCGACCCCACCCGGGATTGAGGAGCTATGAGTAGACCCGGTTTCGTCCTCGAAGTCGACGAACGTACGCCCCCGCTGCTGGTGCATGCCGGCGAGAGCTTCCATCTGGAACAGTTCCCGCTCGGCACCCGCGTGGTGTATCCGCCGGACTCGTTGCCGGGTATCCGGGACGTGGACGCCGCGATCGCCGAGGCGTTGCTCAACCCGCTGGGCAGCAAGCCGCTGCCGGAGCTGCTGCACGCGGGCATGAAGCTCACGATCGCCTTCGACGACCTGTCAATCCCGTTGCCGCCGATGCGCGCGCCGGACATCCGGGGCCGGATCATCGAAGCGGTCCTGGAACTGGCCGCGGCCAAGGGCGTGGACGACGTCGAGCTGATCGCGGCGAATGCGTTGCACCGCCGGATGACGCCGGCCGAGATCAAGCACATCGTGGGCGACCGGGTGTTCGCCTCGTTCTTCCCCGAGCACCTGCGCAACCACGACGCCGAGGACCGGGCCAACCTGGCCCATCTGGGCAAGACCCGGCACGACGAGGACGTCGAGATCAACCGGCGCGCGGCCGAAAGTGATCTGATCGTCTACGTCAACGTCAACCTGGCCGCGATGAGCGGCGGCAGCAAATCGGTGGCGGTCGGACTGGCCTCGTACAAGAGCCTGCGGCACCACCACAATGTGCACACGCTGCGCCATTCCCGCTCGTTCAACGACCCGCCGAATTCGGCGATGCACCATTCGTACGACCGGATGCGCGCGGTCCTGGACGAGCACGTCAAGGTGTTCACGGTCGAGACGACGCTCAACAACGACACATTCCCGAACCAGCTGGGATTCCTGAACAAACGGGAATGGGAATGGTCGCTGAAGGACCAGGCCGCCTACGTAGCAGCGAAACGGGCCAACGATCTGGCGCCGGCGAAGGTACGGCGCAAGATCTGGCACAACACCCGGGCGCCGTACGGAATTACCGGCGTGAACGCCGGCGATCCGGGTCTGGTGCACGAAAAGACACTGGCGAATATCCACCGCCAGCAATTGACCGAAGTGAACGGTCAGTCGGATATCGCGGTGCTGGGCATTCCGTATATCTGCCCGTACAACGTGAATTCGATCATGAACCCGATTCTGGTGATGTGCTTCGGGCTGGGCTATCTGTTCAACATGTATCGGAACAAGCCGATCGTCCGCGAGGGCGGCGCGCTGATCATGTACCACCCGATGCCGCAGGAATTCCACCCCGTACATCACCCGAGCTACATCGACTTTTTCGACGAGGTGCTGTCCGAAACCACGGATCCGGCGACGATCGAGGCGAAGTACGAAAAGCAGTTCGCCGAGGACGAGTGGTATCGGCACCTGTACCGCAACAGCTACGCCTACCACGGCGTGCACCCGTTCTATATGTGGTACTGGGGCGCGCACGCCTTGGAACACCTCGGGGACATCATCTGCGTCGGCGCCGACCGCAAAACCGCCACCCGGCTGGGATTCCGGACCGCGTCCTCGCTGGCCGATGCGCTGGAAATGGCGTCGGACACGGTGGGGCGGTCGCCGTCCCTGACCTATCTGCACACGCCTCCGATGCGGCTGGCTGACGTCCGATGAGTCTCATCCGGGAGATCAAACTCGTCTCGCGCCGGCGGGATTGGCGCGGTCGCTCGCGCACGCCGCGGTCGGCCGAACAATGGGCGCCGGTCCGCGAACCGCGGGAATTCCCGACCGCGTGGGCCCGGACGAAACCGGCCCGGGTGGTGCGCGAAGGCGTACAGCGTGGCGTTTTGCGCCCGCTGGTGTGGACCCAGACCAGCCCGCAGGTGTACGGCTCGGACCGGCTCGACGGTGTGCACGGCCCGGTCATCGTGATCGCCAACCACGCCAGCCACCTGGATGCGCCGCTGATCCTCAATGCGCTGCCGGCCCGGCTTTCCCGCCGTACCGCCGTCGGCGCGGCAGCGGACTATTTCTTCGACGCCCGCTGGCGGGCCTCGTTGACCGCCCTGGTGTTCAACGCATTTCCGATCGAACGCTCGGGCAGCCGGCGGATGAAGATGATCGCGCCGAAGCTGATCGAGGACGGCTGGAGCATTCTGCTGTTCCCGGAGGGAACGCGGTCGCAGGACGGCTGGATGCGCTCGTTCCGCCGGGGCGCGGCGCAATTGGCCTGCCAGCACGATATTCCGGTCATTCCGGTGGCGATTCGCGGTGCGTACGGGGCGATGCCGCGCGGACGCAACTGGCCGCGGCCCGGTCGCCCGCGCATCGCCGTCCACATCGGACGGCCATTGGCGCCGGCGCCGGATGAGCCGGTCCCGGCGTTCAACGCCCGGCTGAACGCGGCGGTTACCCAGCTGTGGGCCGAAGAGGACATGGGCTGGTGGGGCGCGATGCGGGCGTCCGAACAAAAGGAGCTGCCCGACACCACCGGCCCCAAGGCCGCGTCATGGCGGCGGATCTGGGAAACGACCCGGCCGCTGCCGGACAAGAACGCGAAGAATCCGGTCTGGCGTCGTTAGTCTTCGGCCGTGGTCGTACACATAGGTGTGGTCGGAGCCGGGACGATTTCCCAGCGCGGCGTGCTGCCGCATCTGAGCCAGCCCGACGTCTTTGACCGCGTCCGGCTGCAGGCGGTCTGTGACCCCGTACCGGGGCGGGCGGCCGAAGCGGCGGCGCAGTTCGGGGTTTCGCGCTCCTATGAACGGTACGAGGATCTGCTGGCCGACGGCGACGTGGACGCGGTTGTGATCGCCTCGCCGATTGGGCTGCACTATTCGCAGGGCCGGGCGGCGTTGGATGCCGGCAAGCACGTGCATTTCAACAAGACGATGACCACCACCGTCGATGAGGCGACCGACCTGATCGACCGGGCCGCGGCGGCCGGTCTGCGAATCGTCGCCTCCCCCGGCGAGGTGCTGCGGCCGCAGCATCAGGCCGTACGTCGACTCATCTCCTCGGGCGCGATCGGTGAACTGTGCTGGGCGGTGTGCGGCGCGGCGTTCGGGACGTATCACGAGGACGAGCCCGAACGCGCCGGCCAGATCGACCCGTCCTGGTATTTCCGCAGCCCCGGCGGCGGGCCGCTGTACGACATGACCGTGTACGCGCTGCACGGGTTGACCACTATTCTCGGCCCGGCCCTGCGGGTCACCGCGATGTCGGGCGTACGGCTGGCCGAGCGTTCGTTCGCCGGGCGGATGGTGCCGTGCGACGCCGATGACAATACGTTTATTCTCATCGATTTCGGTGGCAGCATTTTCGCGCTCGCCTATGGCGCGGCGGCCGGGAGCGTGACGCAGGGATTTACCGGCAGCTATTTCGGTACGGCCGGATCGATCGTCGGCGATCAACACAATGGCCAGCCGATCGACTATCCCGGCCGGGAAATCGCCGAATCCGACCCGGCCGGTCGACAATGGTTGCTGCCACACGTCGTCGGTCCACATAGGACTATCGGCGAGCAGCATGTGTACGAAGACATCATGCAATTGGTCGACTGGATCAACGACGGCACGCCCTCACCGGTCACCGCCGAACACGCGCGGCACGTCATCGACATCATTGAATCCGCCTACCGCGCCGCCAAAACCGGCGAAACCCAG
>JBEDUI010000296.1:0-80462 GCA_040414495.1 Mycobacteriales bacterium
GTCGTGTCGTTGCCGTGGCCGGGATACACCCAGGTTTCGTCAGGCAACTCGGCGAAGATCCGTTGCTCGACATCGTTGATCAAGGAGTTGAACGTCTCCGGCGAGGACGTTTTCCCTACGCCACCGGGGAAAAGCGAGTCACCGGTGAACAGGTGCGGGTAACCGGACGGGTCGTCGTACCGCAGCCCGATGCTGCCCGGCGTATGCCCACGCAGATGAATCACCGACAGCGACCGGGACCCGACACTCACCGTGTCGCCCTGCTCGACCGTGCGGGTCACCGGGACCGGCAGCAACGGCGCGTCCAACGGGTGCGCCACGATCTGCGCCGAGGTGCGGTCGGACAGGTCAGCCAACGCCTGCCAGTGGTCGCCGTGCCGGTGCGTGGTGACGATCGTGCGCACCGGGACGTCGCCGATCAAGTCCACCAACCGTGCCGGCTCGGCCGCGGCGTCGATGAGCAGCCCCTCGCCGTCGGCCACCAACAGATAGGCGTTGTTGTCCATCGGCCCGACCGAGCACTTGCTGATCGTGAGCCCGGGAAGTTCGCGGACGTCGATCGGCCCGCCGGGACGGACGGCGCCGGTGTAGTCGGACACGGCACGCTCCTCTCGTCGCACGCCAGTCTCACACATGCGCGCCTCATCACGGCCGTGCCCACCTCGTTTCTGATCCGAACGAAGCGGCCGCGGCATTAGTCCCGATTTTCCCGAGTTGGGCGGGGCCGTGGACGGGAACAAACGATCTCCGTACGGCACTAGA
Organism: Mycobacteriales bacterium; assembly: GCA_040414495.1. GTDB lineage: Bacteria > Actinomycetota > Actinomycetes > Mycobacteriales > QHCD01 > DATAVB01. The sequence goes on from JBEDUI010000296.1 coordinate 763, forward strand.
TTTGGGGTAGGGCGTCGCGCCGACGCAAACTGTCGGTGCCCCTCGCTAGATTTGGTCGTCCCTGTTTCGTCGGCTGTTGGGAACCTCTGTGGCAGATCGTCTGATCGTCCGTGGCGCGCGCGAGCACAACCTCAAAGACGTCCACCTTGACCTGCCCCGGGACGCCCTGATCGTCTTCACGGGGCTGTCCGGCTCGGGCAAGTCGAGCCTGGCGTTCGACACGATTTTCGCCGAGGGGCAAAGGCGGTACGTGGAGTCGTTGTCCGCCTACGCCCGTCAGTTCCTGGGTCAGATGGACAAGCCCGACGTGGACTTCATCGAGGGCCTCTCACCGGCCGTCTCGATCGATCAGAAGTCGACCAACCGCAACCCCCGGTCGACCGTCGGCACGATCACCGAGGTCTACGACTACCTGCGGTTGCTCTATGCCCGCGCCGGCCAACCGCACTGTCCGGTCTGCGGTGAGATCATCAGCCGGCAGACCCCGCAGCAGATCGTCGACCAGATCCTGGAGCTCGACGAGGGCACCCGGTTCCAGGTGCTGGCGCCAGTCGTCCGGTCCCGCAAGGGGGAGTACGTCGATCTGTTCTCCTCGCTGCAGACGCAGGGTTTCTCCCGCGTCCGGGTCGATGGCGTGGTGCATCTGCTGACCGACGTACCGAAGCTGAAGAAGCAGGAAAAGCACTCGATCGAGGTCGTGGTCGACCGGCTCGCGGTGAAGGATTCGGCCAAGCGCCGGCTCACCGACTCGGTCGAGACCGCGTTGGGGTTGGCGTCCGGGCTGATCGCGATCGAGTTGGTCGACCTGGATGAGGACGACCCGCACCGGGAGCGGACGTTCTCGGAGAAGCTGGCCTGTCCCAACGGGCATCAGCTCAGCCTGACCGAACTCGAGCCGCGCTCGTTCTCGTTCAACTCTCCGTACGGCGCCTGCCCGGAGTGCACGGGTATCGGCACCCGCAAGGAGGTCGACCCCGAGTTGGTCGTGCCGGACGGGGAGAAGTCGCTGAACGAGGGCGCGATCGCCCCGTGGTCCTCGGGCCACACCAGTGATTACTTCCAGCGGCTGCTCGATGCGTTGGCGAACGACCTGGACTTCGACCTCGACGCTCCCTGGGAGACGTTGCCGGTCCGCGCGCAAAAGGCAGTGCTGCACGGGCACGACATCCAGGTCCACGTCCGGTACCGCAACCGGTACGGGCGCGAGCGGTCGTATTACGCCACGTTCGAGGGCGTGATCCCGTGGATCGAGCGGCGGCATTCGGAGACCGACAGCGACTACAGCCGGGAGAAGTACGAGGGCTACATGCGCGAGGTGCCCTGCCCGGTGTGTGGCGGGGCTCGGCTGAAGCCCGAGGTACTGGCGGTCACGCTGGGGGACAAGTCGATCGCCGAGGTGTCCGCGCTTTCGATCGCCGAGTGCGCGGACTTTCTGCGCGGGCTGAAGCTGGGCCGGCGGGAGAAGATGATCGCCGAGCGGGTGCTCAAGGAAGTGCACGCCCGGTTGGGATTCCTGCTTGATGTCGGTCTGGACTATCTGTCCCTGGACCGGCCGGCCGCGACGTTGGCCGGTGGTGAGGCGCAGCGGATCCGGCTGGCGACCCAGATCGGGTCCGGTCTGGTCGGCGTGCTCTACGTATTGGACGAGCCGTCGATCGGCCTGCACCAGCGGGACAACCACCGGCTGATCGAGACGCTGGTACGGCTGCGGAATCTCGGTAATACGTTGATCGTCGTCGAGCACGACGAGGACACGATCCACGCGGCCGACTGGGTGGTCGACATCGGTCCGGGCGCGGGCGAGCACGGCGGCCATGTCGTGGTCAGTGGCCCGGTGTCGGAGTTGAAGAAGTCGAAGGAGTCGCTGACCGGCGCCTATCTGGCCGGCCGGCGGAAGATCGCGGTGCCGGAGAGCCGGCGGCCGGTGCTTTCGGGTCACGAGCTGGTGGTCCAGGGGGCGCGTGAGCACAACCTGCGCGGCATCGACGTGTCGTTCCCACTGGGCTGTTTCGTCACCGTCACCGGGGTTTCCGGCTCGGGTAAGTCCACATTGGTCAATGACATTCTGTACGCGGTGCTGGCCAATCAGATCAACGGCGCCAAGATGGTGCCGGGGCGACACCGCCGAGTCAAGGGTCTGTCCGAAGTGGACAAGGTGGTCGGCGTCGACCAGTCACCGATCGGCCGGACACCACGTTCGAACCCGGCGACGTACACCGGAGTGTTCGACCACGTCCGCAAGCTGTTCGCTGGCACGACCGAGGCGAAGGTGCGCGGCTACCAGCCAGGGCGCTTCTCGTTCAACGTCAAGGGCGGTCGGTGTGAAGCCTGCGCCGGCGACGGCACGATCAAAATCGAGATGAACTTCCTGCCCGACGTCTATGTGCCGTGCGAGGTGTGCCACGGGGCCCGGTACAACCGGGAAACCCTCGAGGTGCATTTCAAGGGCAAGACGATCGCCGAGGTCCTGGACATGCCGATCGAGGAGGCGTCCGAGTTCTTCGAGGCGGTCCCCGCGATCAGCCGGCACTTGAAGACGTTGGTCGATGTGGGTCTGGGGTACGTCCGGCTCGGGCAGCCGGCGCCGACGCTCTCCGGTGGTGAGGCGCAGCGGGTCAAGCTCGCCTCCGAACTGCAGAAGCGGTCGACCGGTCGTACGGTCTACATCCTCGACGAGCCGACCACCGGTCTGCATTTCGAAGATGTACGGAAGCTGCTCGGGGTGCTGGGGCGGTTGGTCGATCAGGGCAATACGGTGATCGTCATCGAGCACAACCTCGACGTCATCAAGACCTCGGACTGGCTCATCGACATGGGGCCGGAGGGTGGTCGTGGCGGCGGCACGGTGGTCGCGGAGGGTACGCCCGAAGAGATCGCGGCGGTGCCGGAGAGCCATACCGGTCGGTTCCTGAAGGAGCTGCTGCCCGGCGACGGCGCCCGCAAGGTGGCGCCGGCGTCGTCGTCGCGGGCCGGTCGGACGACCCGCTCGGCCGCGGCGCCCCGATCCCGCGCGAAGTCCACGGTCAAGGCGGATTCCGCTGAACCGTCGGGCAAAGCGACCAAGGCCGGCGCGACCAAAGCACGGCGTAGTTCGACCCGGACGGGTGCTGCTTCCGGGCGGCGGCCGGCCACGGGCGGTCGCCGCTGAGATTTGCGGTTTCTTACGGGCAGCAGCGGCTGCGGATTTTTGCGGGCAGCCGCGGTTGAGGTCGCGGGTTTTCCGCGCCGCCGCGGTTGAGTCGGACCGCGCCGGCCGCTGAACTCGGCGCTGTGTCCGCCGCGTTTACCGTGGGGCGGCGACGCGGGCGGGTTTTCCGGCTGCCATGCCGCGGCGTTCGGGCCGGTTCCACCGCAGCCGGACACCGGACAGCGCACTGAGCAGCGACTGCACCACGACCAGGTACATCAGCTGCCGGTAAACCAACTGCTGCAAGGGGATAGTCCACAGTGGACGCATACGTTCGTGATCGAGTCGGAGCGCGAAAATCCCAGTCACCATTTGCAGCGCGAGAAAGCCGAGCCAATACGCGGCCGCGCGTACCGGGTCGAGAAATACCAGCCCATACGCGGCGTAAAGATCAATGACCGGTGCCAGCAACGGCAGCAGGAACTGGAATGCCAACAGATACGGCAGACCGATCCGGCCCAGCTGCCATCCCGGCCCGCCCCGGCCGAACGTGTCCCGGTGTTTCCACACCGCCTGCAGCGTGCCGTAACTCCACCGGTACCGCTGCCGCCACAGCGAACCCAAACTCAACGGGGCCTCGGTCCAGGCGACCGCCCGTTCCTCGTAAACCACCTGCCAGCCGGCCTGGTTGATCGTCATCGTCAGATCGGTGTCCTCGGCCAGCGTGTCGATGCCGACCCCACCGACCTGGTGCAGCGCCGCCCGCGAATAGGCGCCGATGGCACCGGGAACGGTCGGCATGCAATGCAGTACGTCGTAGAGCCGCCGGTCCAGGTTGAAGCCGATGACGTATTCGATGTGCTGCCAGCGGCCGAGCAGCCGCCGCCGGTTGCCGACCTTCGTATTGCCGCTGACCGCGCCGATCCGTTCATCACGCAGCGGCTGGACCAGCCGGCGGATCGTATTCGGCGCGAAGACCGTGTCGGCGTCGACCATGACGATCACGTCATAGCGGGCCGCGCCCAGCCCGGTATTCAACGCGACCGCCTTACCGGAATTGCGTTGCCGGATCACCGAAACGTTGGCCAGCCCGAGTCCCCGCACGATATCGGCCGTACCGTCGGTAGACCCGTCATCGACCACGATCACCTCGACGTACGGGTAATCGCCGAGGGCCACCGACCGTACCGTCGCCGCGATGCCAACCGCCTCGTTGTAAGCCGGAACGATGACGCTGACCATGGGTATCCAGCCGTTGTCCAGTGCCCGGCGACGCACGGCCGTGGCGTGCCGGCGGGCGAATACGAACAACAACCCGGTGCGCAGCAACGCGAGAATCGCCAGCAATGCGAGCAGCCAGCCGAGCGCCGACGCGACGAAGCTGGCGACGTCGATCGCCCACCGGAACGTCAGGCCCTGCAGGTGCTCGACCGTGCCGACCGGTCGCATTCCCTGCGTGGCGCCGAGTCCGAGGCCGGCCGAGACGGTCGCGAACCGATAGCCCTGGTCCTTGAGCGCCCGGATTACCTGCGGCAATGCGGTGACGGTTTGCGCCCGGTTGCCGCCGCCGTCGTGGAAGTCGATGATCGTGCCATTGCCACCGGCGTGCGGTACCGCGTTCCGGGTGATGGCCTGCGCGCCCGGTTCACGCCAGTCCTGGCTGTCCCGATCGGACATGATCACGGTGTACCCGGCCCCGGTCGCCCGCTCGATCATGGGTCGTTGCCGCATGGTGAGCGCTTCGGGAATGGACGTGTGCGGCAGGCGCAGCAGCGAGGTGGTGACGCTGGCGCTGCCGGACAACGCCAGTTGGCCCGCGGTCAGTTCTAGGTCGGCCCGCATGCGCGAGGCGCCGGCCAGGTCGACGTTCGTGAACGTGTGGCTGCCGATTTCATTGCCCTGCGCGATTTCCTGGCGTAGCAGATCCGGATGCGATTCCACCCGGGAGCCGACCACGAAAAAGGTCGCCGGCACCTGCTCCTTTTGCAGAATGGCCAGAATGCGCGGCGTCCAGGTCGGGTCTGGTCCGTCGTCGAAGGTCAGCGCGACCGTCTGCGGTGGCAGCGAATGCGAGGTCAACGCGCCGTGCGAGCGGTCGATAATCGGCCCGTTTCCCACGACCGGAGCGGATTCCCGTGGAATCCCGGGGCCGGCGGTCGACGACGCATGCGTTGAATGGCGGGCGTATCCAGCCAGCAAGAGCGAGACCACCATGGCGACAACAGCGACGAGCAGAAGGCCCCAGTGCATGGGTGGCAGTCGGTGCCGGCCACTCGATCCGCGGCTGATCACGATGCCGACGGCACACTCATCGAGTCATACGGCGGCTGCTGTTCCTCCTGGTGCGTGGGCCAGTCGGACGGCGTGTTCGTCGGCTCTTGTGACGGCCGCGTGCGCGGATGATGGCGCCTGTGGTGTCGGTGGCGTTCGGTTTTCCCCGGCGGCGACGACTCGGTGGGGCGGATTGTGGGTTGCTCGCTCGGCGTCACCTTGAACCACGGTGGTCGGACGCTGGGCCGGAACGGTGGCCCGCTGGTCGGTCCGGCGCTCGTCGTCGGTTCGATGGTTGTGGGCGGCGTGTCGCTGGGAATCGGCGCGTAGCTCGAGCTTGGCGCACTGCTCGGCAGCGGTGTCGGTGTTGGCGACGGCGGCGGGGCAGTGGAAGCGGCGGAATTGTCGTCGGGATCGGAATCGGCCGGTGTTTGCGGGGTGATTCCTGGTACGACGACCCGCGAGGCATGGCTGGGCATTCGGGACGGGTGTGTGGTCGATCGGAATACCGGGTCTTGTCGTGCCTCGGCGAACCGGGTCGGATTCGGCTTGCTGGACGCGGCGCCGGGAACGGCGATCGATAGCAGATTCGGGCGGCCGCTCAATGTCACTACGACCAACGCGAGATAACCGGAAAGGAAAACTCCGACCGTGGCCGCGCCGCGCTTCACCCACCGTTGCCGCCGCCCCGTCGGGTCGGCGAACACCGGCTGCGTCGACGATTGCCGGTGGCGGCCTTCGCCGGACGAGGCGGAATTACGTGCAGGGGCCATTGCCGGGACAGTATGCCAGTGTGATAGGCGCTTGGGAGGGAACTACGCAATCGCGCAGCCGACATTGTTATCAACCTGTCCGGGCAGGCTTTCTCGGCTCGCGAAAGGCAATGCAAATGCACGCCTGTACAACAATCGTGCCATTAACGGAACGTGTTTTCGCGCGCACGGTATGCAATCGTTTTGAGCTGGGTGAAATCCGCGAAAATTGCCGGCCCGAGTCGGCCAGCACGCGGCGGCTCGGGCATCGATGCGGGCGCGTGGCCGAGCGACACGGAGGCGTTCACCGCACCCTCCAGCCCGGTCGAGCCTGGCCGTGGCGCTGGGCCGGGGCTGCCTCGCGCCACCGCAAGTCGAAATGCCGATCGAAGACCTGGGTCTGCCCGTATCGGTGCCCAGCCAGGAGCGGAGCTTGCGTGACCGGTCTCGTGCAGTGCGTAGTCCAGGACTGTCCCGACGTACCGGCGCTGGCCGGGTTCTACGCCGCGCTGCTGGGCGGAGCCGTCAACCAACCCGATCCGCGGTGGCGCGTCGACGAGGATTGGGCGACCTTGCACCTGGCCTCGGGGCTGGTGCTGGCGTTCCAGCGCTCGCACGACTATCGACCGCCGCGCTGGCCTGACCCGCGGCACCCGCAGCAGTTCCACCGGGACATCTCCACCGGGACATCTCCACCGGGACATCGACGTGCCGGATCTGGACGCTAGGGCGTGCTGCTTGAATCCTCGGCCTGCTGCGCGGGCGCCCAGGATCCAAGCAGCACGCCGAGCGACCGTCAGGTCACGGCCGCCGGGGCCACCAGGCTCGATGACGGCCGCGAATTCTGGCGTACCTACGCCGGTCATCCCTTTTGCCTGTTACCGGGCCGGTTGTAACGCGAAAAGCGTGGGCTTCACCACGATTGGCATTCGCCGAACTGAATTCGCGCGCGAAATTTTATAGGGTCGCTCATATATGTGCGGCATAGCGGCAATATATGGGTCAGGATACCGGGCGACAGCGGCGCGGATGCTGGCCCGATTACGCCACCGCGGACCTGATCACGTCGCACAGATCGACCGGGGCGAGCAGGGTTGGCTCGGCCACACTCGCTTGTCCATTATGGACATTGCGGGTGGTTCGCAGCCGTTCCGGGACGGCGCCGTCTCCTTTGTCTGCAACGGCGAAATCTACAACGACGCCGAAATACGCGACGAACTCGGGCGATCAACCTTCGCAACCCGCTCCGACAACGAATCGGCCCTACGCCTGTTGATCGAGCAGGGACCGGCGGCGCTGGCACGGCTACGCGGAATGTGGGCGCTGTGCGCGACCGGACCGGAATTCTTCCTGGCCGCGCGCGATCCACTCGGAATTAAGCCGTTGTATTGGGCCAGAACCGAGGGAGCTGTGTTATTCGCCTCGGAGATGAAGGCGTTCGATGAGGCAACTCGGCCTTTGGTGGAGGCGTTTCCGCCTGGTTGTTATTGGACGCCTGGTACGGGACTGGTCCGCTTTGCCGATCCGGTTGCGCACACCGATCCGGCGCTACTGGCGACGATTCCCCGTGAGGAATGGATTTCGCGTACGCGTGAGGTGTTGGTCGAGTCGATTCGGCGGCACATGATGGCCGATGTCGAGGTCGGCGTTTTCCTCTCCGGTGGTCTTGATTCCAGCATTGTGGCGGCGGTAGCGGCGCGGTATGTGGCCGAATCCGGCCGTCGGTTGCCGACATTTGCCGTTGGTACGAGAGACAGCGGCGATCTCGCGGCCGCCCGGGCCGTTGCTGAGCACATCGGCAGCGAGCACCACGAGGCGATATTCGACGCGACCGACGCCCGGCATGCGCTGGAAGACGTCATCGGCGCGGTGGAGTCCTTTGACCCCAGCCTGATCCGCAGTTCGGTGCCGAACTGGTTCCTGGCCCAGTTGGCCGCCCGACACGTGAAGGTCGTGCTGACCGGAGAGGGTGCCGACGAGCTGTTCGCCGGATATTCCTATTACCACGCCGATCACGCCGATCCGGCCGCGCTGCAGGCCGAACTCGTCCGCTCGATCTGCGAGCTGCACGGGCTGAATCTGCAACGCTGCGACCGGGTGACCATGGCCCATGGCCTGGAGGCGCGAGTGCCGTTCCTGGACCAAGAGGTGATCCGGCACTCGCTGGCGTTGCCGGCCGCGGCCAAGACGACCGGCCCGGGACAGATGGAGAAGCAACTGCTGCGCGAGGCGTTCGCCGGCTGGTTGCCGGAGTCCGTGTTGTGGCGGCGCAAGGAACAGTTCGGCGACGGCAGCGGCGCAGCCGACGTGCTGGCCGATGCGGCCGCGGTCGGGATCACCGAGGCGGACCTGGCCGCCCAGTGCGATGTGGTCCGGCCGCCGCTGCGCAGCACCGAGGAACTGGCGTACTACCGCATCTACGCCGACCGGCTGCCCGGCCTGGTACCTGAGCGCACGCTGACCCGGTTCGCTGAGACGTGATCCCGATCTGTCCAATTTGGACAGATCGGGCGGCAACGAGGGCGCCGTACCGGCCTTCCCCGGTACGGCGCCACAGCCGCGGGATTAGCTGGCCGCGCGCAGCGCCAGCGTCCGCTCGACCCGGTCCAGGAACGCGTCGACCTGGTCCTCGTTGTAGCCGCGCTTGCCGATCGGCGGCTTGCTGAACAGCACGCCGTGGATCTCCTCGACCGTGACGTCATCCTCGCCGCGCAGCGTCGCCTCGATGCGGTCCAGGAACAGGTCGACCTGCTGCTCGTCATACCCGCGCTTGCCGAACGGTGCCCGATTGAACTCCACCTCGTGCACCTGCTCCGGGCCGAGCATGCCCGGACCCGAGCGTGGCCGCAGCGCGGTCGGCGCCACTGGCTGGTCGCCGCCGTCGAGCAGCCGGTCCAGCTCGTCCTCTACGGAGTCGAGGAAGTCGTCGACCTCCTGCTCGTCGTAGCCACGATTGGCGAACCCGGACTTGTGGAACGTGATGTGGTGCACGTCGGCCGCACTCAGCGCGTCCGCCGGGGCATCCGTTCCCTCGTAGTGGGCTCGCAAGGTGCGCTCGATCCGGTCGAGGAACGCGTCGACCTCTGCCTCACGATATCCGCGCCGGCCGACGGACGGCTTATCGAAGGCGAGATTCGAAAGACTGTCAAGGTTGAATGGCACGTGGGATTCCCCCTGTGAGCGAGAAACTACTCCGACCATGTTACGTGGCGTAAATAGAAATGCCTTCGTTATCTCGTACAGCATTCAGCCGTAATTAGTCGCCATTCGGAGTAGGGGATAACTGCGGGTGACTATAGGGTCACTAGCTGGGCAATTGCGTTGCGTGAGAGATGACTCACACGGCTAGAAATATATTTCATATTCGTCCGACTCGTAGCTACGGAGAGTACTGATGATCTTGATCGGTAGGGCGTGATCACCGCTTTTGGGCGGGTAGCACTGCGTGAGTACGCCGGCACTCGATCGGTGCCGATCAGCGGCCCGCGCGACCGGCTGACGCGGGACGGATCACGAGCCGCGGCGACTCGGCCGGCACGGCGTTGGTGATGGTCGCGGACCGGTCGCGGTCGCGGACCCGGATGGGCCCCGGCCAGCCGATGGCGGCGCCCCGGGACTGGCCGGATTCGCCGCCGGCGTCGCCGAATCCGGCCCTAACTCTGTGACGCGAGCCGCCCGATGCCCGACCCGCACGCGCCCAGCACCCGTATTGTCGCCCGTACGGATTACCCTTGCTCGGTGGCCGATCCGTCTTCATACCGCCCTGCGCCCGGGACCATTCCGGTCGAGCCGGGCGTGTACAAGTTCCGCGACGAACGCGGCCGAGTCATCTACGTCGGTAAGGCCAAGAGCCTGCGATCCCGGCTCTCCTCGTACTTCCAGGACATCTTCGCGCTGCATCCGCGGACGCGGCAGATGGTCACTACCGCGGCCAGCGTCGAGTGGACGGTCGTCTCCACCGAGGTGGAGGCGCTGCAGCTGGAATACAACTGGATCAAGGAGTTCGACCCGCGGTTCAACGTCCGCTACCGGGACGACAAGAGCTACCCGTCGCTGGCCGTAACCCTGTACGAAGAGTATCCACGACTACAGGTAATGCGGGGCGCGAAAAAGAAAGGCGTCCGCTATTTCGGGCCATACGCGCATGCCTGGGCCATCCGTGAAACGTTGGATCTGTTGCTTCGCGTTTTCCCCGCCCGGACCTGTTCTGGCGGTGTTTTCAAGCGCGCCGGCCAGATCGGGAGGCCTTGTCTGCTGGGCTATATCGGCAAATGCTCAGCGCCTTGTGTAGGCCGAGTCACCGCTGAAGAACACCGGCAGATTGTCGATGATTTCTGCGATTTCATGGCAGGTAAGACAGATCAGTTGCTCCGCCGAATGGAAAAAGAGATGGCGGTCGCTTCGGCCGAGATGGAGTTCGAGCGAGCCGCTCGTATTCGCGACGACATCGGTGCATTGCGCCGGGCCATGGAAAAGCAGGCTGTCGTGTTCGGCGATGGCACCGACGCCGATGTGGTGGCGTTCGCCCAGGATCAGCTCGAGGCGGCCGTCCAGGTGTTCCACGTCCGCGGCGGCCGGGTCCGGGGCCAGCGCGGTTGGGTGATCGACAAGGTAGAGGACGTGAGCACCGGAGATCTGGTCGAGCAGTTCGCCACCCAGATCTACGGCGGCCAGAGCGAGAACGACGCCGGCGAGGAGGTGCCCCGCGAGGTCCTGGTTCCTGAACTGCCGGCCGACGCCGAGGCGCTGGGCGCCTGGCTGTCCGAGCAGCGCGGCAGCCGGGTCACCCTGCGGGTGCCGCAGCGCGGTGACAAACGTGCCCTACTGGAGACGGTCGCCCGCAACGCTGAGCAGGCCTTCACCCAGCACAAGCTCAAGCGGGCCAGCGACCTGACCGCCCGGTCCCGCGCACTCTCCGAGCTGCAGGACGCCCTCGGGCTGTCCGATGCGCCGCTGCGTATCGAGTGCTTCGACGTCTCGCATGTGCAGGGCAGCAACGTGGTGGCCAGCATGGTCGTCTTCGAGGACGGGCTGCCGCGCAAGAGCGAATACCGCCGGTTCTCGGTGCGCGGCGTGGACGGCGACGATGACACGGCCTGGATGCACGAGGTGGTGCACCGGCGGTTCACCCGGTACCTGCAGGAGCGCGTTGACACCGGCGACGGGCCGGATTCGGCGACACCGATTGATCCCGAGACGGGCCGACCGCGTAAATTCGCATATCCGCCCAACCTGCTGGTGGTGGACGGTGGCCCGCCCCAGGTCGCCGCCGCGGCGCGGGCACTCGGGGAGCTCGGCATCGACGACGTGGCCCTATGCGGCCTGGCCAAGCGCCTGGAGGAGGTGTGGCTGCCCGGTGAGGACGACCCGGTCATCATGCCTCGCACCTCGGAGGGCCTGTACCTACTGCAGCGGGTACGGGACGAGGCGCACCGCTTCGCGATCACGTACCACCGGCAACGGCGTTCCAAGTCGATGGTCGCCTCGACCCTGGACGCGATCCCCGGGCTCGGCGAAACGAGACGCAAAGCATTGCTGGCCCAGTTCGGTTCGCTCAAACGGCTGCGCGCGGCGTCGGTTGAGGATGTCATGGGTGTACCCGGGATCGGCCGGGCAACAGCGCAGACCGTGGTGGCCGCCTTGCATGACGAGTCGGCCGAGTCGACCCCGACCGTCGATCCGGCGACCGGGGAAATCATCGAGTCCTAAGAGGTTGCGGTGACCGACGAGGCAGCGGAGCAGCGGGCCGGGAATACCGCGCGGGGCGGTATCGAGGTGGTGATCGTCTCGGGGTTGTCCGGCGCGGGCCGAAGTACGGCGGCCAAGTGTCTGGAGGACCTCGGGTTCTTCGTCGTGGACAACCTGCCGCCCGAGCTGATCTCGACCATGGTCGAGCTGGGCGGGCGGTCGCAGGGTGCGGTGACCCGGATCGCGGTCGTGGTGGACGTACGTAGCCGGGCGTTCTCCTCCGACCTGCGTGAGGTGATCGTCGACCTTGACCAGCGTGAGGAACGGCCCCGGGTGCTGTTCCTGGAAGCCAGTGACGATGTGCTCGTACGCCGGTTCGAGAACGTCCGCCGGCAGCACCCGCTGCAGGGCGATGGCCGGCTGGTCGACGGCATCGCGGCCGAACGGGAACTGCTGCGCGGCCTGGCCGGCGAGGCCGACCTGGTGATCGACACCAGCGTGCTGAACGTGCATGAGCTGCGGGCCAAGATCGAGGCCGCGTTCGGGCACGGGACCGCCCCGCGGCTGCGGGCGACCGTACTGTCGTTCGGCTACAAGTACGGCCTGCCGGTCGACGCTGACCTCGTGATGGATGTTCGGTTCCTGCCCAACCCGCACTGGATTCCGGAGCTGCGTGATCTGACCGGCCTCAACGCCGACGTACGGGATTACGTCCTCAGCCAGGAAGGGGCGATCGAGTTCATCGAGCAGTTCCATCATCTGCTGCAGTTGGTCGGCGCCGGCTACCGGCGTGAGGGGCGGCGCTACCTGACCCTCGCGGTCGGCTGTACCGGCGGGAAGCACCGCTCGGTGACGATCGCCGAGCGGCTGGGCGCGCTGCTGTGCGCCGATGGAGTCGACGCGAAGGTCGTGCATCGTGACCTGGGCAGGGAGTGAGGTGGGCCAGCCGCGGGTCGTGGCGCTGGGCGGCGGGCACGGATTGGCCGCGTCGCTCGGGGCGTTGCGGCAAATCACGGAGCAGCTGACCGCGATCGTCACGGTCGCCGACGACGGCGGTTCGAGCGGTCGGATCCGGCGCGAGCTGCCGGCCATCCCGCCCGGCGACCTGCGGATGGCGTTGGCGGCGTTGGCCCGCTCGGACAAATTCGAGTGGGAATCCCTGCTGCAGCACCGGTTCGGCGGTTCCGGCGCCTTGGCTGGTCACCCGGTCGGGAACCTCATCATCACCGGGTTGGCCGAGTTGACTGGGGACACGGTGCGGGCCCTGGAATTGACCGGCGAGCTGCTCGGCGCGGTCGGCCGTGTGCTGCCGATGAGCACGGTGCCGTTGGAGATCGTGGCCGAGGTCGCCGATATCGACGATGAGCCGGGCACGATCCGGCGGATCCGTGGCCAGGTCGCGGTGGCCAGTACGCCGGGCCGGGTGTTGTCGGTGACCGTGTTGCCCGAGCATCCACCGGCCTGCCCGCAGGCGGTCGAGGCGATCCGGTCGGCCGATTATGTGGTGCTCGGCCCCGGGTCGTGGTTCACCAGTGTGCTGCCGCACCTGATGGTGCCGGAATTGGCGGCGGCACTATTGGAAACGCCAGCCCGTCGGGTGGTGGCGCTCAACCTCGCCCAGCAGGTCGGGGAGACCGACGGCTTCTCACCGGAAAAGCACCTCGACGTGTTGTGCGAGCACGCGCCGACCATGCAGATCGACGTTGTCATCGCCGACACCAGTGCGGTTCCGGACGTGCGGGCGTTGTCCGCGGCAGTGGAGCGAATCGGCGCCGAATTGGTGTTGGCGCCGGTGGCGGCCAATGATGGTTCGGCTCGGCACGACCCGAAATTGTTGGCCGACGCGTACGCCCAGATCTTCCGTATGCAGCACGCTGGTCGAGAATGACGTTGGAACGTAGTGCGATTCACCGCGGGGGACAGGTTACGTAGAGCAGCGAGAAAAGAGGTAGATGCGCGCTAAGGGAAGCCTTGGGGCTGGCTTCCATGGCAGAGCAGGTGGGACACAACGGGGAAAGGACTTGAGGCATATGGCGATGACAGCATCGGTGAAGGACGAGCTCAGCCGACTCACGGTGACAAAAACGTGTTGCCGGCGGGCGGAGGTCTCCACCTTGCTGCGGTTCGCCGGGGGGCTACACATCGTCGGGGGCCGGGTCGTGGTCGAGGCAGAACTCGACACCGGATCAGTGGCACGGCGGCTGCGTAAAGATATTGCGGAGGTGTACGGCTACACCTCCGACATTCGGATGTTGACCGGTAGCGGTATTCGTAAGGGCAGTCGCTACGTGGTCCGGGTGACGAAGGACGGCGAGGGGCTGGCTCGTCAGACCGGGCTGCTGGATCTGCGTGGCCGGCCGGTGCGGGGACTGCCGCCGCAGGTGGTTTCCGGCGGGGTGTGCGACGCCGAAGCCGCCTGGCGCGGCGCTTTTCTGGCCCACGGGTCGCTGACCGAACCTGGGCGCTCGTCGGCGTTGGAGGTCACCTGCCCGGGCCCGGAGGCGGGGCTGGCGTTGGTCGGGGCGGCGCGGCGGCTGGGCATCGCCTCGAAGGCGCGCGAGGTACGCGGCGTGGATCGGGTCGTGGTGCGTGATGGCGATGCGATCGGCGCGCTGCTGACCCGGCTCGGCGCGCACGAGTCGGTGCTGGCGTGGGAAGAGCGCCGGATGCGTCGCGAGGTCCGGGCCACCGCCAACCGGCTGGCCAACTTCGACGATGCCAACCTGCGTCGTTCGGCCCGGGCGGCGGTGGCGGCCGGGGCGCGGGTCGGCCGGGCGATGCAGATCCTCGGCGACGACGCACCGGAGCATCTGCTCAGCGCCGGCCGGCTGCGTCTGGAGCACAAGCAGGCGTCGCTGGAGGAACTCGGCGCGTTGGCCGATCCGCCGATGACGAAGGACGCGGTGGCCGGCCGGATCCGCCGGCTGCTGGCGTTGGCCGATAAGCGGGCCAGCGAGTTGGGGCTGCCGGACACCGAGTCGACGGTGACCCCGGAGATGCTCTCGTCCTGAGCCGCCATGGTGAACCGGTGTCGCCAGGGCTGGGACACCGGTGACACCGCAGCCGGAATGCCGTGATCCGTACGGGATTTGCTTGTGCCTTCCGGTGTGCGGCGGCGTTGTCCCCCAGATCGGTCGGGGGCCCACCCGCTAGGTAGCATTGTCCTGGCAAAGACGCCTATCGCGATCGTCCGCCGCCGGCTTGAGGCGGCCGTACATATCTGAGGAGTTCCGCGTGACCGTTCGAGTGGGTATCAACGGTTTCGGTCGCATCGGCCGCAACTTCTTCCGCGCCGTGCAGGCCAGTGACGCCGATGTCGAGGTCGTCGGTATCAACGACCTGACACAGCCGGAAATCCTCGCCCATTTCCTGAAGTACGACACCACGCAGGGCAAGTTCGGCCAGACGGTCGAGGTTGGCGACGGTGCCCTGATCGTCGGTGGCAAGGAGATTTCGGTCAGCGCCGAGCGTGACCCGGCCGCGCTGCCCTGGGGCAAGCTCGGGGCCGATGTCGTGATCGAGTCCACCGGCCTGTTCACCAACGCCGGCGACGCTCGCAAGCACCTCGACGCCGGCGCCAAGAAGGTCGTCATCTCCGCGCCCGCCAAGGAAGAGGACATCACCATCGTCCTGGGCATCAACGACGACCAGTACGATCCGGCCAAGCACCACATCATCTCCAACGCTTCCTGCACCACCAACTGCCTGGCGCCGCTGGCGAAGGTCCTGCTCGACGAGTTCGGCATCGTCAAGGGCCTGATGACCACCGTGCACGCGTACACCACAGAGCAGCAGCTGCTCGACCAGATTGCCTTGACCCGTAAGGGAACCATCGACCTGCGCCGGGCCCGCGCGGCCGGCCAGAACATCGTTCCCACCACGACCGGCGCGGCCAAGGCGATCTCGCTGGTGCTGCCGGAGCTGAAGGGCAAGCTGGACGGCTTCGCGCTGCGCGTTCCGGTCCCGACCGGTTCGATCACCGACCTGACCGCCACGCTGAGCCGCGAGGTCACCAAGGACGAGGTCAACACCGCGTTCCAGAAGGCGGCCGAGGGTCCGCTCAAGGGCATCCTGGAGTACACCGAGGACGAGATTGTCTCCTCGGACATCGTGAGCAACCCGGCTTCCTCGATCTTCGACTCGAAGCTGACGCTGGCCCAGGGCGACCAGGTGAAGGTCGTGTCCTGGTACGACAACGAGTGGGGCTACTCCAACCGCCTCGTGGACGTTGCCGCGCTGGTTGGTCGCTCGCTGTCGTGAAGACCGTCTCCGATCTCCTTTCCGAGGGCGTCTCCGGGCGCAAGGTCCTGATCCGGTCCGACCTGAACGTTCCGCTGGACGGGGCGCGAATCACCGACGATGGCCGTATTCGGGCCAGCGTTCCGGTGATTTCCAAGCTGGCCGACGCCGGTGCGCGGGTCATCGTGACCGCGCACCTCGGCCGGCCCAAGGGCGCGCCGGACCCGAAGTACACGCTGGCTCCCGTTGCCGCCCGATTGGGTGAGTTGCTGGGCAAGCCGGTGGTGTTCGCCTCCGATGTGGTGGGGGAGAGCGCCAGGTCCACTGTGGACGGTCTGGCCGACGGTGGCGTGGCGTTGCTGGAAAACGTACGGTTCGATGCCCGCGAGACGTCGAAGGATGACGCCGAGCGGGGCGCATTCGCCGACCAGCTGGCGGCTTTGGCTGAGTCCTATGTGGACGATGCGTTCGGCGCGGTGCATCGCAAGCACGCCAGTGTGTACGACGTTGCGCAGCGGTTGCCGCACTACGCCGGCGATCTGGTGCAGCGCGAGCTGGAGGTGCTGCGCAACCTCACCGGCGAGCCGGCCCGGCCGTTCGTCGTCGTGCTCGGCGGTTCGAAGCCGTCGGACAAGCTCGCGGTCATCGGCAACCTGCTGCCCAAGGTCAACCGGCTGCTCATCGGCGGCGGCATGGGTTACACGTTCCTCAAAGCCAAGGGCTACGAGGTCGGCAAATCCCTGCTGCAGGAGGACCAGATCGACGCGGTCCGCGATGTGATGGCCGAGGCCGAGCGCCTGGGCGTCGAGCTGGTGCTGCCGGTGGATGTGCTGGCGGCCAAGGAATTCGGCCCGGACGCGGACTACGAGGTCGTCGCGGCCGACGCGATTCCGGCCGACCGGGAAGGCCTCGACGCCGGCCCGGCGACCCGCGAGCTGTTCGCCAGCAAGCTGGCCGACGCCGGCACGATCTTCTGGAACGGTCCGGTCGGCGTCTTCGAGTTCCCGGCCTTCGCCGGCGGTACGAAGGCGGTCGCCGAGGCGATCATCGCCAGCTCGGCGTTCAGCGTCGTGGGTGGCGGCGACTCGGCGGCGGCGGTGCGTCAGGCCGGTCTGCCCGAAGACGGGTTCTCACACATCTCGACCGGCGGCGGTGCCTCGCTGGAATTCCTGGAGGGCAAGGAATTGCCCGGCGTAGCCGTACTGGAGGACTGAGCAGGTGGCAAAGAAGTCGTCCGGCCGGCGTCCGCTCATCGCCGGCAACTGGAAGATGAATCTCAACCACCTCGAGGCGATCGCCCTGGTGCAGAAGGTCGTATACGGCCTGCCCAAGGAGACGCTGGAGGCGGTCGAGGTCGTGGTGTTGCCGCCGTTCGTGGATCTGCGCAGCGTGCAGACCTTGATCGACGGCGACAAATTGGCCATCGGATACGGCGCGCAGGACCTCTCGCCGCACGCGAGCGGCGCGTACACCGGCGACATCGCAGGTTCGATGCTGGCCAAGCTCGGCTGCGCGTACGTGGTGGTCGGGCACTCCGAGCGGCGGTTGTACCACTGCGAGGACGACGAGCTGGTGGGCGCCAAGGTCAAGGCGGCCTACGCAGCCGGGCTCACGCCGATTCTGTGTGTCGGCGAGGGCGTGGACGTCCGCGAGGCGGGGCAGCACGTCGAGCACTCCTGCAGTCAGCTGCGGGCGGCATTGGATGGCATCACCGCCGAGCAGGCGCGGACGATCGTGGTCGCGTACGAGCCGGTGTGGGCCATCGGCACCGGCAAGGTCGCGACGCCGGGCGACGCCCAGGAGGTGTGCAGCGAGCTGCGCAATACGCTGGCCGACCTGTACTCGGGCGACCTGGCTGACGGCGTTCGGATTCTCTATGGCGGTTCGGTGAAGGCCGATAACGCCGCGGCGATCCTGGAGCAGGTGGACATCGACGGCGCGCTGGTCGGTGGCGCGAGCATCGACGGCGACCAGTTCACCCGCATCGCCCACGCCGGGGCCAACTGATTCATTAACGCGGACGCGATGTTCGGGCCGTATTAATCGGTCCGAACATCGCGTCTTTTTGCGTTTGTACGTAGTCCACTGTGGACTGTTGAAAGCGCCATCCGCGTAAGGGGATTCGCGGCTCACCCAAATCGAGGGTGCAGTTGCGATCTGAAGCCGCCGGGTTTCCGGCAGAGATCTGGCGATGTCATTGGTGAGGTTGCCGAACCGCAGGCCGGAGCCACGGAAGGGCTCGAGCCAGCCGTTGATCCTTCTGTCGGACCGTTGGAGCTGCCAGGCCCGGGCGCGGGTTGCCCGGTGTTCAGCAGCCGATGCCATCCAAGTCGGCCTTGTCCTGTTCGGAGAGGGAGACCCCCGCTCCGGCGATGTTTTCGCGCAGATGCGCAGCCTTGGATGTGCCGGGGATGAGAAGGATGTTCGGTGACCGGCGCAGCATCCATGCCAGTGCGACGGACATCAATGTCGTGCCGAGCCTGCTGGCGACGGTGGAGAGCGTCTCGGACTGCAGCGGTGTAAGGCCCCCGAGGGGGAAGAACGGCACGTACGCGATGCCCTCGGCGGCGAGAGAGTCGATGAGGGCATCGTCGTGGCGGTGGGCGAGGTTGTACATGTTCTGCACGCACACGATGTCGGCGATGCTCTGCGCCTCGGCGACCTGTTCGACGGTGACGTTGCTGACACCGAGGTGACGGATCAGCCCCTGCCGCTGGAGATCGACGAGCGTGCCGAACGCCTCGGCGATCGACCCGTCCTGCGGCCCGGTCGCGTCGCCCATGCGCATGTTGACCAAATCGAGGGACTCGACGCCGAGGGAGTCCAGGTTCTCGTGCACCTGCTGGCGCACGTCCTCGGGTTTCCGGGCTACCGGCCAACCGCCCTGCTGGTCACGATTCGCTCCCACCTTCGTGGCGATGAACAACGACTCCGGGTACGGGTGCAACGCTTCGCGGATCAGCTCATTGACCACGCGCGGGCCGTAGGCGTCGCTGGTGTCGATGTGGGTGATCCCCTGCTCGACGGCCTCACGCAGCACGGCCAGCGCACCCTCACGGTCGGCGGGCGGCCCCATGACCCAGGGGCCGGCGAGCTGCATCGCGCCGTAACCGAACCGAGTGATCCGCGTATCGCCCAGCGTCCAGCTGCCGCCGGGAAGCCGCGAGGTGGAGTTGTTCATCATGATGCCTTTCATCTCGCACTGGGGTGGCGGGATGCGGCCGCCTTACATCAGTATCGGAGAGTTACTTCCTATCGGGAAGTAGGCACTTTAGAGTGCGTAACCCATCCGACGGTGAGAGGTGGGAGCGGCGACAGCGGCTCAGAAGAAGGCACAGGCCACGAGGGAGCACAACGCCGTCCTGGCGGCCTGCCCCAGCCGTCAATTGCTCGACCGGATCTCGAATAAATGGGTCGTGCTGATCCTGCGCGCACTGGGCGGCGACACATCCGCCGCGCCCGGCAGCTCCGATGCGGCCAAGGCGATGCGCTATTCGGAGATCTCTCGTCTACTGGCCGGGGTTAGCCAGAAGGTGCTGACCAGACCCTGCGGTCGCTGGAACGCGACGGGCTGCTCACCCGCACCGTGCCGCCGACCCAGCCGCTACACCCTCATCTGGGAGGAGCCGGATTCGCGCACAGCGACTGCGTACGGCGCCGTTTAGCGTTGGCTAAACATCCAGCGCTGACCCTCCAGATCGGCGACCCGATAACTCTTTCCGTGTCCCTCGTCGACCGGCTCGGACAGGATGTGCGCACCGGCCGCCCTGGCCCGGGCGCAATGCGCATCCACGTCGTCGACCTGAACCCAGACACCGTTCACGATGTACGGGATGTCGTACCACTGCGCGGCCGGCGGGTAATTCTGGGCCAGTTGATTCGGGCCTTCGTACGGGGGTGGCTGCTCGGCCAACATGACGACGCCATTGCCCGGGAAATGCAATTCGGCATGCCCGATGCGGCCGTCGTCCATGACGTATTTGTTGCGCACCTCGCAGGCAAACGCTGTCGGCAGCCACTCCAGTGCTTTCGCGGCGTCGGCGTACGCCAGCATCGGTGCCACGGTCGGGTAATCGGTCACGATCAACTCCCATTCGTACGGGGAAAGCTCTCGAATGCTTTCGCGGTCTTGATCAATCGGCGGTGTGCGTGTTCGACCAGGCTGGGATCCAGCCCGTAGGTCGTCAGCTGGAGCGTCAGCGTGGCCGACCCATCGGCGCCGCGCACCATGAGCAGCAGCCGGGCGTTGTCCAACTCGGGAATGGCGAAGAACGCTTCGTTGGCGTGGCCGTACATGCGGACCACCGCCGGGACCGGATCACCGCCGCGCAACGCCAGCGGCACCTGCTGGCCAACGGCAAGAGACGCTTCTCGTGCTGCGCCTGTCGCAAGGCCCTCGCGTCCCAGCGCAGCGGCCCAGGCGGCGGCTCGCTCCAGCGACAGATGCGCGATGGCCTTGACCTGTCGCGGCGGCGTGCCGGCATGTTCGTCCAGCCAGGCGGCCAGCAACTGCAGGATGAGCGCGCCGGTGTCATCGAACGCGTCGTACGTCTCATCCCAGTCGGTGTCGCCATACCCACTGAAGACCAGGCGGACGACGGTGCGACCGCCGCGACTTTCCAGGATCCATTCCTCGCCGACGCCATTGCCGCGCAACCGAAGCCGGCGGCCCGGTTCCCAGACCTCGATCGTGGCCGGATCCATGAGTTGACCGTCCCAACCGATCTGGATGTGGCCACCGACGCCAGGCTCCACGTCGGCCTGATCGGCGAGAAAACAGCGCAAACCCTCGGGGGTGGTGATGGCCTGCCACACCTGCTCGACCGGTACGCCGAGTTCGATCACGTTGTCCGCCGCGTCCGGCTTCTTGTCGGTCATTGTTCGGCCGGCGGTACCGGGTAGGAGCCGAGGACGAGTCGGAAGCGGCGCCGGCGGGGCGACGTCTCGTCGTGGTGTCGGGCGACGACGGCATTGACCGCGGTGAGGAGGTCCTCGGCGAACCGGGCCTGCGCGGCGCTCGAGCCAAAGGAGATCTCGGTGTCCAGAGTCAGCGTCGGCAACTGCTTGTCCCGTTTGGCGGCCAGTCGCCGCAGCCGGGCCAGTTCGCGTACACCGCGGGCGAGGACGGAGACGAGGAAGGTCGCGGACCTACGGTCGCCGTCGAGTTCGTCGTCCTGACCGAGCACGGCCGGGTCGACGACGTACCGACGGGCGGTGGCGCGTACGACCCGTTCGGTGCAGTTGCCTTTGCGGCGTTCCTCGACCAATTCGACCAGCCCGGCCGCTTCGAGCTGCCGCAGGTGGTAGTTGACCCGCTGCCGTGGCAGGCCCAGTCGACGCGCCAACCCGGCCGCCGAGTCCGGCTCGCCGAGCGCCCGCAGCACGTTGAGTCGGGCCGGGTTGAGCATCGTCAACGCGGCGCCCTGGTCCGAGACAACCTCGAGCTGGGAAAGCGGCGCCTGCACGTGATCGGCGTTCCCCTGGTCAACCGCTTCCGCACCCGCCATGGCCTTACCGTTCCACCGACAAATTATCTTGTCAAGACACCAGAGATCGTCGGGCGGCCCAATTGGGATGGGTGTGCGGCCTGTCCGGCGAGCCGTCGGTCAACGCCGACATCCAGCGAGCGCCTATTTACGGAGATGAGCCGTCGGCCCGTACGGTCATCGGTCAACGCCCATTAGCGGCGAGCGCTCATCTACGGAGATGAGTCCTCCGGTCGTCTGACAGCGCCGGCTTCAGCGAACGCTGGAATTCCGAGACGGGTCGGGTCGATTCTGAGCCGGCGCAAGCCGATCGCGATGTGCCAGCCGGTTGCGGAAAGTGGTGCCACACAACGCACAGTGGCGGAAGTGCCGAAGCCCCAGCGGTTCGCCGCCTTCGTTCATCAGCTCACTACCGGGCAGTACACGGATGTGCATCAACGTCGGGTAGCCTAGAGGTTCATCCATTCGGGGGAGCGACGTCGAGAGAGGCGACCACTCGTTCATGACGATTGCACTGTCCATCGTGTTGATCATTGTCAGTCTTGGCATGGTCGTTCTGGTCCTGCTGCACCGCGGCAAGGGCGGCGGGTTGTCGTCGATGTTCGGTGGCGGTATGTCCTCGTCGCTGTCCGGATCGTCAGTGGTTGAGAAGAACCTCGACCGGCTCACGATCATATTCGGAGTCATCTGGGCCGTATGCATTGTGTTGCTCGGCCTGCTCTATAAGTAACGACCTCGTAAGAGCAACACCGCGCGGATGCCGGCTACGGCTCCGCGCGGTGTGCAGAGAAATCCGTATGGGGAAGGGGCATCGTGGCCGCAGGTGGCAATGCGATCCGGGGAAGCCGGGTCGGTGCAGGGCCGATGGGTGAGGCCGAGCGGGGCGAGTCAGCCCCACGTCTGCGTATCCCATTCTGGTGTGCCAACGGGCACGAGACACGGCCGTCCTTTGCCGAAGATGCAGCCATTCCAGACACCTGGGACTGCCCGCGTTGCGGGTTCCCGGCCGGTCGGGAAAAGACCGCGCCTCCGGCCGCACCACGGAACGAGCCGTACAAGACACATCTGGCCTACGTTCGGGAACGGCGCAGCGACGCCGACGGCCAAGCCATCCTGGACGAAGCTCTGGCCAAGGTTCGTAAGCTCCGCTCGGAACCCTGAGCGACCGCACGACTTCACCGACGGCGCTGACCGGCCAACCCGGATCCGCGCCGTCGTCTCGTTTGCACCCCTTGGTGCTCTCCAAAGCCGATTCGGTCGGCCATCAAACTCGGGTGGGCGCACGGCCGGCGTGCACAAATGAAGGCCCCGCGGCGACAACGCTGCGGGGCCCCTTTGTGCGCAACAGTCAGGTGATCGGCAGCCGTACGAGCTCGGCTGGCAACTGCGCGGCCGCCGCCCGGTCCAGCAACCACAACGTGCGCGATCGGCCGTGCGCGCCGGCGGCCGGGATCTGCACCGCGCCGGCGCCGCCCAGCGCCAGCGCCACCGCGCCGGCCTTCTCCGCGCCGACCGTCGCCAACCACACCTCGGTAGCCGCCGCGATCGTCGGGAACGTGAACGAGAGCCGGGTCGGCGGCGGCTTGGGCGAACCGTGCACCGCCACCACCGGCCGTTCGTCATAGGCCGCCGGCGACTCGGGGAAGATCGACGCGGTGTGGCCCTCCTCGCCAACGCCGAGCATCAACACGTCGAACCGCGGCACGTCGCCGTGGTCCTCCGGCGCCGCGGCCGCCGCCAACTCGCGGGCATACGCCTCGGCGGCCGCCTCCGGGTTGTCGCCCAACGGCCCGTCCGAGGCCGCATAGGGATGAACCCGGCTCGGATCCAGTGGCAGATCGTCCAGCAACGCTTCCCGGGCCTGGGTGTCGTTGCGCTCGGGATCGCCAGCCGGCAGGAATCGCTCGTCACCCCACCAGATGTCGACCAGCCGCCAGTCCACCGCGTCCCGGGCCGGGCTTGTCCGCAACTCTCGCAGCGCCCCGATACCCAGGCGGCCACCGGTCAGCACGATCGATGCGTGCCCCTTCGCCGCCTGCGCATCGACCAGCCGGGTGACGATGCGAGCTGCGATCGCCTTTGCCAATAGGTCGCCGTTGGGGCTGATGACGACTTCGTTGTGGCTCAACGAGCCCTCCCGTGTGGACAGTGAGCTGTGTCAGGAACCGAGTCAGCGTTGTGTCAGGAGGCCGATGAGTCCTCGGGCGCCTTGGCGGCCGGGTCGGTCCAGATGTGCACGCGGTTGTCGGCGCGCTTCTCCAGCCCACCGACCCCGGTCGCGGTGCTCAGAGCGTCGGCGTACGGCAGGTCGGCGTCAAGTCTGTGCAGCTCCTCGGCGAGCAGTTCGCCCAGGCCGCGGTCGGGCATCGGCACCGTGTTGCTGGCCGAACCGTGCTCGCCGCGATCGAGCTGCGCATGGCCGTCGTTGCCCCGGCGCAGTCGCAGCTCACCGTCGGCGCTGGTCGAAACCATGACCTCGGCCAGATCGCCGTCGCCGTTGCCGACCACGGGCACCTTCGTGCCTAACCGGCTGCCCAGCCATCCGGCCAGCAGCTGCGCGCTCGGGCTGTCGGCCGGACCGGAGACGCTGGCGCCGACGACATCGCTGTTGGAAGAGTCCACCGCGGCCGCCAACTGGCTGCGCCACGGGGTGATCCGGGTCCAGCACAGGTCGGTGTCGCCGGGGGCGTAGTCCTCGGCCCGCCGACGCAGTGCCTCGCTCGGATTGGCAGCGCGGGCGCAGTCGGTGATCCGACGATCAGCGAATACGCCCAACGGGTCGTGCGCGATCAGGTCCGGCGGCTCGCCATGCCACCACGTCACCACCGGTACGTCGGGGGCGAGCAGCGGCAGCGTGACCGACTCGGCGTGCAGCGCCAGCCGGCCGTACATCCGCAGCACGACCGCCTCGCCCGGACCCAGCCGACCGCCGATCAGCACCTCGGCGTCGAGCCGGGGGACCGGGGCGTCGACCTCACGACGTACGACGATCAGCAGTCGGCACGGGTGGTGCGAGGCGGCCATCGTCGCGGCGGCCTCGGCCTCCGGGACGTCGCGTTCGTTCACCACGACGACCAGGGTCAGCGCACAACCGGAGGTCATCGCGCCGCCGGTACGCCGCTCGGCGGACAACGCCTTGACCACTTCGGTGCCGGTCGTATCCCACAGCGTTGTCATGAGCTGGCCCCTCCGGTGTACGTCGCGACATTGCGAGTAGCGAATGCGTGGTTGTCGGTACGGAAGTTCACGGCCGTCTCCACGCCCGCCCGTCGCGCGCCAGCATTTCGTCGGCAGCCTTGGGCCCCCACTCGCCAGCCCGGTAGAACTTCGGCTGCTGACCGGTCCAGAAATCCTCCAGCGGGTCGATGACCCGCCATGAGGCCTCGACCTCGTCGTTGCGCGGGAACAACGTCGCGTCGCCGAGCAGCACATCCAGCACGAGTCGCTCGTACGCCTCGGGGCTGGACTCGGTGAACGCCTCGCCGTAGAGGAAGTCCATCGCCACGTCCCGGACCTCCATCGTGCTGCCGGGAACCTTGGAGCCGAACTTCAGCGTGACGCCCTCGTCGGGCTGCACCCGGATCACCAGCTGGTTGTTGCCCAGCTCGGCGGTGTCGGTGACGTCGAACGGCAGATGCGGCGCTTTCCGGAAGACCAACGCGATCTCGGTGACCCGGTGGGGTAGCCGCTTTCCGGTCCGCAGGTAGAACGGAACGCCGGCCCAGCGCCGGGTCTGCACACCGAGCCGTACCGCGGCGTAGGTCTCGGTCTTAGAGGTGGGCGGTACGTCCTTCTCCTGCCGGTAACCGGCTGCGCGCTCGCCGGCCAGCCAGCCCTGCTCATACTGACCGCGGATCGCGTACCGGCGCATGTCCTCCGGCAGGCTGATCGCGCGCAGAATCTTCAACTTCTCGGTACGCAGCGCATCGGCGGAGAACTCGACCGGCTCCTCCATCGCGGTGAGCGCGAGCAGCTGCAGCAGGTGGTTCTGCAACACATCCCGGGCCGCGCCAGTCCGGTCGTAGAAACCGGCCCGGGTGCCGATGCCGACGTCCTCGGCCATGGTGATCTGCACGGAGTCGACGTAATTGGAATTCCACACCGGCTCGAAGAGCATGTTGGCGAACCGCAGCGCCAACAGGTTCTGCACGGTCTCCTTGCCGAGGTAGTGGTCGATCCGGAAGACGTCGTTGGCGGTGAACACCTCGTCCACGAGCTGGTTCAGCTCGCGACCGCTCTCCAGATCGTGGCCGAACGGCTTCTCGACCACGACCCGGCGCCAGCCGCCTGACGCCTCGTTGTTGCTCATTCCGGTGCGCTGCATCTGCTTGAGCACGGTCGGGAACATCGCCGGCGGGATGGACAAATAGAACGCCGCGTTGCCCCGGATGCCATGCGACTCGGACAGGTCGTTCAGTGTCTGGGCAAGCGTGTCGAACGCCTCGTCGTCGTCGAACGAGCCCGGCACGAACTTCACGTTGCCGATCAGTCGGGCCCAGGTCTCCTCGCGCCACGGCGTACGGGCGTGCTCGCGAGCCGCCTGCTTGGCCAGGGCCTCGAAGTCACCGTGGTCCCAGTCGCGCCGGGCGAATCCGAGCAGTACGAAATCGGTGGGCAACAGGCCGCGGTTGGCCAGGTCGTAGACGGCCGGAAGCAGCTTTTTACGCGCCAGATCTCCGGTCACGCCGAAGACGACCAGGGCACACGGCTCCGGGATCCGCGGCAGCCGTCGGTCCCGTGAGTCGCGCAGCGGATTACGGCGGCGCGCGAGGCTCCCGGTCATGATCCGGCCCGCTCGACGAGCACGTTGCCGGCTTGACAAGTCACGAGATTGCCTCCATCAGCTGGCCGAGGCCAGCAGCACGATCGGTCAGGTGCAGGTGTAACACGGGACGACCCTTGGCCGCGATCACCGCTGCGTCGCCCGCCGCCTGCGCCGCCTGCAGCACCCCGAAGGTGTACGGACGGTCGGGGATGTCGAGATCCTCGCTGACGGCACCGGTGATCTGGATGAAGCCGCCGTTCGGGTGGCCACCCTTGTGGTACTGCCCGGTGGAGTGCAGAAACCGCGGTCCGAAGCCGAATGTCGTCTGCAGCCCGGTCGAGCGGGCCACCTCGGCCCGCAGATCGGCGGCCGACGCCTCGGCGTGCCGGTTGAGGTAGGCCTGGATGGACAGGTATCCGGCCGGCGGCGCGAGGTTGCGCAGCCCGTTGACCACCTCGGTGAGCGTGTGCGCACCTCGGAGCACCGTCTCGTCGCCGTACACCTCGACCGCGCCATCCACGAAGGCGGGCTTGGGTGCCTCGGACGAGCCAGAGGAATCCAGCAGCGAGCGCGCCTGTGCCTTGGCTTCCTCCACATTGGGCTGGTCGAACGGGTTGATGCCGATGATCCGGCCGGCCACCGCGATCGCGTACTCCCAGACCAGGAAGGCCGCGCCGAGTGGGTACCGGATGCTGGCGCCGTACCCGGATGGGGCCGGGTTCGCGGAGGCGTCTTCCGGACCGAGCACCACCAGAATCGCGTCCTGACCGGCGTCGGCGAAACCGGGTGCTCCGACGCCTTCCACGACGACCGGCAACAGACCCTTGCCGTTCTTGCCGGTCGACTCGGCGATCAGCTGCTCGACCCAGTCACCGAACCCGGCGATGCCCGACCCGGTGTCGGCGAGCACGACCTTCTCCGAACCGGCGTTATGGGCCAGGCCCAGGACCGCGCCCAACCCGAGACCGGGATTCCCGGCCGCGTCCTCGCTCAGCGCACCGCTGACCGATTCGGCCTCGTCCAACAGCGCGCCGATGTCTGCGCCCGCCAGTCCGGCCGGAACCAGCCCGAAGGCGGTCAGCGCGCTGTAGCGACCGCCGACGTTCGGGTCGGCCAGGAACACCTTGCGGTAGCCGGCGTCGCGGGCCAACTTCTCCAGGGGCGAACCCGGGTCGGTGACGACGACCATCCGGCTGGCGGCGTCGATACCGGCGTCGGTGAACGCTTTCTCGTAGGCCCGGCGGTGCGAATCGGTCTCGACCGTGCCGCCGGACTTGCTGGAGACCACGAGCACGGTGCGCTCCAGCCGGTCGCCCAGCGCCGCCCGGACCTGGCCAGCATCGGTGGTGTCGAGGATGACCAACTCGACCCCCGCGGTCGTGGTGATCACCTCCGGCGCCAGCGAGCTGCCGCCCATCCCGGTCAGCACGATGTGGTCGATGTCCTCGGCCAGCAACTGCTCACGCAGCGCGCTGATCTCGGCGACCAGCGGCCTGGAGGACTCGGCCAGACCGACCCAGGAGAGTCGGATCGAGGCCTCGTGCTCCGCATCAGGACCCCACAGCGTCGGGTCCTGCGCGGTGATCTTGCTCGCCACCTTGTCCGCGACCAACGTGTCAACGGTGGCGCTGAAGTTGCTCTGCGGCGGGTAGCTCAGCGCGAGGTCACCGCTCATTTCGCGGCGCCCTTCAGCTGCGTGGCGACGGTGTCCAGCAGGTGTTTCCAGGATTCGTCGAACTTGGCCACGCCCTCGTCCTCAAGGACCTGAACGACGTCGTCGTAGTCGACCCCGACCTCTGCCAACGCATCGAGCTGCTGCTGGGCCCGGGCGTAGTTGCCAGTAATCGTGTCGCCCTCAAGCTTGCCGTGATCGGCGACCGCGTCCATCGTGGCCTCGGGCATGGTGTTGACGATGCCGGGGGCAACCAGATCGACCACATACCGCGTGTCGTCGTAGGCCGGGTTCTTCACGCCGGTCGATGCCCACAGTGGACGTTGCGGGGCGGCTCCGGCGGCGGCCAGCGCCTTCCACCGGTCCGTGGAGAACGCCTTCTCATACCGCTGGTAGGCGAGCCGGGCGTTGGCGATCGCGGATGTGCCGAGCAGCGCCTTGGCCGCTTCGCTGCCGATCTTCTCCAGCCGCTTGTCGACCTCGGTGTCGACCCGGGAGACGAAGAACGAGGCGACCGATGCGAGCTGGGACAGGTCGTGGCCGTTGGCCTTGGCCTGCTCCAGGCCGCTCATGAACGCGTCCATCACGGCGTCGTACCGATCGAGCGAGAAGATCAGCGTCACGTTGACGCTGACCCCGGCCGCGAGGGTCTCGGTGATCGCCGGCAGACCTTCCTTCGTCGCCGGAATCTTGATGTAGACGTTGGGCCGGTCGACCAACCACCACAGGGCCTTGGCCTCGGCCACCGTCTTGGCGGTGTCGTGCGCCAGCCGCGGGTCGACCTCGATCGAGATGCGCCCGTCGCCGTTGGTCCGTTCGTAGATCGGGCGCAGTACGTCGGCGGCGGCGCGGACGTCGGTCGTGGTGATGGAACGGACCGCTTCCTCCAGCGCTACCTCGCGCAGCGCCAGATCACGGGTCTGTTCGTCGTAAGCGTCGCCCTTGTCCAATGCATTGGCGAAGATTGTGGGGTTGGTCGTCGCGCCGACAACGTGCTTGTCCTTGATCAGCGCGGCGAAGCTGCCGCTACGCAGCCGCTCCCGGGACATGTCATCGAGCCATACCGCCACACCAGCAGCGGACAGTTCGGCGAGAACGTCAGTCATCTATTGCCTCCCATGAAGAACGAGCGATAACCGAATCAGCTGCCTGTGGTGTTACCCGTCTGGGCGCGAACCTTGTCAAGGCTGGCGTGTGCCGCTGCGACGACGCGGTCGACGGTGAAGCCGAACTGTTCGTAGAGCGTCGCGTAGGCCGCGCTGGCGCCGTAGTGCTCGAGGCTGACGGTCTCGCCGGCCTCGCCGACGAAGTCGCGCCAGCCCTGGGCGATGGCGGCCTCGACGCTGACCCGGGCCTTGACGTTCGGCGGCAGAACCTGCTGCCGGTACGCGTCGTCCTGCTCGTTGAACCACTCGACGCACGGCATGGACACCACACTTGTGGCAACCCCATCGGCCTCCAGAGCCTTCCGCGCCTGAACTGCGAGTTGGACCTCAGAGCCCGTGGCGATGATGATCACCGCCGGCGTGCCGCCGGTCGCCGGTGCCAGCACGTAACCGCCCTTGGCGACGCCGTCGGCCGAGGCGTACTCGGAGCGGTCGAACGTCGGCAGATTCTGCCGGGACAGGGCCAATCCGGCCGGACGGTCGGTGTGCTCCAGGACGGTCCGCCAGGCGACCGCGGTCTCGTTGGCGTCGGCCGGGCGCACCACGTCCAGGCCCGGGATCGCCCGCAGCGCGGCCAGATGCTCCACCGGCTGGTGGGTCGGGCCGTCCTCGCCGAGACCGATCGAGTCGTGCGTCCAGACATAGGTCACCGGCAGCTTCATCAGGGCCGCGAGCCGAACCGCCGGGCGCATGTAATCGGAGAAGACCAGGAACGTGCCACCGTACGGCCGGGTCCCGCCGTGCAGCGCGATTCCGTTGAGGATCGAGGCCATCGCGTGCTCGCGGATGCCGAAGTGCAGCGTGCGTCCGTACGGGCCGCCGGGGAACTCCTTGGTCTGGCGCTCGGGCGGCACGAACGACGGTTCGCCCTTCATCGTCGTGTTGTTCGACCCGGCCAGGTCGGCCGATCCGCCCCAGATCTCGGGGAACGGGATGAGGCTCTTGAGCACCGCCTCGGAGGCTTTACGAGTGGCGATGCCCTTCTCGTCGGCCGGGAAGGTCGGGAGGCTCTCGGCCCAACCGGCGGGCAGCCGCCGCTCACGCAGCCGGTCGTGGAGCTCCTTGGCCGCCGGGTTGGCCTGGGCCCAGGCGTCGTACCGCTGCTGCCAGTCGGCGTGCGCCTGCCGGCCGCGGTCGAGTACCTCGCGGGCGCGGGCCAGCACCTTGGGGTCAACGTCGAACTGCTGCTCCGGATCGAAACCGAGCACCGTCTTGGTAGCGGCGACCTCATCGGCGCCGAGGGCCGAGCCGTGCGAGGCGCCGGTGTTCTGAGCGTTCGGTGCTGGCCAGGCGATGATCGTGCGCAGCTTGATGATCGAGGGGCGGTTGGTCTCCGCGCGTGCCGTTTCGTAGGCGTGCTCGAGCGCGGCGACGTTCTCCACGTACGAGCCGTCGTCGCCGACCCAGTCAACGGCCTGGGTATGCCAGCCGTACGCCTCGTACCGCTTGAGCACATCCTCGGAGAACGCGACGTTCGTGTCGTCCTCGATCGAGATCCGGTTGTCGTCGTAGAGCAGGATCAGATTGCCCAGCTGCTGGTGGCCGGCGAGCGAGCTTGCCTCGCTGGAAATGCCTTCTTCGAGGTCGCCGTCGGAGGCGATCACGTAGATGTGGTGGTCGAACGGGCTCGTCCCGGCCGGCGCGTCCGGGTCAAGCAGGCCGCGCTCACGGCGCGCCGCCATCGCCATGCCAACCGCGTTGGCGATGCCCTGACCGAGTGGGCCAGTGGTGGTCTCGACACCGGCGGTGTGCCCATGCTCGGGATGGCCCGGGGTCAATGAACCCCAGGTGCGCAGCGCCTTGATGTCCTCAAGCTGCAGGCCATAGCCAGAGAGAAAGAGCTGTAGATACAAGGTCAGGCTCGAGTGCCCGGCGGACAACACGAAACGGTCCCGACCGGTCCAGTCGGGATCGCTGGGATCGTGTCGCATGATCTGCTGGTAGAGCAGGTATGCCGCTGGTGCCAGGCTCATCGCTGTGCCAGGGTGCCCGTTGCCGGTTTTCTGCACGGCATCCATGGCGAGGACCCGGATTGTGTCGACAGCCTTCCGGTCCTCGTCGGTCCAGCTGGCGGGATATATGTCGGTATTCGTCACCCGTGCGCGCTCCTCGCAGGACAGGCTCGGCCGCTGCGCCCGAACCAGTCGCAGGACCGTGCGTGATAACGGCTCCCACCCTAGCCCCGGCGCTAACGGCACAGCAGGAAGCCTGTGGACGAGCCATATGGGCGTGTGGATGTTCGCTGTTCGTACAACTGGCGTTGGCCCGTCTGCTGACCCGAGGCAACCGGCGAGCACCCCGGGCCAGGATGCACGCAAGCCCGCGTCTACAGTTGGATCCGCGCGGCGGGTGTGTCGCGCTGCCCGGATCATGAGTGACAGCGGCTGGGGTGCTCGTTTCGTGTTGTCTTCGGTTAGCGGTTGTCGGCGGACGTGACTGCCTACACCCCGGTGGCACCGCGCAGTGTCGGCTCGGTGCTGCGGGCCTATCTCGCGCTGACCAAGCCCCGCATCATCGAGCTGCTGCTGGTCACGACGGTGCCGACCATGCTGTTGGCGGCTCGAGGCCTGCCGCGGTGGACGGTCGTGGTGGCGACCCTGATCGGCGGCATGTTGGCCGCTGGCAGTGCGAACGCGCTCAACTGCTACGTCGACCGGGACATCGACCAGGTCATGCACCGCACCCAGCGGCGTCCGCTGGCCAAGCAATCGGTCTCGCCGCGTAATGCGCTGATCTTCGGCATCGCACTGGGCGTGCTCGCCACGGCCTGGCTCGCGGTCACCACGAATGTGCTCTCGGCCGGCCTGGCCGACGCGACCATTCTGTTCTACGTCTTTGTCTATTCGATGGGCCTCAAACGCCGCACCTCGCAGAACGTCGTCTGGGGCGGCGCGGCCGGATGTATGCCGGCACTGATCGGCTGGTCGACCGTCACCGGCACGGTGTCGTGGGCCGCCGCGACGTTGTTCCTGGTCATCTTTTTCTGGACTCCGCCGCACACCTGGGCGCTGGGCATGCGCTTCCGTGAGGACTACGCGCGGGCCGGGGTACCGATGCTGCCCGCGGTCGCGCCGGCCACCGTGGTTGCTAACCGCATCGTCTTCTACACCTGGCTGATGATCGCCTCGTCGCTGGTGCTGTGGCCGTTGGCTACCGGCTGGATTTACGGCGCGGCGGCCATCGCGCTGGGTGTGGTTTTCCTGGGGTACGCGTACCGCCTGCGGTCGCAGGTTCGCGGCGGCGGCAAGGTCAAGCCGCTGGCGTTGTTCAAGTGGTCGAATACGTACCTGTCGTTGCTGTTTCTCGCTGTCGCGGTCGACGCGCTCGTGCTGCACTGATAGCTGCCTTTTACCCCTTCTTTCCGCATCGCTCCGTTGGAGGAGTAGCGCGAAGATCAAGCCTCCCCTAAACGAGAGCACCGCTCTTGCTTCTGCGGCAATGGCCCACTAATGTCTGTCGTAACAGAGAGCAGTGCTCACGGAACGGGAGAATCCAATGAGCAACGCACCGCACTACCGTCGCCCCGGTCAGATCCAGCAGCGCATTCTCAACCCGTGGGTGGCCTGGATGACCCGTCACGGCATGTCGTTGTGGGGGTCGCGGATCCTGCAGGTCGCCGGCCGCAGCAGCGGCGAGCCGCGCCGCACGCCGGTGAACGTCCTGACCGTGGACAAGCAGCGGTACCTGGTCTCGGCCCGGGGTCATGGGCAATGGGTGCGCAACCTGCGGGCCGCCGGCAAGGGGGAGTTGCTGCTGGGTCGTCGGGTCGAGCACTTCGCCGCCCAGGAGTTGTCCGACGAGGACAAGCCGGCGGTGCTGCGGGCCTACCTGGAGCGGTGGAAGTGGGAAGTTGGCGCGTTCTTCGACGGTGTCGGGCCGACAGCATCTGACGCCCAGCTGCTCGAGATCGCCGGGCGGCACCCGGTATTCCGCATCGTCGAGGTCGACGACCGCTGAGGCTGTCTGTCCTCAATGGACTATTGGTTGTGCTGATCGTGAAATTGGTTGCTGGCTTTCGGCGCTGCACAGCAGACTTCGCGGCGTGGGCAGTGACATTCGCGCGAGCGGCGGACATTTTCCCCGTACGGAAATCGGAAACGATCGGGCGGATATCGACCGTTGGCTTCGTGGCTGCCCGATCGAAGTGGCACTGCCGTAAATGCGATCACGAACAGGAGACCGGGTGTCCGCTGGCGATGTGGACTACGACCGCCACGGTCTTGATTACGCCAGCAGGCGTCGGACGGATCCGTGGATAGCGGCGGCGCTCGGGCCGGCCCCGTACGGTACTGAACGTCGGTCAGCTGTGAGCGAAATTTGCGCGCCACGCATTTCTGCGTGGCGCGCAGTTTGGGTACAGTGTCCGCATGGTGACCGGCGTCGAGTGCACCCAGCAGCGGATAGAACGGCCCGGCCTGCGCGAGCGCAAGAAACGCGAGACGCGCGAGGCGATCAGCGTGGCCGCATTGCGGCTGGCGTTGGAGCGCGGGCTGGACAACGTCCGGGTCGACGACATCGCCGAGGCGGCCGGAGTCTCCCCGCGGACGTACAACAACTATTTCTCCAGCCGGGAAGAGGCGATCTGTGCGCTACGGCTGGAACGCGCGAAGGAAATGGGCGCGGCACTGGCCGGACGTCCATCGGACGAACCGCTCGATCAGGCCATAATCAACGCAATGATCGCAATGCACGGCGGCGCCCAGCCGGAGAAGGAGACGCTCCGGCTGATTCTGCATTCGCCGGCGTTGCGGGCGGAATTTCTCAAGAACATGGCCGAGGTCGAGCAACCTCTGATCAA
This sequence comes from Mycobacteriales bacterium, assembly GCA_040414495.1. Classification (GTDB taxonomy): domain Bacteria; phylum Actinomycetota; class Actinomycetes; order Mycobacteriales; family QHCD01; genus DATAVB01. The sequence goes on from JBEDUI010000296.1 coordinate 34,727, forward strand.
CGCGATCGCACAACGCATTGGTGCCGACCCGGATCGGGATTTGTTTCCGCGATTGTTGGCGACAATTGTCTTCAGCGCGATTCGGGCCGCGACCGAGCAGTGGCTGCGACCGGAGACCACCGAGCCGTTGGGCACCTTGGTAGGGCAGGCGCTGGCGTACGTCGCGCCGGCGGCGGCCGCGTACGAACGAGAAGTGCCGGCCCGATGAGCAGAATTCTCGATATGTCCTGCGCACCGCCGAATATCCGTCGACGTATCCGGAGCGCCCCGGCGACCAGTTGCGTCCCCGACCCGAGAGGGTTGCCGTGCTGATCCGTCTTGTGCGCGCGTATTTGCGCCCGTATCGCAAACCGATCGCGTTGGTGGTCCTGCTCCAACTCCTGCAGACGCTGGCGACGCTCTACCTGCCCACGCTGAACGCGGACATCATCGACAAGGGCGTGGTCACGGGCGACACCGGGTACATCATGCGGACCGGCGGTGTGATGATCGCCGTGACGCTTGGTCAAATCCTCTGCTCGGTGGCCGCGGTCTACTTCGGCGCGCGTACGGCGATGGCGTTGGGGCGGGACGTGCGGCGTGGCGTGTTCGGCAAGGTGCAGGAGTTCTCGGCCCGCGAGGTCGGCCATTTCGGCACGCCGTCGCTGATCACCCGCACCACCAACGACGTGCAGCAAGTGCAGATGCTCGTCCTCATGACGCTGACCATGATGGTATCGGCACCGATCATGTGCGTCGGTGGCGTGATCCTCGCGCTCAATCAGGACGTACCGCTCTCCGGCCTGCTATTGGTGATCGTGCCGGTGCTGGCGCTGGTTGTTTTTCTCATCATTTCCCGGATGCGACCGTTGTTCCGGCTGATGCAGACCCGGATCGACACGATCAACCGGGTGTTGCGGGAGCAGATCACCGGTGTTCGGGTCGTCCGAGCCTTCGTCCGCGACCCCAGGGAACGCGATCGGTTCGCTGGTTCGAACGACCAGTTGTTCACCGTGTCGCTCGGCGTCGGCCGGCTGATGGCGTTGATGTTTCCCGCGGTCATGCTCGTGTTCAACGCATCCAGCGTCGCGGTGATGTGGTTCGGTGGTCACCGGATCGACAGCGGTCACATGCAGATCGGCGCATTGACGGCATTTCTCAGCTATCTGATGCAGATTCTGATGTCGGTCATGATGGCGACGTTCATGTTCATGATGGTCCCGCGGGCCGAGGTGTGCGCCGAGCGCATTCAGGAAGTACTGCGCACCGATTCCAGCGTCGTCGTCCGCCGCAACCCCGTCCGTACCCTGCATGCCCGCGGTGAGTTGGAATTGCGGGACGTCGAATTCCGGTACCCCGGTGCCGAGCAGCCGGTGCTGCGCGGCATCAGCCTGGTCGCACATCCCGGTCAGATCACGGCCGTGATCGGGAGTACGGGTTCAGGGAAGACGACGTTGTTGAATCTGGTTCCGCGACTGTTCGACGCCACCGGAGGTTCGGTCAGCGTCGATGGCGTGGATGTACGCACGATGGATAAGGCGCTGCTGTCCAGCGTGATCGGTCTGGTTCCGCAACGGCCGTATCTGTTCTCCGGCACGGTCGCCTCGAATTTGCGGTACGGAAATACGCAGGCCAGCGACGAGGAATTGTGGCGGGCATTGGAAATCGCGCAGGCACGCGATTTCGTCGAGCGGTTCCCTGAGCAGTTGGAAGCGCCGATCGCCCAGGGCGGGACGAACGTGTCCGGTGGTCAGCGACAACGGCTGGCGATCGCCCGCGCGTTGGTGCACCGGCCCGAGATCTACCTGTTCGATGACTCGTTCTCGGCTCTGGACTACGCCACGGACGCGGCTTTGCGTGCGGCATTGGCCCGCGAGACGTCGGACGCGACGGTCGTGATCGTTGCCCAGCGGGTGAGCACGATCCGGCACGCCGACCGGATCGTGGTGCTCGACGAGGGGCGGGTTGTCGGGACCGGCACCCACCACGAGCTGATGGATACCAACGAGACGTACCGCGAGATCGTGCTCTCGCAGCTGACCGAGCAGGAGGCGGCGTGAGCGCGCAGAATCCGTCCGGTAACGGGTCCCGGCCCAAGCCGTCGCCGCACCCGACACCCACGCCGTCGCCACAGGATGCATCGGCATCGCCGCGGGACGCATTGGCGCAGTCCGCGCCGGCAGCCAACACCGGACCGCCGCCCGGTAGCAGCAGCCCACCCGCGCCGGCAACGAATGCCGGAGCGCCGGCTGCTGACGGTGGCACGCAGGCACCGGCGGCAGCCAACGGCGGACAGCCTGGGCGAGCCGTTCCGACCCGAGGACCCGGACCGTCCGCGGCCGAGCGGCGCGGGCCGGGCGGGTTCATGGCCGGAATGTCCACCGAGAAATCGCTGGATTTCCGCGGCTCGGGCAAGCGGTTGCTGGGCATGCTGCGGCCGGAACGACCGCGCATGATTCTGATCGGAATTCTCGCCATCGCCAGCGTCGGCCTGTCGGTGCTGGGTCCGAAGATCCTCGGTCACGCCACCGACCTGATCTTCGCCGGCGTGATCGGCCACTCGCTGCCGGCCGGGTTGAGCAAATCCGAGGCGATCGCGGGGCTGCGCCGTGACGGTCACGGGCAGATCGCCGACATGCTCAAATCGGTCGACGTCATTCCCGGCCAGGGCGTCAATTTCGACAAGGTCGGCGAGGTGCTGCTGGCCGTCATTCTCATCTATGTCGCGGCATCCATATTGATGTGGCTGCAGGGTCGGCTCACCACGACGGTCGTCCAGCGTTCGATTTTCCGGATGCGCCGTGATGTGCAGGCCAAGCTCAGCCGGTTGCCGCTCAGCTATTTCGACCAACAGCCACGCGGTGAGATTCTGTCGAAGGTCACCAACGACATCGACAACATCGCCCAGACCCTGCAGCAGTCGATGAGCCAGCTGGTGACCTCGCTGCTCACTGTTGTCGGCGTGCTGACCGTGATGTTCGTGATTTCGCCGTTGCTGGCCGTGATCGCGCTCGTGACGGTACCGGTGTCGGTCATGGTGGCCGCGCGCATCGGTAAGCGGGCGCAGCCGCAGTTCGTGTCCCAGTGGACGACGACCGGCAAGCTCAACGGTCATATCGAGGAGATGTACACCGGGCATTCGCTGGTGAAGGCTTTTGGTCGGCAGGCCGAGGCCCAGGCCGTTTTCGATGAGCACAACGAGCAGTTGTTCACCTCCAGCTTCAAGGCGCAGTTCATTTCCGGCACCATCCAGCCGGCGATGATGTTCATCGGCAACCTGAACTACGTGCTGGTCGCGGTGGTTGGTGCGCTACGAGTCGCCTCCGGTGCGCTGACCCTGGGCGATGTGCAGGCGTTCATCCAGTATTCGCGGCAATTCAGCCAGCCACTGACTCAGGTGGCGAGCATGGCCAACCTGTTGCAGTCGGGTGTGGCCTCGGCCGAGCGGGTATTCGCGTTGCTCGATGCCGACGAGCAGAGCCCGGATCCGACGGCGCCGGTGCGGCCGGCCGACGTTCGTGGCCAGGTCGAATTCCACCACGTCTCGTTCCGGTATGAGCCGGACAAGCCGCTCATCGAGGATCTGTCACTGTCCGTTGCGCCGGGGCAGACGGTCGCCATCGTCGGGCCGACCGGAGCCGGCAAGACCACGCTGGTCAACCTGCTGATGCGCTTTTACGAAGTGACCGGTGGGCACATCACGTTGGACGGCGTCGACGTGGCGTCCATGACCCGGGAGGACCTGCGGTCGCGGACCGGCATGGTGCTGCAGGATGCCTGGCTCTTCGGCGGGACGATCGCGGAGAACATCGCCTACGGCGCGCCGAATGCGCCCATGGACCGGATCGTCGAGGCGGCGCAGGCCACCCACGTCAACCGGTTCGTTCGCACGCTGCCCGATGGCTACGAGACCGTGCTCGACGACGAGGGCGACACGGTCAGTGCCGGCGAGAAACAGCTGATCACCATCGCCCGGGCGTTCCTGGCCGAGCCGGCGATCCTGATCCTGGACGAGGCGACCAGCTCGGTCGACACCCGTACCGAGGTGCTGATCCAGCGGGCCATGAACTCGCTGCGCCGCGGCCGTACGAGCTTCGTCATCGCGCACCGACTCTCCACGATCCGGGATGCGGACCTGATTCTGGTGATGGAAGACGGCGCGATCGTCGAACAGGGCACGCACGATGAGCTCGTGGAAGCTGGCGGCGCCTATTCGCGGCTGTACTCGGCGCAGTTCGCCCAAGCCGTAGCCGAAGTCGACTGATGTTTTGGGCCGCGGTCATGACTCTGGGTGTGAGCCGCGGGCGGTTAGCCGGGCCACGCCGGCAGCAGGTCCGATGACCGTCCGCGCTCAATATTGAGTTCGAGTGCTAGGCGCGCCGCCGCCCGAAAAGCCAGTACGCCGCCGATCCGGTGGTGTTGAGGGCGCTGGCCGCACGCCAGGCCTTTTTGTTGCCGCGAACCTGTCCGGACGAGCGACCGCGCAGATCGCGCCATGTCAGCGTCATGACCGCGAGGTGCACCACGGCAATGCCAGCGAGGACGAATTTGTTCGGTTTGCGTTTGTTCACCGCTGACTCCTCTCTACCTACTGTGATCCTGGCACGAAGAGTATGGAGCGCGTCCGCCGCTGCGGCATGCTCATTTGTGCTATAGGCAACTTCCCGGCGTCTGCGCCACGTTGTCGCGTGCACGGCAGGAATGCTGCGTACCGGGAAATCCAATCGACCGGAAAATGCAGCCTACGCCGGTAACAATGCCATCGCGGAAATGTCGGCTAAATTAGCCGAACGCCGGAATCCTGGACCCGAGAATTACCTGGGAAATTCTTAAGAACGTACTCGGCGATCCGTGACGAGGACAAATCGCTCCCAATTTACGTCGCGGCTCGGGAGAAATGCATCGCATCGTGGGTTGTCCGCTAGCTGAGCACTGCCGGGGCTGCCGTTGGCGGTGCGTTCGTGACGGCCCGGTGAGATGGCTGCGCGCGCCCGGCGGGACTGAGCCAGCTCGGGTCGAGTTGTTGAGCGCTTCTGGGGCGGGTTGGCACTCAGCCAGCTCGGGTCAAGTTGTTGAGCGCTTCGGGGTTGTTTGGACACTGGGGCTGCCGGGTTGAGTTGCGGAGCGCGGCGGGGGCGTGTTGGCACTGAGCCCGCCCGGGGTTGAGTTGCGGAGCGCGGCGCTGCTGGGCGATGCCGCTAATTGTGCCGAACGTCTGTGTCTGGCTACTTAATTGGGCGCAGCCCTGCCGCGGAGTCGAGGAAAACCGCGGCAGGGCTGCTGTGGACGGGTTGGCGCGACTTAGGAATCTGAGCCGAGCGTGACCCGGGTGGTATGGGTATGGCCGCTGCGCGTGTAAGTCACCGTGACGGTGTCGCCCGGGCGGTGCGACCGGACAGCGGCAATCAGCGCGTCGTCGGAGTCGATTTCCCGGTCGTTGAGCTTGGTGATGACGTCCCCGGCCTTCAGCCCGGCCTTCGCGCCGGCCTCGCCCGGATTCACTGAACGCAGCTGCGCACCGATCGGCACCCCGTTGTTGTTGGAGGCGCTGACGACCCCGACCCCGATCTGTGCGTGCGTGGCCTTGCCGTTCTTGATGAGCTGGTCGACGATCGGCCGCGCCTCGTTGATCGGAATCGCGAATCCCAACCCGATCGAGCCGGACTGTGAGCCGCTGCTGGAGCTGCCACCCAGACTGGCAATCGACTGGTTTATGCCGACGACCTGCCCGTCCATGTTGACCAGCGCGCCACCGGAGTTACCCGGATTGATGGCCGCATCGGTCTGGATGGCGTCAATGACGGTCGCCTGTACGGCCTGGTTGTTGTTGCCGTTGCCGTTTCCGTTCCCATTGCCCGGGAAACCGGGTGGAAGCTGCTGATTCGGGTCCTGCCCACCACCGCTGCCCGAATCGCTGGTGTTGACCGGCCGGTTGAGTGCGCTCACGATGCCGGTGGTCACGGTGCCGGACAGGCCGAGCGGCGAACCGATCGCCACAACCGGCTGACCGACCTGCAGCGCGCCCGAGGAGCCCAAGGTCGCCGGCTGCGCGCCGGTCACGTTCTTGGCCTTGATGACCGCCAGGTCGGTCACCGTGTCGCGCCCGAGGATGCTGGCGTCAACGGTCTTGCCGTCGTTGAACGTCACGCTGATCGAGCCCTGGCCGCCCGCCGCGGAGGAGATGACGTGGTTGTTGGTCAGGATCTCGCCATCCGAGCTCAGGATGATGCCGGTTCCCTCGTCACCGCTGCCGTCGCCCTGACTGACGGTGATCGAGACAACGCTCGGCAGCACCTGCTGCGCGACCTTCTGCACGGAACCGTTCGACGGCTTCTGGGCCGAGGTGTTCTTCGCCGGCGGGTTGGCCAACGAGCTGACCACAGTCTTGCCACCGCTGCCGCCCCAGCTGTGTTCGATCGCCGCGCCGGCGCCGCCGCCGACGATCGCCGCCACGAGCACCGCCACCGCGACCGGGACGAGATGACGACGATTGCCGTCGTTCTTGCTGGAAAGCTGCGTGTACGTCAACGGTTGCGTCTGCTGGGCCGGATACGAACCGGTCGAATATGGGCCGTAGTACCCGGCCTGCCCGGAACCGCCGTAGTGCTGTTGTGATCCGCTCTGACGCGCCCAGGGGGAGGGCATCGGTCCGGTCGGCTGCTGGCCGGCCGCGCCCTGGTCGTACGGCTGCTGTGCCGATTGCTGGGCCGAGCCGTGGCCCTCGGATGACTGTGGGTTCGGCTGCTGCGCCGAGCCGTAGCGGCCGGGCGACTGCGCGCGCGGCGGTCCTTCGTACGGCTGCTGAGTGGGAGAACCCTCGGACGACCGCTGGCCGGAAGAGCCCTCGTCCGGCGCGCTGCCGGAACCTTGATGCGGCGCGCGCCCCGAGCCGGGCGGCTGGTCCGAGCCGGCGTACGACTGGCCGCCTGAGTCCTGCCCCTGGTTCTCGTACGGATCGCCGGCCGATCCCGATCGGCCGCCCTGACCGTAAGGCTGGGATCCAGCCTGCTCGGGGGGTTGAACAGCGTCGTCGTGGTCCACGGTGGACTCCTGACCTGCAGGGGCGGCACCTCGGTCTTCGAACGGCCACGCATCGTGGGGCTGATCGCCCTCGCCCGTCTTGGGGGGCTGCTGTGGGTGAGCGTTGTGCTCGGACGGGTCGTTCGTACCGGGATGTTCGCTCATGATGCTTAGGATTACCAGACAGGCTGAGAAGAAACTGAGTCTGACCTGAGGCGTCGGAAAGAAATCTCCCGCCGGCCCAAGGCCCGTTTTCTAGAACGGTAACCGAGGCGGCAGCGACCCTTCCAGCTCCAGCAACCACCGTTTGGTCTCCAACCCGCCGCCAAAACCGCCGAGTTGGCCGCCGCTGGCCGTAACCCGGTGACACGGAACGATGACCGGCAGCGGGTTCGAGCCCATGATCTGGCCGACGACACGCGCCGCGTTCGGCTGGCCGGACCGCACCGCCAACTCCTGGTACGTGACGGTTTCGCCGAACCCGACCGTCTCGTATAGCACCTGCAGTACGTGCCGGCCAAAGGATGCGGTTCGCTCCCAGTCCAACGGCACGTCGAACTCATGCCGCCCGCCGGCCAGGTACTCCCGCAGTTGGTCGGCGGCGAGCTTCGCGATCTGAGTCGCCGGCCCGTCAGGGTTGGGTGGGTTGCCGGAATTCGGCGGATTACGCAAAAAATTGATCGAACCGACCCCGGCCGCGGTAGCGATCACCCGCAGCCCGCCGAACGGCGCCGTAACGTCATATACCGCCCGCACGACCGATCCAGATAGTGCTTCGCGCATTAGCTCAGTCTGGCCGGTCGGTACGACAGTTTCGCGCCGGGCGCTTCGTTCAGTGCGATGAGGTCGGTCGGCACAGCCGACCGGGACCGGCGCAGGTCGGTCCATACCGCCGCGGCGAATACGGGCGAAACCTCGGCACGCCGGCGAATCGGGCTCAGCCGTCGGCCCAGTCCGGCCGGCCGGGCACGGCCATGGTCAACAAGGCACCGCCGGAGGGCGACCGGCCCACGTTGACGTACCCGCCGTGCCGCTCTGCCGTCTGCCGGACGATGGCCAGGCCGAGCCCGGAACCGGGCAGCCCGCGCGCATCGGTGGCCCGATAGAACCGTTCGAAGACGTGCGGCACGTCGGTCTCGGAGATGCCCGGCCCTTCGTCGCCGACCTGCAGCACGCCGTCCTGCAGCGTCACCGTCACGGTGCCGCCGCGCGGGCTCCACTTCGCCGCGTTGTCGAGCAGATTGGTGATCGCGCGTTCGAGCGAGCTGGCGTCGCCGAACAGGTTCCACGGCGCCATGTGGACCTCGAACGTCACGCCCGGCGCCCGCCGGCGGACCCGTTGCAGCGCATGGTCGAGCACGGCGGCCAGATCGACTGACTCGGGCGCGGCCGGCGCGCCTTCGGTGCGGGCGAGTTCAACCAGATCACCGACCAGCGCGCTCAACTCCTCCAGCTGTGCCCGTACGTCGGCCATCAACTCGTCGCGATCCTGTGGCGCCAGCTGCGAGCCGGTGTCGGTGGTGGTCTGGGCCAGCAGGTCGAAGTTCGTACGCAGGCTGGTCAGCGGGGTGCGCAGCTCGTGCCCCGCGTCCGCCACCAGCTGGCGTTGTCGTTCCCGCGACTGGGCCAGCGCGCCCAACATCGAGTTGAAGCTGCTGGTCAGCCGGGCCAGCTCGTCGGTGCCACGGACCGGGATCGGGGTGAGGTCCTCGGTCCGCGCGATGTGCTCGGTCGCCGCGGTCAGCCGTTCGACCGGCCGCAGGCCCTCGCGGGCGATGCCAAGGCCGGCAACGGTGGCCACCACGATGCCGCCGACACCGACGATGAACATCACCAACGCCATGCGGTTCAGCTCGTTGTTGGTGTCGGTCAGCGACTGGGCCAGCACCAGCGCGTTGCCCTGACCAACCGGAACCGCGACGACGCGATACGGCGTACCGTTCGCCGAAATCGTACGGATCGACGAGTCCTCCAGACCGATCGCGACCGCATACTCGGGCGCGCCGACACGAGGCATGCCGGACTGCTTGACGATCACGGACGACGAATCGACCATGGCGAGCTTCACGTCCGACGCGATGCCGGACAGGACCTGGGTGACCAGATCACGTTGGCCCGCGCCGCTCTGCGCCAGGCTGGAGATGATCGGCGTCTGGGCCGCACCCTGAGCTCGCGCGGTCAGGCTGCTGTCGAGGTGCGAGTGCAACTCGTACTGAACCGTGAAGTACGCCGCCAGTGACGCCAACGCCACGGCCAGACCGACCGCGACGGCGACCAGCAACGCCACCCGGGCGCGCAGGCTGGTCCGCCGTCGCACCTTCCGCGGCTCCGGGGGCGGCGGGGGTCCGAGCTCAACGGTGTCCGGTGGCGCCGGCGGGTGTTCAACGTTGGACGAGGCATGGTCGGCAGCGTGGTGTTCCACCGCGTGGTTGGCATCCACACCGGTCCAGCCGCCAGGTGAAGAAGAACTCATGGTGGGGTCTCGCGCAGCGCGTACCCAACGCCGCGCACGGTGTGGATCAGGCGGGGTTCACCCTCGGCCTCGGTCTTGCGACGCAGATAGCCGACGTAAACCTCGAGCGAATTCTCGGTCGTGGGGAAGTCGTAGCCCCAGACCTCCTCCAGGATGCGGGCCCGGGACAGCACTCGGCGTGGGTTCTGCATCAGCAGCTCGAGCAGGCTGAACTCGGTCCGGGTCAGTCGGATCTCCCGCGCACCCCGGCGTACCTCGCGGGTGCCGAGGTCCATCGACAGGTCGGCGAAGCTGAGCACCTCGCCCTTGAGGTCGGCGGCGCCGTGCACCCGCCGCAGCAACGCGCGCAGCCGGGCCAGCAGCTCCTCCAGCGCGAATGGCTTCGGCAGGTAGTCGTCAGCGCCGGCATCCAGTCCGGCCACCCGGTCGGAGACCATTTCGCGCGCGGTCAACATCAGTACGGGCAGATCGTCGCCGGAGGCCCGCAGCCGCCGGCACGTCTCCAGCCCGTCCATGCGCGGCATCATCACGTCGAGTACGAGCGCATCGGGCCGTTGGTCGGCGACGGCCTGCAACGCCTCCAGCCCGTCCGACGCCAGCTCGACGTCGTACCCGTTGAAGGACAGCGACCGACGCAACGACTCCCGTACGGGTCGGTCGTCATCAGCTACGAGAATCCGCACACAGGTCAGTGTGCCGCGCCCGGCTAAGACGCGTCTGAGAATGCGGCCCGTGTCGCGGCGGCCGGTAGCTCCGGTACGACTTCGGCGGCTTCCGGCAGCGGCCCGCGGTCCCGGGTCGCGAAGAACAGCCGCGCGGTCGCGATCACCGCGAGCGCCGCCCCGAGCATGTGGAATCCGACCAGAACGGCCGGTACGTGCGTGAAGTACTGGACGTACCCGATGACCGCCTGGAACACGATCACGCCGCCGAGCACGTATGCCCGTCGCACAACGGCGGCCGGCGCCCGGGTCGCCTTCAACCCGAAGATCAACGCGACCAGCAGGCCGACGTACAGGAAGACCAAGTCGGCGTGGAACTGGGTGACCATCGTCGGATCCCAGCTCAGCCGGCGGGTATGCGGGTCGCCGGCGTGCGGGCCGGTCGCGGTGACCAGCGTGCCGACCGCTTCGACGGCGGCGACCACCACGACCAGCAGCCGGATCCCGAGCTGGATCTCCCGCCGGACCACCCGTTGCGGCGGTTCGTCGCCCTCGGTGACCCGGGCGTACAGCCAGACCGCGATGTAACACAGCACCGGGGAGACCACGAAGTGCACCGCGACGGTGAGCGGGTTGAGCTTGTCCAGCACGGTGATGCCACCGAGCACCGCCTGCACCACGATTCCGGCCGGCAGTAGCCAGGCGACCGCGAGCACGCGCGGCCGGCGCGGCCGCAGCCGCCAGGCCCCCAGGACGCAGGTGACGGCGGCGGCGAAGACGAGGAACGTCAGCAGCCGGTTGCTGAACTCGATGGTCTGGTGCACCGGGCCGTGCGTGTTGTTGCCGCCGGGCAGCAGCCGGCCGTCGGTGCACCGAGGCCAGTCGGGGCAACCCAGCCCGGAGTTGGAGAGCCGCACCGCGCCGCCGGTCACGATGATGCCGGCGTTGGTGATGATCGCGCCGAGGGCCAGCCGGCGCATCAGTCGCGGGCTGGTCGGGGTGTCACGGAGGCGTTGGTACGCCGCACGGAGGCGGTCGAGCACGCCATGATGGTAGGTCTTCGCGATCGCGCGGCTGGCGTCAGGTACGGCGTAACCGGCTGTGGATCTCCTGGTCCTTGGCCGGACCGGTGACCCACCAGGTCACCCGCATCCGGGTGCGCGTGGCGCGGACCAGACCGCGGTATAGATCAGCCCCGCACGGATGGTGCACTTCAACGCCCGGCCGCCAGGGGTGGAACGGCCGGCCGTCGGCGAATGTCATCTGCCAGCCCTCGGCTCCCGGCTGCAGCAGCAGCCGCCGGCTGGCCGGGAGTTCCCGTCCGTCCCAGCGCAGCGTTCCCGACTCGGCCCACTCCAGACCATCGCCCGCGGTGGTGATCAGCAGCTCGCCGTGGAAGCAGCCGGATTCGCCCCGGGCGTGATCGATGAGCCGGCGGTCCAACTGCCAGCGTCCGGCCAACGGCCGCGGATCGGCAGTCAGGTCCACAACGCTGGTCATGGCGCGGCCGGGACGGTCGGGTTGATCCAGGTCAGTTCGGTGAATCGAGCGAAATCGCTGTCGGCCGAGCACATCTGTAATCCGTGCTCGATCGCGAGCGCTGCGAGGTGGGCGTCGCTGATGAGATTTCCGCGCAAGTGATACGTGGTGATCAATCGACCAAGGATCGACGCATGGCCCGGCCCCTCGCGTGGGATCCACACGATTTCGGGTGCGAGCCAGGGTTCGACGAAGCGGCTCGCGTCGCTTGGCGACAGCGGCCGCAGCGAGGCACGTTCATGAGTGCTAATGCGAAGGAACGCGACCAACGACTGCCACGGAATGCCAATCCGGCGAGGTCCATTGAGCGCCTCGGTGAGCCACTGCGCAGTCCGCTCGTGAAATGGACTCGACTCGTCTGCTGCGTACAGGAGGATGTTGGCGTCGATCGGCATCATCGGGCGTGCGGTCCGTCGAGACTTTCCGTCGCATCGGCGACATTGCTGGCGTCGATCCGTAGCCCGAGATCAACGCTGCGTTGGCGGAATGCGTGTCGTTTCGGGGCTGCTGCGAGTCCGGCGCGCACCAGCTCGTTGATCGCCTCCCCGGGGCCAATGTTGCGTTCCTCGCAAAGGTGCTGGACCGCGGCGGCTACGTCGTCGTCCAAAGTCACGGTCGTACGCATGTGCGCCACGCTAGCGTCACGATGCATCAGGCTGAGGTCCATGCCAGGTAAAGGTTGGCGTCCCGCCCGGCGGCTGGTTGTTACTCCCAGCGGAAGTAGCGCGCGGCCAGAGCCAGCCCGATCACAGCCCACACCAACAGCGTGAGCGTGTCGTGCAGGTTCAGCCCGGCGCCGTCCCGTAACACCGACCGCAGCCCATGCGCCAGCGCGGAGGTCGGCAGCAGACCCAGCACCGTACGGGCGCCGGTCGGGAACGAGGAGAGCGGGAAGATCACGTCGCCGAGGAACAACAGCACGAACCACACCACATTCGCCCCGGCCAAGGTCGCCTCGGCCCGCAGCGTCCCGGCCATCAACAGACCCAGCCCCGAGAACGCGGCCGTACCCAGAATCACGTACAGCACGACCGCGCCGGGGTTGCCGTGCGGATTCCACCCGACCCCGACGCCGACCAGACAGATCACCAGGATCTGAATCAGCTCCAGGCAGACCACCGCGCAGGTCTTGCCCAGCAACAGGATCGAGCGGGGGAGCGCGGTAACCCCGAGCCGTTTCAGCACGCCGTACTTGCGCTCGAACCCGGTCGCGATCGCCTGGCCGGTGAACGCGGCCGACATGATCGCCAACGCCAGCACGCCGGGTACGAAGAACCCGGCCCGGCCGCCGTGCACCCCGATCACCGGTTCGGTCACGAGCACGATCGTCAGCAGCACCGGGATGATCAGGTTCAGCAGCAGCTGTTCGCCGTTGCGCAGGGTCAGCCGCAGCTCCATGGCCGTCTGGGCGGCGAGCATCCGTGGTGCCGGCGCGGCGCCGGGCCTGGGCGCCAACTCGCCCGTGCTCCAGGTCGCGCCCGACCGGGCCTGTAGTGGCGTGCTCACGAGCGCAGCTCCCGACCGGTCAGCTCCAGAAATACGTCTTCAAGCGTGCGTCGCTGTACTCGCAGATCCTCCGCCAATACGCCCTGCGACGCACACCAGGCCGTGACGGTCGCCAGTAGCTGCGGGTCGATGACGCCTTCGACGAGGTAGCTGCCGGAGTCCTCGCTGGCCCGTACGCCCGAGCCCAGCGTCGCGGTCAGGTCGGCCATGTCCAGTCCGGGTCGGGCCCGGAACCGCAGCTGTCCTTCGGCCCCGTTCTGGGTCAGCTCGGCCGGCGTACCCCGGGCCACACACCGGCCGTGATCGATGACCACGATCTGGTCGGCCAGGTACTCGGCCTCTTCCATGTAATGGGTGGTGAGTACGACCGTGACGCCGTCGTTCTTCAACGCGGTCACGATGTCCCAGGTGGCGTGCCGGGCCTGCGGGTCAAGGCCGGCCGTCGGCTCGTCCAGGAAGACCAGTTCCGGCCGGGCCACGATCGCCATCGCCAGCGACAGCCGCTGTTGTTGCCCGCCCGATAGTCGCCGGAACGGGGTACGCACGACCTCGCGCAGGCCCAGTCGGTCCAGCAGCAGGTCGGGGTCGAGCGGGTCGCTGGCGTAGCTGGCCACCAGCCGCAGCATCTCGCCGGCCCGCGCGGCCTGGTACGCGCCGCCGCCCTGCAGCATCGCCCCGATCCGCGGGCGCAGCTCGCGGTGCTCGGTCGCCGGGTCGTACCCGAGTACCCGGACCGTGCCACCGTCGGCGGTCCGGAACCCTTCGCAGACCTCGACGGTGGAGGTTTTGCCGGCGCCGTTGGGCCCGAGCAACGCCAGTACGCTCGCCCGTGGCACGTCCAGAGACAGCCGATCCACGGCGACGAGGTCGCCGTATCGCTTGACGAGATTGTCGATCTGCACCGCCGGCGCGTCAGATCGGGCGGCATCGGGCACGTGCTGAGGATAGGTCGCGGCCCGGCCGCACTCCGCGCGCGGGCTTGCTCTATGGACCATCGCCCACCTAAAATCGCGCGTTCTTGTGCCCGGAAATCCCGGTCAAGTCCGACATCGCGCCCCAGCCGCTCCGCTGCCGGAGCTTGCGGTCGTAAAAGGCATCTGTGTCAGTGACCAGAGACACGCTGCGCCCTGGTTTGCTGGCGCCCACTAAAAACGACACAATGTTGTTGTGAAATTCGAGGCGATGACCGACGAGCCGGCTGAGTGCCGGACGCGCGAGTCTGTCGAACGCCTCCTGCTGGAGCGCGGACCTCAGACCGCCGCGGCGCTCGGCTCCCTGTTGGAGCTGAGCCCGGCCGGTGTGCGCCGACACCTGGACGCGCTCGTCGCCGAAGGTCTGGTCGCCGTGCACGACCGCCAACCGTTGGGGCACCGCGGCCGGGGTCGCCCGGCCAAGGTGTTCGCTTTGACCGAGGCGGGGCGGGAATCATTCCCGCACGCGTACGACGACCTCGCCGTATCGGCGCTGAAGTTCCTCTCCGCCCGCGATGGCGAGGACGCGGTCCGCGCCTTCGCCGAGCACCGGGTCGCCGTCCTGGAGTCACGGTTCCGGGAGCGGCTGGCCCCGGCGCGGACCCGGGAGGAGAAGGTCAAGGCGTTGGCCGACGCGCTCACCGCCGAGGGGTACGCTGCCTCGGCTGCCGCCGTGGGTAGCGGAGAGCAGCTGTGCCAGCACCACTGTCCGGTGGCCCACGTCGCGGCGGAGTTCCCGCAGCTGTGCGAGGCCGAGACCCGGGCCCTCGCGCGAGCACTGGGCACCCATGTCCAGCGGCTGGCGACCATCGCCCGCGGCGACGGCATGTGCACTACGCACGTACCGGCGGCCGTAAGCACCGAAGCTCGAAACGTACGTAACGCAACCGATAGCACCGCCCCCGAAGCCGGGAGGAAACTGGCATGACCACCGCACCGGAGACACCGACCGAGGTCTTGACTCAGGACGAGCAGATCGAGGCGTTGTCCCACTACAAGTTCGGCTGGGCCGACTCCGATGTGGCCGGCGCCTCGGCCCGCCGCGGCCTGTCCGACGAGGTCGTTCGCGACATCTCCGCGCGTAAGAACGAGCCGGAGTGGATGCTCGAACGCCGGTTGCGTGGCCTCAAGCTCTTCGGCAAGAAGCCGTTGCCGAACTGGGGTGCCGACCTCACCGAGATCGACTTCGACACGATCAAGTACTTCGTCCGGTCCACCGAGAAGCAGGCCGAGTCCTGGGAGGACCTGCCGGAGGACATCAAGAACACATACGACAAGCTGGGCATCCCCGAGGCGGAGAAGCAGCGGCTGGTCGCCGGTGTCGCGGCGCAGTACGAGTCCGAGGTCGTCTACCACAAGATCCGCGAGGATCTCGAGGAACAGGGCGTCATCTTCCTCGACACCGACACCGGTCTGAAGGAACACCCGGAGCTGTTCCGGGAGTACTTCGGCTCGGTGATTCCTGCCGGCGACAACAAGTTCGCCGCGCTGAACACCGCGGTGTGGAGCGGCGGCTCGTTCATCTACGTGCCGAAGGGCGTGCACGTCGAGATCCCGCTGCAGGCCTACTTCCGGATCAACACCGAGAACATGGGCCAGTTCGAGCGGACGCTGATCATCGTCGATGAGGGTGCTTACGTTCACTACGTCGAAGGCTGTACGGCGCCGATCTACAAGACCGACTCGCTGCACTCGGCGGTGGTCGAGATCATCGTCAAGAAGAACGCCCGCTGCCGGTACACGACCATTCAGAACTGGTCGAACAACGTCTACAACCTCGTCACCAAGCGTGCGGTCGCGCACGAGGGCGCCACGATGGAGTGGATCGACGGCAACATCGGCTCCAAGGTGACGATGAAGTACCCGGCCGTGTGGATGCTGGGGGAGCACGCCAAGGGCGAGACGCTCTCCATCGCGTTCGCCGGTGAGGGCCAGCACCAGGACACCGGTTCGAAGATGGTGCACGTCGCGCCGCACACCTCCTCGACGATCGTGTCGAAATCGGTGGCGCGCAGCGGCGGCCGCGCATCCTACCGCGGCCTGGTCTTTGTCGAGCCCGGCGCACACGGGTCGAAGTCGACCGTGAAATGCGACGCGTTGCTGGTCGACACGATCAGCCGCTCGGACACCTACCCGTACAACGACATCCGTGAGGACGACGTGTCGATGGGACACGAGGCCACGGTGTCGAAGGTCAGCGAGGACCAGCTCTTCTATCTGATGAGCCGTGGGCTGACCGAGGACGAGGCGATGGCGATGATCGTGCGCGGCTTTGTCGAGCCGATCGCCCGTGAGTTGCCGATGGAGTACGCCCTCGAGCTCAACCGACTGATCGAGCTGCAGATGGAAGGAGCCGTCGGCTAACGATGGCCAGTAGCGACAACGCTCCGCGTCCGGTGGAGCCGACCGAGAGCCGTGTCCGCGAAGAGGCGGCCGCTGAGCAGGCCGCGCTGGCGGCCCAGGTGCTCCGGCCCGACACCGGCGCGGGCCTGACCCCACCGGCGCACAGCCACGGCGGCCCGGTGCAACCCGGCGACGCCCGGCCCGAACGGCTGGTGTCCCGTGACCCCGACGCGTTCCCGGTTCCGACCGGGCGCGAGGAGGAGTGGCGGTTTACCCCGCTGCGGCGGGTGAACGTCCTGCTGCAGCCGTTGGAGACCGACGGCAAGGTGGTGGTCGAGGCGCAGGCCGCGCCCGATGTCACCGTGACCCACGTTCCTGGCGACGACGCCCTGGTCGGCAGCGTGCTCACCCCGGCCGACCGGGTCAGCGCGCTGGCGATGTCGGCGATCGAGCAGGCCGTGGTCGTCTCCGTACCGGCCGGTGCCACGTCGACCACGCCGACATTCCTGACCATCCGCGGTGAGGGCGGTACGGCCTACGGTCACCTGATCGTGGACGTCGCCGCGGGCGCGCAGGCCGTGTTGGTGGTCGACCACGTCGGCACCACGACCCTGGCCGCCAACACCGAGTTCCGGATCGGCGACAACGCCTCGCTGACCGTGGTCTCGTTGCAGGACTGGGACGACGACGCGATCCACATCGAGACACAGGCGGCCCGGCTCGGCCGCGACGCCCGGCTGAAGCACAGCGTGGTCACGCTCGGCGGCGGGGTCGTCCGGCTCACCCCGCGGGTGCACTTCGACGGTCCCGGCGGCGAGGTCGAGCTGCTCGGCCTGTACTTCACCGACGCCGGCCAGCACCAGGAGCACCGGCCGCTGATCGAGCACAGCGCCGACCACTGCCGCAGCCGCGTCACGTACAAAGGCGCGTTGCAGGGCGAAGGCGCCACCGCGGTCTGGATCGGCGACGTGGTCATCCCCGAGGGCAGCGCCGGCACCGACACGTACGAGCTGAACCGCAACCTGCTGCTGACCGACGGCGCCATCGCGCACTCGGTCCCCAACCTGGAGATCGAGACCGGCGATGTCACCCAGGCCGGCCACGCCAGCGCCAGCGGTCGGTTCGACGACCTGCAGCTGTTCTACCTGATGGCCCGGGGAATCCCGGCCGATGTGGCCCGCAAGCTCGTGGTGCGCGGCTTCTTCGCCGAGGTGATCAACCGCATCGGCGTACCCGAGGTGGCCGAGCGGCTGACCTCGGCCGTCGAGGACGAGCTGGCCCAGGTGGGCGCCTGAGATGAGTGAGTTCCAGCGAGCGTGCGCCGTGGCCGATGTCCCGGTCGATGGCGCGATGCACGTCGATATCGACGGCACCCCGATCGCGGTGGTCAATTCCGACGGGGAGTTCTACGCCATCTACGACGTGTGCTCGCACGCGGAGGTACCGCTGTCCGAGGGCGATGTCGACGGCGGCACGATCGAGTGCTGGCTGCACGGCTCGTGCTTCGACCTGGCCACGGGTAAACCGACCGGTCTACCGGCCACCAGGCCGGTCCCGGTCTTCCCAGTGAAGATCGACGGCGATGCGCTCTACATCAGCCTGAACAATGGAATTTCCGAGGAGAATTGAGTGTCCACTGTGTCCAATAACCCGGCCGCCCAGAGCCCGGTGTCGACCCTGGAAATCCGCGATCTGCGGGTCTCCGTCGAGGACACCGAGATCCTCAAGGGCGTCGATCTGACCGTGCGCTCGGGGGAGACCCACGCGCTGATGGGCCCCAACGGCTCCGGCAAATCCACCCTGGCGTACTCGATCTCCGGGCATCCCAAGTACACCGTCACCGGCGGCACCGTCACCCTCGACGGTGAGGACGTACTGTCGATGACCGTCGACGAACGCGCCCGCGCCGGCCTGTTCCTGGCCATGCAGTACCCGGTCGAGGTTCCCGGCGTCTCCACCTCCAACTTCCTGCGTACCGCCGCCACCGCCGTCCGCGGCGAGGCGCCCAAGCTGCGGACGTGGGTCAAGGAGGTCAACGAGGCGATGAGCGCGCTGGAGATCGACGACTCGTTCTCCGAGCGGAGCCTGAACGAGGGCTTTTCCGGCGGTGAGAAGAAGCGGCACGAGATCCTGCAGTTGGCGCTACTCAAGCCGAAGATCGCCATCCTCGACGAAACCGACTCCGGTCTGGACGTCGACGCGCTGCGGATCGTCTCGGCCGGGGTGAATCGGGCCCGCGAGGCGAACGGGATGGGCACGCTGCTGATCACGCACTACCCGCGGATCCTGCAGTACATCAAGCCCGACGTCGTGCACGTCTTCTATCGCGGCCGGATCGTCGAGACCGGTGGACCGGAGCTGGCCGACGCGATCGAGGCCGAAGGGTACGTGCGCTTCGGCGAGCCGAAGGAAGCGACAGTCTGATGACCAATTACCCCGGCGGCCTCCTCCGCTCCGCTCCTCACTCGGTGCGGGCGCGCTTCGATCTGCGGCTGCGTTTGTTCGCTGCGGTGCTCACTCCGGAGGTCGCCTCATGACGCTCACGCTCAACACCGAGACCTTCGACGAGGAGCCGGTTCGGCCGTACGACGTCGAGGCGATCCGGAACGACTTCCCGATCCTGGGTCGGACGGTCCGTGACGGCAAGCCGTTGATCTACCTCGACTCCGGCGCCACCTCGCAGAAGCCGACCGTCGTCCTGGACGCCGAACGCGACTTCTACGAGAACCACAACGCGGCCGTACACCGCGGAGCCCACCAGCTGGCCGAGGAAGCGGACGAGCTGTACGAGCGCGCCCGTACCGACGTGGCGGCGTTCATCGGCGCCAAGCGCAGCGACGAGATCGTGTTCACCAAGAACGCGACCGAGGGCTTCAACCTGGTGGCGTACGCGATGAGCAACGCGGCCACCGCAGGCCCGGAGGCGGCGCGGTTCGTCGTCGGCCCGGGCGACGAGATCGTCGTGACCGAGATGGAGCACCACGCGAACCTGGTGCCGTGGCAGCAGTTGGCGCAGCGGACCGGGGCGACGTTGAAGTGGTTCGGCGTCACCGATGAGGGTCGGCTCGATCTGTCCGATGTGGACGGTGTGATCACCGAACGGGCCAAGGTCGTGGCGGTCGCGCACCAGTCCAACGTGCTCGGCACGATCAACCCGCTGGAGCAGATCAGCCGGCGGGCGCGCGAGGTCGGCGCGTTGATCGTGCTCGACGCCTGCCAGTCCGTCCCGCACCACCCGGTCGACGTCAGCACGCTGGACGTAGACTTCCTGGCCTTCTCCGGGCACAAGATGTGCGGTCCGACCGGTGTCGGTGTGCTGTGGGGTCGGCATGAGCTGCTGGCCGCGATGCCGCCGTTCCTGACCGGTGGCTCGATGATCGAGGTCGTCCGTATGGAGGGCACGACCTTCATGCCGCCGCCGCAGCGGTTCGAGGCCGGCGTGCCGAACATGGCCCAGGTCGTCGGGCTCGGTGCCGCGGTCGGCTACCTGTCGGCGGTCGGCATGGACGCCATCGCGGCGCACGAGCGGGCGTTGACGGCGTACGCGCTGCAGCGGGTCGGTTCGCTGCCGGGAGTCCGGATCATCGGCCCGACCGACAACGAGTCCCGCGGTGCGGCCGTGTCGTTCGTCCTGAACGACATCCACCCGCACGACGTCGGCCAGGTCCTGGACGACCGGGGCATCGCGGTCCGTACCGGGCACCACTGCGCGTGGCCGTTGGCCCGCCGGTTCGGCATCCCGGGCACCACGCGGGCGACGTTCTACCTGTACACGACCCTGTCCGAAATCGATGCGCTGGCCGAGGGAATTGAGGCGGCCGCGAAGTTCTTCGCGTAATGGGGGAACTGCGGCGAAGGAGCCTGGAGCCTAGATGAAGCTCGAGTCGATGTACCAGGAGATCATCCTGGACCACTACAAGAACCCGCACGGCCGCGGCCTGCGGGAGCCGTACGACGCCGAAGTGCACCACGTCAACCCGACCTGCGGGGACGAGGTGACGCTCAGGCTGAAGCTGGACGACGGCGTGGTCAAGGACGTCTCGTACGAGGGTCAGGGTTGCTCGATCAGCCAGGCCTCCGAGTCGGTGTTGACCGACCTGGTCGTCGGCAAGCCGTTGGACGACGCGCTGCAGATCGAGCAGGCATTCCTGGAGCTGATGCAGTCGAAGGGAGGAGAGCCGGACAGCCACACCAGCGATCTGCTCGAGGACGCGGTGGCGTTCGTCGGGGTCTCGAAGTACCCGGCCCGGATCAAGTGCGCGTTGCTCGGCTGGATGGCGTTCAAAGACGCGGCTGGTCAAGCGACCGGTGCCGGCGCTACCGAGGAAATCATGGGAGGCAGCCGATGACCGAACAGTCGACAACCGGCGAGCAGGCGGTCTCGAAGGCCGCGATCGACGACATCGAAGAGGCCATGCGCGACGTGGTCGACCCCGAACTGGGGATCAACGTCGTCGACCTCGGTCTGGTGTACGGCATCACGGTCGACGACGACAACATCGCCACGCTGGACATGACGCTCACCTCGGCGGCGTGCCCGCTCACCGACGTGATCGAGGACCAGGCCAGTCAGGCGCTGACCGGCGGTCCGGGTGAGCCGCTGGTACGTGAGGTCCGGATCAACTGGGTCTGGATGCCGCCGTGGGGCCCGGACAAGATCACCGACGACGGCCGCGAGCAGCTACGCGCGCTCGGGTTCAACGTCTGAGGTGCCGCCTCTGATCGCTGGCCGCCGCTGATGCCGGCCAGCAGACCCGCGGCCGGCGGTGGTCGCTGGGTTGAGGTCGGCCCGGAACGTATCGAGCGGTGGTTGGCCGGCTTTGACGAGCGGCACCAGGTGGTACGGACCGAGCCGGCGCAGTACGGCCTGCGCGTGGTCGGTGCGGATGGCTCGGTGGCCGAGTGTCACGTGCCGTTTCCGCCGTTGACTGGTCGCATTGAAGGTGCCGGTCTGGTGACGGCCGGCTTGACCGAGCACCTGAGTACGAAGCGCCGGGTCGGTGTGCTGTTGGTACGGCTGGGTGGATACGCGGTGGGCGTCTTCGACGGGCCGTCACTCGCCGTGTCCAAAGTGGACAGTCGGTTGGTGCACGGGCGGGCGTCGGCCGGCGGTTGGTCGCAGAAGCGGTTCGCCCGGCGCCGTGAGGGACAGGTCCGGCAGGCAGGCGAAGCGGCCGCCGACGTGGCGGTCCGGATCTTGATCGGCACGGCCGGCGAGTCAGGCCGGTTAGATGCGGTGGTGACCGGCGGCGAGCGCAAAGCAGTCGGCGCGGTGCTGGCCGATGGCAGGCTCGCGGCGCTGCGGCCCCTGGTCGTCGAGCGGTTTCTCACCGTCCCCGATCCGAAGAAGGCGATTCTCGAGGCGTCGCCGGAGGCGTTCAACGCCGTGCATATCCGGATAATCGATGCGCCCGAATAATCCGTTGTGTGGTGCGGAAACCGGGTCGAAATCATCCGTTGGCGACCCGTACACTGTTCGGCGTGACTCCACTGATGAGCTGATTTGGCCACGTTTCATCCGTGGCCTGCCCCGACTCACCCGACAGCGAGCCCATCAGTGATTACAGCAACGCAGCTGGAACTGCGCGCTGGCGCACGTATCCTGCTCTCCGACGTCACCCTCCGCGTACAACCTGGCGACCGCATCGGCCTTGTCGGCCGCAACGGCGCCGGCAAAACCACCACCTTGCGCGCCCTCGCCGGCGAATCCCTGCCGTACGCCGGCAGCATCGACCGCCGCGGCGATCTCGGCTATCTGCCGCAGGATCCGCGTACCGGCGATCTCGATGTCACCGCCCGGGACCGGGTGCTCTCCGCCCGCGGGCTGGACGAGCTGCTGCACAACATGGAGAAGACCCAGGTGGCGATGGCCGGCGCGGCCACCGATGCCGCCCGGGACAAGGCGGTCCGGCGCTACGGCAACCTCGAAGATTCGTTCGCTGCGCTGGGCGGGTACGCCGCCGAGAGCGAGGCGGCCCGGATCTGCGCCAACCTCGGCCTGCCCGACCGGGTGCTGGCCCAGCCGCTGCGCACCCTCTCCGGCGGTCAACGCCGCCGCATCGAACTGGCCCGGATCCTGTTCAGCGACGCCGAAACGTTGCTCCTGGACGAGCCGACCAACCACCTGGACGCTGACTCGATCGTCTGGCTGCGTGACTACTTGAAGAGCCACGACGGCGGGTTGATCGTGATCAGCCACGACGTCGAGTTGCTCGACCACGTGGTCAACAAGGTCTGGCACCTGGACGCCAACCGGGCCGAGGTCGACATCTACAACCTCGGCTGGAAGGCGTACCTGCAGCAACGCGAGACCGACGAGCGTCGCCGACACCGGGAACGCAAGAACGCCGAGAAGAAGGCGTCGGCGTTGTTGAGTCAGGCCGACAAGATGCGGGCCAAGGCGACGAAGGCGGTCGCCGCGCAGAACATGGCCCGCCGCGCCGAACGGCTGCTGGCCGGGGTGAGCGAGGTACGGCAGGCGGACAAGGTCGCCCGGGTGCGGTTCCCGACCCCGGCGCCGTGCGGCCGGACCCCGTTGACCGCCGAGGGCTTGTCCAAGTCGTACGGGTCGCTGGAGATCTTCACCGACGTCGACCTGGCCATCGACCGGGGGACGCGGGTGGTCGTGCTGGGCCTCAACGGTGCCGGCAAGACGACGTTGCTGCGCATCCTGGCCGGCATGGAGACCTCGGACACCGGGGCGGTGAAGCCAGGTCATGGGCTGCAGCTGGGGTACTACGCCCAAGAACACGAGACGGTCGACCACGATCGTACGGTCCTGGAGAACATGCGCGCCGCCTCGCCCTCCAGCATGACCGACACCGAGCTACGCCGGATTCTCGGTGCGTTCCTGTTCTCCGGAGACGCGGTCGACCAGCGGGCCGGCACGCTCTCCGGTGGCGAGAAGACCCGACTGGCGCTGGCCGGCTTGGTGTGTTCGGCGGCGAACGTACTGCTGCTGGATGAGCCGACCAACAACCTCGATCCGGCCTCGCGCGAACAGGTTCTGGACGCGCTGCGTACGTTCGCCGGCGCCATCGTGCTCGTCACTCACGACGAGGGCGCGGTCGAGGCGTTGCAGCCAGACCGGGTGATCCTGCTGCCGGATGGCGTTGAGGACACGTGGAGCGCTGACTTCGCCGACCTGGTCGCATTGGCCTGACCGTTCGGCCCAGCCGGCGCTGCCTGGGACGGGGGCCTGGCCAATGTGGCATTCGGGCGGCGTGGAAATCCGCCTGATCTCCTAGCCGTGGCCGCCCTGGTGAGTGATCATGGGTTGACTGGACCCGTTGTCCCCCAGGGCGAGCCAGGCAGAGGAGGCAATCGACGTGGCCGATCTGAAGAAGGGCGCCCGAATCACCGGCGCGACGCGTGCGAAGCTGTCCGTAGACCTGCGCAAGAAGTACGACTCGGGGAAGAGCATCCGGGCTCTTGCCGAGGAGTCCGGCCGATCGTACGGCTTTATCCACCGCATCCTTTCTGAGTCCGGGGCACCGCTGCGCGGTCGTGGCGGTCCGACCCGGCGCAAAAAGACCGACTAGCGCTACAACCCCGGGGTGACGCCTCCGTCCACAGCCAGCATGGTGCCGGTGATGTACGAGGCCGCGGGGGAGAGCACGAATGCGGCGACCCGCCCGAACTCGGCGGGTTCTCCGTAGCGACCGAGCGGAATGTTTCGCAGTTTGGCACTACGGGTGGCGTCGGACTCGGCAGCCGAGACCTCCCGTAGCCGATCGGTAGCGATTGATCCGGGCAGCAGCCCATTCACGCGGATACCGCGCGGCCCAAATTCGGTCGCCATTGATTTCGCCACCATCGCCAGGCCCGGCCGGATGCCGTTGGAGATGGCCAGTTCCGGCCGCGCTGCGCGCACCGTCGAGGACAGTACGAAGGCGAGTGCGCCACCGGTCGGCAGGCTTTCGGCGACTTGACGGGCAAGGCGCAGCGCGCCGAGAAATACGGTGTCGAATGCCTGTCGCCATTGCTCTTCGGTGATGTCGGCCAGCGTGCCAGCCGGTGGTCCGCCGACGCTGATCAGCGCCCCATCGAGCCGGCCGAATTCGTCCTGCGCCGATTCGATGAGGCGTCCCGGCGTGGCCGGGTCGGCCAGATCTGCCACCACGCCGCGGGCCGAGCTGCCCAGCGCATCAACGGTCGCCGCGACCGATGCCGGGTTGGGCGAGGAGACGACCACGTGCGCGCCGTCGGTCACCAGGGCCTCGGCCCCGGCCCGGCCAAGCCCACGCGTACCGCCGGTGACGAGATAGGTGCGGCCTGCTAGTCCAAGATCCACGCCGGGATCCTTCCGTACGCGATCCCGGCTGCGCTACGTCCGGACGCTGTGTGGTTCACTACTTCGGTGCATATGACGACGAGCCAGCTAACCGCCTGCGCGGTCGGCCTCGTCGTGCACTGTTGTTGTTGCCGCTGATCGCGCCTTTCGACCGATCCGCAGGCCAGCCCCGTAGCTGTTCGCGCCGATGTGCGCAACGCCGGGGCGCGAAAATAGCGAGCGACAACACCCGTGACAATCTCGTTCTCCGAACCACAATCCACCGCCACCCTTAACGGCCGTACCGTCATCGTGCTGCACGCCCATCCCGACGATGAGGCGATCTTCACCGGGGTGACCATCCGCCGCCTCGCCGATGCTGGTGCGCGGGTCGTGATGATCACGGCCACCAACGGCGATCTCGGCGAGGAATTCGTCCCGCTGGGCGCCGGGGAATCGATCAGCGCCCGGCGTACCGCCGAATTGGAACGGGCGGCCGAGATTCTCGGCGTATCCCGGCTGATCCAGCTTGGCCGGCGCGATTCCGGGCTTCCCGGTTGGCCGGCCAATCAGCATCCGGACGCTTTGATGTCGGCCGATATCGACACGCTGGCGCGCACTGTCGCCGATATCGCGGCGACCGAGAATGCCGAAGCGGTCGTGCATTACGACCGGCAGGGTATTTACGGGCACCCCGATCACGTGGCGGTGCACCGGATCGGCCGGGCGGCGGCCGACTTGGCTCGCGTGACCGCATACGAGTCCACTGTGGACCGTGAGCAGCTGCGCCTGGCCGATGGCCGTAAGCACCTCATTTACGCCGCATCCAAGGCGGTCCGGTCCGGTCCGATCGGGCACGTGAGCGCCGAGATCACGCTGGCGGTCGCCGGCGAGGAACGCGACCTGCGCGCGAAACGGGCCGCGATCATCGCGCATTCCAGCCAGGTCCGGGATGAGGAATTGGCCGGACTGGACGGCTTCGCTCAGGCGTACGGGCTGGAGTGGTACGTACGGGTGGGGGCGCCGGCGCTGCTGGACGAGTTGGGCAACGCGCACATCGTGAGCTGACCGAGTTTTGAGACGATGGCGTAATGCCCGCCGCCGATATCCCTGAGTTGAATCCGTCGACCGCCCTGGCCGGCGTCATCGTCGACGAGCTGATCCGGAACGGCGTACGGCACGTGGTGCTGTGTCCGGGCTCGCGCAACGCCCCGCTGTCGTTCGCACTACACGCGGCCGACGCGGCCGGGCGGTTGCGGTTGCATGTCCGCATCGACGAACGGTCGGCCGGATTCCTGGCGCTGGGGCTGTCCAAGGGGCTGGCGTTGGAGGGTCGCCGGGACGGGCTGGCCGCCGTCGTGTGCACCTCGGGTACGGCGGTCGCGAACCTGCACCCGGCCGCGTTGGAGGCGGCCCACGCCGGCGAGCCGATCGTGCTGCTCACCGCCGACCGGCCGACCGCGTTGATCGGCAGCGGCGCGAACCAGACCACCCGCCAGCACGGCATCTTCGAGCCGGTGGTGTCCACAGTGGACTTTCCCGAAGCTGAGGTACGGGCCGGCCAGAATGCCGTGTGGCGCGGGCTGATCAGCCGCAACCTGGGGCCGGCCCGGGTGCCGGTGCACTTCAACGTCCCGTTCCGCGAGCCGTTGGTGCCGGCGGGCTCCGGCTGGCCGGAGCCGTTGGAGGGTCGACCCGACGGCGGTCCGTGGACCCGGTTCGCCGCGCCGGGGGCGCCCGTCGGTGCGCCTCGTACGTTTCCGGCCCGCACCCTGGTCGTCGTCGGTACCGCGCCATACCCGACCGCACGACAGGCAGGTGAGGTCGCGGCCGGGCTGGGCTGGCCGGTCGTGACCGAGCCGGGCGGTCGGTCGGGGGCGGCCGGCTCCGGCGCCGACATACTGCGGCACGGTGCCCTGCTGCTGGCTGGCGACCTGCCGGCGCGGCTGCGGCCGGAGGCGGTCGTGGTGGTCGGCCGGCCGACGCTGGGGCGGGGCGTGCAGCGGCTGCTGCGCGAGACCCCGCGGGTGCACGTGATCGACGATGCGACCGGTTACGCCGATGCGCAGTACGTCGCGGCCAGCGTCGACCCGGAGCTGAACGCGGTCGCCGAACCGGACCCGGCCTGGTCGGCCGCTTGGCTGGCGGCCGACAAAATGGCGGCCTCAACGATTGAGGCGCATCTGGCGGCCGAACCGTGGCCGACCGGCCTGCACGTCGCCCGCGATCTGGTCGTCGCGCTCCCGTCCGGGGCGGCGCTTTTCCTCGGGTCCTCGAACGTGGTGCGTGATGTCGAACTGGCGACCGAGCCGCGGTCCGACGTCGCGATGGTGGTCAGCCGAGGCCTGGCCGGGATCGATGGCAGCATCTCCACCGCCGCCGGCATCGCCCTGGCCTCGGGCCGGCCCGGCTACGCGCTGCTGGGCGACCTGACGTTCCTGCACGAGATCGGTGGACTGCTCATCGGTCCGAGCGAGCAGCGGCCCGACCTGACGATCGTGGTGCTCAACGACAACGGCGGCGGGATCTTCGCGCTGCTGGAACAGGGCGCGCCCGAATACGCCGCTGCGTTCGAGCGGGTATTCGGCACGCCGCACGACACCGACCTGGCCGCGCTGTGCGCTGGGTACGGCGTCCCGCACCGCCGGCCGCAGAGTGCGGCCGAATTCGCCGCCGCGATCCGGCCCGGGCCGGGGTTACGGGTTGTTGAGGTACGGGCAGATCGGGCCGGGTTACGGGATCTGCACGCCCGGCTCCGCGCCGCCGTCGTCGACCGTTAAACGGCCACGAAGTCCCGTACCAGCTGCGCCAACCGCGTCGGCTGATCCAACGGAATCAACGTGTAGCTGTCCTCGACCTCGACCAGCCGCCCGTGCGGCAGCAGCTCGGCCAGCCGCCGTCCGTGCTCGGGCGGCATGACCCGGTCCTCACTGGCCCAGATCACCAGGCTGGGCGACTCGAACTTCGGCAGCTCGTCGGCCGCGCCCGTCAGCAGGCCCGGTGCGGCCGCGGCCGCCCGCAGCACCCGGACCGTGTCCCGCCGGATACCGCTCTGGCTCAGCACCGGCCGGATCCAGCGGGCGGTGGCAGCGTCGCCGCGTTTGGTCAGCCAGCCAAACGCGATCGGCAGCCGGCGCAGTGTCCGTAACCGCATCTGCTGCATGAACGCACCGAACAGGGCCGGTGGCAGCTTGCCGGTGAGCACCAGCGTCTTGCCGGTCAGCCCGGGCGGGAAGTTGTCGAACGCGTCGCAGGAGACGAGTACGACGCGCGCCACCCGTTCCGGTGGATCGCCCATCAGCAGCTGTACGAGCGCGCCGCCGGTGTCGTTGCCGACCAACGTCACGTCGTGCAGGTCGAGACGGTCAAGCAATTCAGCCACCAGCCGGGCAATACCGGGCAGCGACAGGTCGGCCTCGTCCCGTACTGGCCGCCGGTGCGCGCCCAACGGCAACGTCGGCACTACGCAGCGATGATCGGCGGCCAGGTCGGCCACCGTGGCGTCCCACAGCGAGGAATCCATCAGCAGTCCGTGCAGCAGCACCAACACCGGACCGGATCCGCTGTCCTCGTACTCGATCGTCCCGGCCGACAGCTCGATCGTTGGCATCGTGCTCACCCCCTCGCGGCGGTGGGCTCGGTCTGTTCCTGACCGAGCAGCGCCCGGCGCAGGAACGACAGCTCGGCCAGGACCGCCTGCTCGTGACCGCCGAGGAACGGCTCGTAATGCCCGCCGGGCATCCGGACCAACTCGGCGTTCGGCGCGCGATGCGCTGCCCGGACGGCGGGTGCCGCCAGCGCCGACTGGTCCTGATCGCAGACAAGTACGAGCAGCGGGATCCGTACCCGCGCCGCGTACCGTCCCGGCCGGTAGAAACCCAGCCGTAGCGCCGATCGGGCCGCCACCGTCTGCGTCCAGTCCGGATACCGGTCGGCCTGCAGCGCCTTGTCACCTTCGAGCGCGTCCGGGGTGCTGAGCATGGCGACCGTTCCGGGCGGGCCGACCAGCGGCACCAGGACCGGCCTGCGGCCGATCCGTCCGCCGAGCGTGTCGAGCACGCCCAGGGCGGTGAAGCGCAGCAACGCCAGTGGCCGCTGATGCCGGGCGAGGTTGCGCCCGGCGGCCAGTCCGTCGACGTTCGGGGTCTGCGCGATCGCGGCGGCGAGCCCGGAATTGTCCGCGGCCACGCGCAGGATGTGGCCGCCGGAGGCGGAGAAGCCCCAGATCGCGAGCTTGGCCGGATCGACGCCAGGCAACCTGCCGGCGTACGAGATCGCGGCTTGCCAATCGGCGAGCTGATCTCTGATCGGCAGCACCTGGCGCGGTTGCCCGCCGCTCTCGCCGATGCGCCGGTAATCGAAGGCCAGCACGCTGAACCCGGCCTCGTGGAACCGGCGCGCGAACCGGTCGGTGCCCGGCTCCTTGGTGACGGCGAAGCCGCCGGCCATGATCACGCACCCGCCGTTGTCGCCCGGATAGTGCCAGGCGGCGCAGTCGGTGTCACCACTGATGAAACGAACCTTTTCCCGCTCTATGGACACGTGGACCCCCAACGGTCGATAAGTGAACCACGAGGTTCACTTTACGGCGACGGCGCTCGTTCCGCCGGGAAATTCGGGAGCTTCCCGGTCCGGTTCTCGGCCACAATCACGCGGTGACCTCGCCAACACCGACCGTCCTCGCCCGTGACTACGGACTCACCGTGCAGACGATGACCGCGCATCCGGGCGGTTTCGAGAGCGAGTGTTGGATCGCCGACGACACCTGGTTCATCAAGCTGTGGCGCGATCCGGGGCAGCCGTCCGGTCTGCCGCTGCTCACCGAACTGGCCGCGCGCGGCCTTCCGGTGTCCGCACCGGTCCCGACGATCTCCGGTGCGTTGTCCGCGTCCTGGCAGGGACGCCCGTACGCGGTCTTCCCGTACGTTCCCGGCCGGGCGCAGTCCGAGGACGACTGGCCGCTGGTCGCCGCCGCGCTCAAGCAGGTGCACGGCCTGCGCGGCATCGACCTGCCGTACGCCACGATGGACGAGCCGGACATCCAGAAGCTGCGGGAACATACCGACCACCCGTGGATCCGCGACCGTAGCCAGGAAGTCCAGGGCGATATCGACCGGCTCGAGGGCGCCATCGCGCGCGCCCGCGCAGCCGACGTACCCATCGTCGTCGCTCATCTGGACTTCGGTGGCGCCAACGTGCTGATCGAGGACGGTCGGGTCGCGGCGATCCTGGACTGGGACCAGGCCGTGCTCGGTCCGCGTGAACACGACGTATGGATCGCGGCGGAACGGAAGCACGGCGCCGAATTCCTCGCCGCGTACGGCGCCCGCGATCTCAACCTCGACCACATCGAGTACGCCCTGCTGGCCCGGGCGCTGCGCGACATGGCCGCCCGCGTGCTGAGCGAGCGGGACCGGCCCGGCGTGGACACCTGGGGGTTCGACCGGATCGCCCGGCTGGAGTCCGATCTGGAGATGTTCCGGCCGTTCTGCCGGTGACTCCTAGGGCTGCGCCTCTTCCCGTTCCAACGCCCGCAGCAACGCCTTGAACCCGGCCCGCACGCCGGTCTCGTCGCCACTGGTCAGCCGGTCGATGAGAAAGCCACGCATCGCGGCCAGGATCATCTCGGCCACCTCGTGCTTGCGCTCGTCGGACCAGCCCGGCGGACAGAGCGACATCAGCGTCGGCAGGTACTGCTGTGAGGCACCCCGACCCAACGCTCCGTAGCGGACCGGGTCGTACATCATCAGCCCGATCGCCTGGTCCAGCACCCGCGACTCCTCGCCGATGAGCGCCGGCCACACCGCGCCCACCCGTTCGGCCAGCGTCCGGCCGCCCGGGTCCTGGCTCATCGCGGCCAGCGCGTTGCCGATACGTCGCTCGCGTAGCTCCAGGATCGCCTGGGCCAGCAGGTCGTCGGCCCCGTCGAAGTGGTACAGCAGCACCTTGTGCGTGGTGCCAGCCGCCCGCGCCGCCCGCCGCAACGAGAAGTCCACCAGCCCGTTGACCGCGAGGTCATCGGTGACCCGGTCGAGCAGCTCGCGGCGCCTGGCCTCACCGCGCGGCGTTCCGGCCGATCGCCGGTAGCCGACCCGGCGCAGCGAACCCTGTTCCGCGGACGCATTCACCCAGCCAGCATCTCACTGACCGAAACCGCCAGTAGCTGACACGGCAAAGCGCCGCCCACCCCCGGCCAGGGATGGGCGGCGCAATGGATGCGATCAGCCGCGCAGCGAGCGCAGCACGTACTGCATGATTCCGCCGTGCCGGTAGTAGTCAGCCTCGCCCGGCGTGTCGATCCGGACCCGGGCGGTGAACTCCTTGTCGTCTGCCCGCACCGTGACCTCGCGTGGCGTGTCACCGGAATTCAGCCCGGTGACGCCGGTGATCGTGAACGTCTCCTCGCCGGTCAACCCGAGCGAATCGGCCGACTCACCCTCGGCGTACTGCAGCGGCAGCACGCCCATGCCGATCAGGTTCGACCGGTGGATCCGCTCGTACGACTCGGCGATCACGGCACGTACGCCCAGCAGCGCGGTGCCCTTGGCCGCCCAGTCGCGCGACGAACCCGACCCGTACTCCTTGCCGGCCAGGACCACCAGCGGTACGCCGGCCTCCTGGTAGGCGACCGAGGCGTCGTAGATCGTGGCCTGCTCGCCGGTCAGCAGGTTGCGGGTGAACCCGCCCTCGACGCCGGGCACCATCTGGTTGCGCAGCCGGATATTGGCGAACGTGCCGCGGATCATGACCTCGTGGTTGCCGCGCCGCGAGCCGTAGGAGTTGAAGTCCTTACGTTCCACGCCGTGCGAGCTCAGGTACACCCCGGCCGGTGAGTCGGTCTTGATCGCGCCGGCGGGGGAGATGTGGTCGGTGGTGACGGAGTCGCCGAGCTTGGCCAGGACCCGGGCGCCCTCGATATCCGAGACCGGCTCGGGGCTCGCGGGCATGCCGTCGAAGTACGGCGCCTTGCGGACATACGTCGAGTCGGCGTCCCAGGCAAAGATGTCGCCCTCCGGGGTGGGCAGGGCGCGCCAGCGGTCATCACCGGCGAACACGTCGGCGTAGTCGCGGGTGAACATCTCCGATGCCAACGCGGCGTCGATGACCTCTTCGATCTCCTGGCTGCTGGGCCAGATGTCGCTCAGCAACACCGGCTGGCCATCCTCGCCGACGCCCAGCGGCTCGCGCGTCAGGTCGATGTCCATCGTGCCGGCCAGAGCGTAGGCGACCACCAGCGGCGGCGAGGCCAGGTAATTCATCTTGACGTCCGGGTTGATCCGGCCCTCGAAGTTCCGGTTGCCCGAGAGCACTGATACGACGGCCAGATCCGAGCTGTTGACCCCGGCGCTGACCGGTTCCAGCAACGGGCCGGAGTTGCCGATGCAGGTGGTGCAGCCGTACCCGACCAGGTTGAACCCGAGCTTGTCCAGGTACGGGGTCAGCCCGGCCCGCTCGTAGTAATCCATGACGACCTTGGAGCCGGGGGCCAGCGTCGTCTTCACCCACGGCTTGCGGGCCAGCCCGCGTTCGACCGCCTTCTTGGCCAGTAGCGCCGCACCGACCATCACGTGCGGGTTGGAGGTGTTGGTGCACGAGGTGATCGCGGCGATGACGACCGCGCCGTGGTCGATCTCGGTGGTGGTGCCGTCCTCGAGCGTGATCTTGGTCGGGTGGTGGGCCCGGCCGCTGCCGTTGGTCGAGGGAGCGTCCGAGGCCGGGAACGACTCCTTCGACGCCTCGTCGTCATCGTCGACGTAGTCCCGAAGGGCTTGCCGGAAGATGGATTTTGAGCTCTTCAACGGAACCCGGTCCTGCGGGCGCTTCGGCCCGGCCAGCGAGGGCTCCACAGTGGACAGATCCAGCTCGAGCGTCTCGGAGAATTCCGGCTCGGTGCTCGGGTCGTGCCACAGGCCCTGCTCCTTGGCGTACGCCTCGACCAGCGCGACCTGGTCCTCGGGGCGGCCGGTGAAGCGGAGGTACCGGATGGTCTCGTCGTCGATCGGGAAGATCGCGGCGGTCGAGCCGTACTCCGGGCTCATGTTGCCGATGGTGGCGCGGTTGGCCAGCGGTACGGCGGCCACGCCCGGCCCGTAGAACTCGACGAACTTGCCGACCACGCCGTGCTTACGCAGCATCTCGGTGATCGTGAGAACGAGGTCGGTCGCGGTCGCGCCCTCGGGCAGCGCGCCGGAAAGCTTGAAGCCGACCACGCGCGGGATCAGCATCGACACCGGCTGGCCGAGCATCGCCGCCTCGGCCTCGATACCGCCCACGCCCCAGCCCAGCACGCCGAGCCCGTTGACCATCGTGGTGTGCGAGTCGGTGCCGACCAGCGTGTCGGGGTAGGCGACTCCGTTCCGGGAGAAAACCACCCGGGCCAGGTGCTCGATGTTGACCTGGTGCACGATCCCGGTGCCCGGCGGGACGACCTTGAACTCCTCGAACGCGCCCTGGCCCCAGCGCAGGAACTGGTAGCGCTCGACGTTGCGCTGGTACTCCAATTCGACGTTACGGCTGAAGGCATCCGGCGAGCCGAAGATGTCGGCGATGACGGAGTGGTCGATCACCAACTCGGCCGGGGCCAGCGGGTTGATCCGGCCCGGGTCGCCACCGAGGTCCCGCATCGCCTCCCGCATCGTGGCCAGGTCCACCACCGCTGGCACACCGGTGAAGTCCTGCATGACCACGCGTGCGGGGGTGAACTGGATTTCCTGGCTCGGCTCGGCGGCGGGGTCCCAACCGGCCAGCGCGCGGATGTCCTCGGCGGTGGTACGGCTCCCGTCCTCGGTCCGCAACAGGTTCTCCAGCAGCACCTTCAGGCTGTACGGCAGCCGCTGCGCACCCGCGACGGCGGACAGCCGGAAGACCTCATGGGTCTGGCCGCCTACCTGCAAAGTGCCGCGGGCGCCGAAGCTGTCGCGTATGTCGCTGGTGCTGGCGTTGCTCACGGGAAAACTCCTCTCAGCCGGTGGCCTCCATCCTTCCGTAATGTGGCGCGAAGCGGCGCTGCGGGTCGGTACCGGTCAATGTGACGTTGGTCGGCTCGCCGCGACCTTTCCGCCGCATTCGGCGTTGCCCTTTTCATGCTGCCCGTCCAAATGCCGTTCACTCGTCAGACAACTGGGTCTGAAGCTGCCCTTCCGGGCAGAACTGGCGGGAAGCATTGGCGATCCGGGTCGGGCATCCGTACTGTCGATGCCTTGACGTGCCGGCGGGGTGGCACGGCTGGGCGCGGACCGGGATGGCAGGTGACATGCAGTGGCTACTGAGGTGCACGATGTCGCCCGGGCGGTCGAACTAGTTGGCAGCGCCGAGGAGATAACGGTCCTGTCCGGTGCCGGCATCTCCACCGACAGCGGCATCCCCGACTTCCGCGGACCGGCCGGCCTGTGGACCCGCAATCCCGGCGAGCAGCGGCTGTCCAGCCTGCAGGAGTACGTGGCCGACCCGCAGTTGCGTCGTACCTCGTGGCAGCGGCGCCGGGAACATCCGGTCTGGGCGGCCGAGCCGAACGCCGCCCACCACGCCCTGGTCGACCTGGAACGCCGTGGCCGGCTGCGCACGATCGTCACGCAGAACATCGACGGACTGCATCAACGGGCCGGCAGTGACCCGGCCCTGGTACTGGAACTGCACGGCACCATGCACGCGGTCGTCTGCCTCGACTGTGGCGAGCGCACCCCGATGAGCGAGGCGTTGGCGCGGGTCGAGGCCGGCGAACCCGATCCGGCCTGCCTGCGCTGCGGCGGCATTCTCAAGTCCGCGACTGTCTCGTTCGGACAGCCGTTGGACCGGGGCGTGTTCCGGGCCGCGGCATGGGCGGTGAGTGACTGCGATGTGCTGCTTGTCGTGGGTAGCTCGCTGACCGTCGAACCGGCCGCGGGGTTGGTACGGCTCGCCGCCGATTCCGGCGCCGGGGTGATCATCATCAACGCCGCCGCGACGCCTTATGACGCGGTCGCCGACGTGGTGCTGCGGGCTTCGATCGGCGTCACGTTGCCGGCGATCGTGGCGGCCAGTGGGCCGCGCAGAGGCGTTCGTGAGGATTCAGGCAAAACTTGGCAAGCTAATCTTTGTATGCCGCCGTCGTGAACAAAGGCTTGCGCTAGATAAGCGCTCGGGCGACGTCTGGGTAGAATAATCGGCTATGTCACTCGCCCCTGCTCCCGTCGAAGAGCCACAGTCATCGGTGGCGGAAGACCCCGAAAGGGAGCGGCGTTGGCGATTGATTCGCCGTTGGTCAGTGGTCGTTTACTTTATCGCCCTCATTTTGTTCAGCATCTTCGTTGGTGTTCCCGAGGACCGCGAAGGCCTGCTGGTCTGGACGGTCGCGGGCCTAGGCACCCAGTGCCTGGGGCGCGGTTGGCGCAGCTTCCTGCGGATCCTGCTGGACTGGCTGCCGTTCACCGCGGCGCTGGTGCTGTACGACTACACCCGCGGCATCGCCGACAACCTGGGCATCGCGACCCACGTGACCGGCCCGGTCACCGCGGATCTGTGGCTGACCGGCGGCACGTTGCCCTCGTTCTGGATGCAGCAGCACCTTTACCACCCGGGCCAGCCGCATTGGTGGGACGCGGTCGAGACGCTGGTCTACACCTCGCACTTCCTGGTCACACCGATTGCGGCGGTCATCCTGTGGCTGCGTAACCGGCAACAGTGGCTGATCTTCATCGGCCGGATCATCGCGTTGTCGTTCGCCGGCCTGGTGACCTACGTGCTCTACCCGGCGGCGCCGCCGTGGTACGCCGCCCGGCAGGGCCTGATCGACCCGGTCGTCCGCATCTCCTCGCGCGGGTGGTTGGAGTTGCACTGGCAGCACGCCGGCAACCTGCTGGCAAGTGCGCAGGCGCAGGTCAACGCGGTGGCCGCGATGCCGTCCCTGCACACCGCGACCGCGACCCTGGTCGCCCTGTACTTCATCCCGCGGGTGCGATGGTGGTGGAAGATTCCGTTGGCGCTCTACCCGTTCGCGATGGGCTGGGCGTTGGTCTACTCCGGCGAGCACTACCTGATCGACCTGCTATTCGGGTACTTCTACGGCATCGTCATCACGATCGCGTCGGTGTACGTGCAGCGGTGGTGGACGCGGCGTAAGGCCGCGGGCACTGGCACGCAAGCTGAGCCGGCCGACTCCACCGAGGTGGCCGAATCCGTCTGAGCCATCGGCCGGGCGCGGTCTGACCGGTTACGGTGAACCGAAGTCCGCGGCGGGGCCGCGCAGGCGGCTCAGGCTGCGGTGCCTACCTCGGTTGGAGGCCGCCCATGCGCGTTCCGCTCACCACCGAAGACTTCACCTACCGCGCCGGTGCGATATATGCGGACCGGGTCGGCGTGGTCGACGAGCCGAATGCCCCGGGTGAGCCGCTGGGCGTGCGCAGTTACGGCGACCTGGTCACTCGCGGCCGGGCGTTGCGGGCCGGGCTGGACGAACTCGGAATCGGCGTGGGGGAGCGCATTGCGGTCGTCAGCCACAACTCGGCCCGACTGCTGGAACTGCTGCTGGCCGTGCCGTCCTCCGGCCGGGTTCTGATCCCGATCAACTTTCGGCTACGGCCGGCCGAGGTGGCGTACATCCTCGAACACAGCGGCGCCCGCATGCTGCTGATCGACCCTGAGCTGGCCGAGTCGCTGGCGCAGCTGCGCGCCGAGTACGTCTTCACCCTCGGCGCCCAGAGCGACGCGGCGTTGCTGCGCTTCGATCGCGAACCGCGGCCATGGGTCGACCCGGACGAGGACGCGACCGCGACGATCAACTACACCAGCGGCACGACTGCCCGCCCCAAGGGCGTACAGCTGAGCCACCGCAGCCTGTGGCTGAATGCCGTCACCTTTGGATTGCACGCCGGGGTCAGCGACCGCGACGTCTACCTGCACACGCTGCCGATGTTCCACGTCAACGGCTGGGGAATGGTCTACACGTTGGCGGGTCTGGGCGTTCCGCAGGTTGTGCTGCGCAAGGTCGACGGCACGGAGATCCTGCGTCGCGTCGAGCGGCACGGCGTGACCCTCATGTGCGGCGCGCCGACGGTGTGGAACACCGTCCTGGACGCGGCCGCCGCCTGGGACCGCGCGATTCCCGGTCGGGACCGGCTCCGCATTGTCTGCGCAGGCGCGGCGCCGCCCTCGCGCACCATCGCCCGGGTCGAGTCGGAGCTGGGTTGGGAGTTCATCCAGCTGTACGGCCTGACCGAGACCTCGCCGCTGCTGACGTTGAACCGTAGCCGCACCGAATACGACGACCTCCCGGCCGACGAGCGGGCGGGGCGCCTGACCCGGGCCGGCGCGCCAGCACTGGGCGTGCGGCTCGACGTGAGCGAGGACGGCGAGGTGCTGGCCCGCTCCAATGTCGTACTCACTGGCTACTGGAACAACAAGGAAGCCAGCGACGAGGCGCTGCACGGCGGCTGGTTCCACACCGGTGACGGCGGCCGGCTCGACGACGAGGGCTACCTGACGGTCACCGACCGCAAGAAGGACGTGATCATCACCGGCGGGGAGAACGTCTCCTCGATCGAGGTCGAGGACTGCATCTACGGCCACCCCGCCGTAGCCGAGGTGGCGGTGATCGGAGTGCCCGACGAGAAGTGGGGTGAGACGGTCAAGGCGCTGGTTGTACTGCGCGAGGGCGACGGGGCCGACTCGGTGACCGATGCCGTGACAGAGGCGGACATCATCGCGCACTGCAAGTCCCGGCTGGCCGGCTACAAGGCGCCGACGTCGGTCGCCTTCCGCACCGCGATCCCACGTACCGCGACCGGCAAGATCCAGAAGTTCAAGCTGCGGGCCGAATACGGGTCCTGACCCGGGCGGGTGAGGTAACCCTGCCCGATCTTTGAAAGGCGGCCGTCCGATACGCGACTCGGATAGTCGACTGTCCTTTACGTGAACGGTGAGGTTCGTCATGTCCTCGCCGTACCGTCTCGCTATATGTGACCGATTATTGCCGTATCTCCCGATTGTGGCTGAAGTTTTTCCTGTGCACTACTGGCGCCACAGTGGCCGGTGATGGCATGGTTACGCGTGGTCCCTGAAAGTGGGGGTGTCGCGGGACCACAACCAGCTTTCGGGCTACGGAGGTGTACTCCACATGATGGAGCGACGGGGCGTCTCCCTCCTGCTCGTGGCGCTGACCGCACTGGTGTCGGTTGCGGTCATGCCGCAGGCAGCGCAAGCCGATCCGCAGAACCCAAGCGACGGCCAGATCCACTCGGCACAGCGCGACAAGGCGCAGCGGGCCAAGGACGTCGGAAGGCTGCAGGCGGAAGTGGCGCAGGCGGCCGGTCAGATCCAGCGCCTCAACGACTCGGCCGAACTCGCCGGCGAGCGCTACAACAAGGCCTTCACCGACTACCAGACGGCGCAACGTAAGGCCGCCACGGCCAAGGCGCGGGTAGTGAAGGCGCGCAAGCAGGTCACCCAGGCCCGAGCATCGGTGGGCAAGTTCGCGCGGCAGAGCTACATCTACGGCAGCACGATCGGCCCGTCGACCGCGTTGCTCGACGCCAACGGTCCATCCGACTTCATCGAGCGGGCCGGGCTGCTGCAGGCGGCCGGGGAACGGCACACCGACGTACTGGGCAAGGTCCAGCTCGCCGACGTGCAGAAGAGCAACGCCGACTCGGCCGCACGAGCGGCCGTCGCGGCGGCCGGGGTGGCCAAGGCGAAGGCCGCCGGCGCCAAACGGACCGCGGAGGCCAAGGTATCCGCGGCCCGGGAGCAAATGGCCACGCTGACCGCGAATAAGACCAAGCTGGAAGGCGAACTTGTCGAGGCCAAGGCCCGACTCTCCGGCCTGCTCACCGCGCGGCAGGCGTACCTGAAGTGGAAGCACCACCAGGAAGTCCTGGCCCGCCAGCGGGCCGCGGCGTTGGCCCGCGCCAAGCGCCAGGCCCGGGAGCGCGCGGCCAAGCTGCGCGAACAGCAACGGTTGTTGCTGCTGCAACAACAGCAGCAACAACAACAAGGCCCGCCACAGGGCGAACCGGTCAAGCAGCAGGATCCGCCGCAGCAGCCAGCGCCGCCGACGCCGCCGCAGAGCGGTGGGGGTGGCTGGAGCGCGGCCAAGGGACAGGCCGTGGTGCAGCAGGCCGAACAGTGGCTGGGCACGCCGTATGCGTGGTCCGGTGGTACCGCAAGCGGCCCGAGCTACGGCACCCCGCCCGATGAGGGCGTTCTGGGCTTCGACTGCTCGGGGCTGGCGCTGTTCTCCTGGGCGCAGGAGGGCATCTCGTTGCCGCACTTCAGCGGCTACCAGTACGAGTCCGGCTCGCATCCGTCGCTGAGCAACCTAATGCCCGGTGACCTGCTCTTCTGGTCCTACGACGGCACGCCCTCGACCATCCACCACGTCGCCATCTACATCGGCAACAACCAGGTGATCGAGGCGCCGGAAAGCGGCGAGGTGATCAAGATCGTGCCGATCTGGTACGACGGCCTGGTGGGGGCGACCCGACCGGGCACGTGATCGACAAGATGGTGGGTCGGGCCTGCGCTGTCCGTTGGTCCGACCTAGGCTGGGGCGATGGATGCCGCCGCACTCGGAGCCAGCGCCGGCCCACTCGTTGACGGCTTTGGCCGAGTGGCCACCGACCTGCGGATCTCGTTGACCGACCGCTGTTCGCTGCGCTGCACGTACTGCATGCCGGCCGAGGGGCTGCCGTGGTTGGCGCGGTCGGTCGTGCTCACCGACGACGAGTTGGTGCGGCTGGTCGACATCGCGATCGGGCTGGGTGTACGCCGGCTGCGGATCACCGGCGGCGAGCCGCTGGTCCGCCCCGGCATCGTCGATCTGGTCGCCCGTTTCGCGGCGCTGCGACCACGCCCTGAGCTGTCGATGACCACCAACGGGGTGGCGCTGACCCGGTACGCCGAGGGCTTGGCCGCGGCTGGGCTGGATCGCATCAACGTCTCGCTGGACACCCTCGACCCGCAGCGGTTCGTCACGTTGACCCGGCGCGATCGGCACGCGGACGTACTGGCCGGACTACGCGCGGCGGCGGCCGCGGGGCTGACCCCGGTGAAGGTCAATACGGTGCTACTGCGCGGCGTCAACGAGAACGAACCGGTCGACCTGCTGCGGTGGTGCCTGGAGCGGGGCTACCGACTTCGGTTCATCGAGCAAATGCCGTTGGACCCGCAACACGGGTGGGACCGAAAGCAGATGCTGACTGGCGAGGAGATTCTGGCCGCCCTGCAGACCGCGTACGAGCTGCGGCCATTGCCCGGTCGCGGCAGCGCGCCGGCCGAGACGTTCGAGGTGTTGGGTGGGCCCGGACTGCCGGCCGGCCAGACCGGCGTGGTCGGCGTGATCGCATCGGTCACCAAGCCGTTCTGCGCGGCCTGCGACCGGCTGCGATTCACCGCCGACGGTCAGGTCCGCAACTGCCTGTTCGCCCGCGAGGAATCCGACCTGCGGACCCCGTTGCGGGCCGGGGCCAGCGACGCGGAGTTGGCGGAGCTGATCCGGCGGGCGGTCGCGGGCAAGCGGCGCGGTCACGGGATAGGCGACCCCGAGTTCGTCCAGCCCGACCGGCCGATGTCCGCGATCGGTGGCTAAGGCGTGTCTCTTGATCCTGGGCGCCGCGCAGCAGGCCGAGGATTTAAGAGACAGGCCCTAGCGTCGTTCGGCTTGATTTACAGAGCTTCGTAGCGACGCAAGAATCCACGCCGGCCGAGGAAGTCGGCCAGATGATCGCGGTGCTCGTCGCAGGCCAGCCAGCTCTTCTCCCGATCCGGGGTGTGGATCTTGGGGTTGTTCCACAAGAGCGTCCAGCGGGCCGGTTGCTGGCAGCCCTTGGCGGAACAGATCGGTTGTTCCGGATCCGTCCCGCCGTGGGTTGCCTGCTCTGACGGCTGATTGTCGGGTAGACCGCTCATTCCGCCAGTCTGGCACCGACTCAGTCGTCGTCGTCATCGCGTTCGTCCTGCGGCCCGGCGTTGGCCGGCATGTCGCCGTCGGCCAGGATGCGGTAGAGACCGCGCCTGGTTTCGTCCAGCAGCGACATCGCCGCGGCGATCTGACTGTCCGTCCCGGCCCGCGAGACCTGCATGGCCGCGACCGCGGTCTGGGCCAACAGATCGCGCAACTCGAAGATCCCGTCGCGCACCGAACTGCTCACCGTCTCCCATGGAGCGGTCAACTCGTCGCGATGCGATTCGACGTAGGTACGGCCTTCGTCGGTCAGCCGGAACATCCGGCGGGATTCGCCGGTGGCCGCGACCTGCTCGATGAGCCCTTCGTCCTCCAGTTGGGACAACGCCGGGTAGATCGAGCCCGGGCTGGGTCGCCAGGCGCCGCCGCTGCGGTGTTCGAGCTCTTGAATGATCTGGTAGCCGTTGCGCTGCTCCTCGGAGAGCAGGATCAGGATTCCGGCGCGGATGTCGCCGCGCCCGACGCGGGGGCCACGGCGACCGCCGCGTCCGCCTCCGAAACCGCGACCAAAGCCGGCGAACATCCGGCCGAACTCGGCGAAGTCACCGAAGTCGCCGAACGGCCGCCCACCGCGCGGGTGGTGATGCGGGTGCTCCGGCCCGGCGTGAGCGTGTCCGCCGGGGCCGCGCCAACCGCCATGGGCTTGACCGGCCGATTGAGCCATTGCGAGCCAGTCCATGAACGGCGGGCCGACGCGTCCGCGCCGCCCCGGGCCGCCGTGGCCTTCGGCGGAACGTTCCTGACGTCCGGACTTGCGGCCCTCCCAACGGGGACTGGACCAGCTGCCATCTGCGCTGAATGTGGCGCTCATGATGCCTCCTCAAAGGGAAATAGATTGCTCGTACTATCGACGAAGCTAACGATATATCGCCGACTGTCGGACGGCAAACCTGGCTTGCAACGTGACGTGAATTTCTCTGGTGGTGTGCTGATGCCCGGCTCCGCGGCCGGGATGCCGAGGGCGTTACGTGGCGGCGGCGAAAATCCGGCGAGATGTCCGGGAACGGTCACGCGAAGTCGGTCGCGTCATGCCACCCGACCGATCGGCTGTCGCGTTCCGTGCGACGCTCGTCACAATGCGCGTCCGGCAGATGGCGCACTGATCCGCACGGTAGGTCGAATTAATTTCGCCACCAGGCCGGGTGTGGGCGCGAGTCCTTCGACGCTCAAGTGGGACGGCCGGAAACATGCCGTACAGAAGCGGATTTCGCGCTACATAAACGAAAGAGGCGTCGGGCAGCCACGGGGGGAGCTGCCCGACGCGCCTGTGACGCTACACCAGGTAAGAGGTCCATGCGACCAACTCGCCCCATATTCTCCGGTCCCGGCGTTGCATATCTGGTGATGCAATTGCCGCGACACCGTTAGTACCAGGCAGCCGTTGTTGATCAGCTCAGTCGGGTCGAACCACATTCTCTGGCTCGACGTCGTAACGTTGCTTTCGCGGGCATCACGTCATCGACGCTTCACCGCGACCGGCGTTC
The DNA here is from genome assembly GCA_040414495.1 of Mycobacteriales bacterium. Classification (GTDB taxonomy): domain Bacteria; phylum Actinomycetota; class Actinomycetes; order Mycobacteriales; family QHCD01; genus DATAVB01. The sequence goes on from JBEDUI010000296.1 coordinate 76,910, forward strand.
AGATCACTCGATCATCCTGGGAGGACCCACCGTGACCGACTCCGCTGGCCAGCCGCAACCCGCGCCCCCGAGCACTCCCGCGCAGGACGCGACGCTGCTGGAGCGGGCGATGTTCGAGATCAAGCGCGTCATCGTCGGTCAGGACCGGATGGTCGAGCGGTTGATGGTGGCCCTGTTGGCCCGCGGGCATTGTCTGCTCGAAGGTGTGCCGGGTGTCGCCAAGACATTGGCGGTCGAGACGTTGGCCCGGGTGTGCGGCGGGACCTTCTCCCGGGTCCAGTTCACTCCTGACCTGGTGCCGGCCGACATCATCGGTACCCGCATCTACCGCGCCGGCCAGGAGCGGTTCGACACCGAGCTCGGTCCGGTGTTCGCCAACTTCCTGCTCACCGACGAGATCAACCGCGCCCCGGCCAAGGTCCAGTCCGCGCTGCTGGAGGTTATGGCCGAACGGCAGGTCTCGATCGGCGGAACCACGTACGAAATGCCGGCGCCGTTCCTCGTACTCGCCACCCAGAACCCGATCGAGTCCGAGGGTGTATATCCGCTGCCCGAGGCGCAGCGCGACCGGTTCCTGCTCAAGATCGCGGTCGACTATCCGAGCATGGAAGAGGAGCGGGAGATCATCTACCGGATGGGCATCGAGCCGCCGGTCGCCGAGCAGGTGCTGGGGCCCGAGGACATCCTGCGGTTGCAACACACCGCGAGTCACGTGTTCGTGCACCATGCGCTGGTCGACTACGTGGTGCGGTTGGTGTTCGCCACCCGTTCGCCCAAGGACCACGGTATGCCGGACGTGGGGACCTGGGTGACCTACGGCGCCAGCCCGCGTGCGTCGCTTGGCCTCATCGCCTCCAGCCGGGCCCTGGCCCTGGTACGCGGGCGGGACTACGTGCTGCCGCAGGACGTGGTGGATATCGCGACCGACGTACTCCGGCACCGGCTCGTGCTCTCGTACGACGCGCTGGCCGACGGCGTGCCGGCCGACCACGTGGTGCGCCGGGTCCTGCAGACCGTCCCGCTGCCGCAGGTCAGCGCCCGCCAGCAGCGGTCGGGCTACCAGGCCGGACCGCCCTCGGCGCCGATCCCGGCGGTTCCGCCGCCCGGGGAGCGTTCCGCGTGAGTGTGCCCCCGCTGTCCGGGCCGCCGCCGTCGCTGTCCGGGCAACCGGTCGACGCAGTGCTCGCCAAGCTGGAGCTCACGGTCCGTCGCCGTCTCGACGGGCTGTTGCAGGGCAACCACCTCGGCCTGGTCCCCGGTCCGGGTTCGGAGCCGGGGGAGTCGCGGGTCTACCACCCCGGTGACGACGTACGCCGGATGGACTGGCCGGTCACCGCCCGTACGACCGTGCCGCATGTACGGGAGACGATCGCCGACCGGGAGCTGGAAACCTGGGTCGTGGTCGACCTCTCGCCGAGCCTGGACTTCGGTACCGCGGCCTGCGAGAAACGGGATCTGGCCATCGCCGGGATGGCCGCGATCGTGTACCTGACCCAGCAGGGTGGCAACCGGATCGGCGCCGTCATCACGACCGGCCAGGAGGTTATCCGAGTCCCGGCTCAATCCGGTCGGGCGCACGCCCGGGCGGTCATCCGCAAGGTCGCCTCGACCCCACGCGCGGCCGAGGGCCGGCGGGGCGACCTGGGCGCGGTGCTTGAGTCGCTGCGCCGCCCGCCCCGCCGTCGTGGGCTGGCCGTGGTGATCTCCGACTTCCTCGGCGAACGCAACTGGGAAGCTCCGTTGCGTGGGTTGACCGGCCGGCACGAGGTGCTGGCGATCGAGGTGCTGGACCCGCGCGAGCTGGAACTGCCCAACGTCGGCATGCTCACGGTCGTGGACCCCGAGTCGGGCGAGCACCTCGAGGTGCAGACGGCCAAGCGCACGCTGCGGGAGAACTACGCCGCCGCCGCTCGCAAGGAGCGGGAGGAGATCGCGTCCGCGTTGCGCCGGGCCGGCGTCGCCGCGCTGACCTTGCGGACCGACCGCGACTGGCTGCTCGACATCGTCCGTTTCGTGGCCGCGCGCCGGCGCGGCGCCTCCGGCGGGGCCTTGCGATGACCGTTCCGCCGACCGCTGCGCAGGAGCTGAGTCGATGATCCATCTCCTTTCCCCGAGCTGGCTGTGGCTGCTGTTCGCGGTCGGTGCGTTGTTGGTGCTGTACGTACTGCTGCAGCTGCGGCGCAAGCGGTACGCGGTCCGGTTCAGCAACGCCGCGCTGTTGGGCAGCCTGGCGCCGCGCCGGCCGGGGTGGCGGCGGCACGTCGCGTTCGGCTTGTTGCTGCTCGCGCTGGCCTCGCTGACGGTGGCGATGGCCCGGCCGAGCCGTCAGGTCAAGGTGCCCCGGGACCGGGCCACGGTGATGATGGTGATCGACGTGTCGTTCTCGATGGACGCCACCGACGTGAGCCCAACCCGGCTCAAGGCGGCCCAGGCGGCGGGCAAGGAGTTCGCGAACCTGCTGCCGTCCTCGATCAACCTGGGCCTGGAGTCGTTCTCCGGGACCACCAGCATCGACGCCAAGCCGACCACCAACCGCGCCCAGGTCCAGAGCGCGATCGGCCGGCTGCACACGGCCGCCTCGACCGCGACCGGCGATGCGATCTTCGCCGCGCTGGATGCGTTGCAGACATTCCAGCAGGAAATCCCCGGTGGCAAGACCAGCGCGCCGCCGGAGCGGATCGTCATGCTCTCCGACGGCGCCCGCACTCTGGGCCGTCCGGTCGACAGTGCGATCACGGCGGCGAAGGCGGCCAAGGTGCCGATCTCGACGATCGCGTTCGGTACGCCCAACGGCGAGGTCGACATCGAGGGCAACCGCAGTTCGGTCCCGGTCGACACCGACACGATGAAGCAGATCGCCGCCGGCACCGGCGGTAGCTACCACGCCGCCGCCTCCGAGCAGGAGCTGCGCGACGTCTACCGGGACCTGGGCAGCCAGATCGGTTTCGTGAAGAAACCCCGAGAGGTCACCACCTGGGCGATCGGATTCGGCCTGGTGCTGGCGTTCGCGGCGGCCGGCGCCTCGCTGTTCTGGACGAACCGACTGCTGTAGCTGCGCCGGTCGACAGGTAGCCTCTCTCCGGCGTATTCACGAAAAGCCAGCACCGGAGGGATTTGTGAGCCGTTCCGTTCTCGTGACCGGGGGCAACCGCGGAATCGGGCTGGGGATCGCCCAGGCGTTTGCCGCCGCCGGCGACAAAGTCGCGGTGACCTACAACAGCACCGCGGCGCCCGCTGGGCTGCTCGGTGTGCAGTGCGATGTCACCGACGCCGAGGCGGTCGACCGGGCCTTCACCGAGGTCGAGGCCGCGCACGGACCGGTCGAGGTGCTGGTCTCCAACGCCGGCATCACCGACGACACGCTGCTGCTACGGATGAGCGAGGACCAATTCACCCGGGTCCTGGACACCAACCTGACCGCGGCCTACCGGGTCGCCAAGCGGGCGGCGCCGAAGATGCTGCGGGCCCGGTCCGGCCGGATGATCTTCGTCTCCTCGGTGGTCGGGCTGCTCGGGTCGGCCGGGCAGGTCAACTACGCCGCCTCGAAGGCCGG